>NZ_JBFUFK010000021.1:0-121655 GCF_056403475.1 Rhizobium sp. P2_G9 | reverse complement strand
TCCACCAGATGCTGCTCACGCTCGAAAGCAACGGCCTGATCCGCAGGCAGCCACGCATCGCACGCAGTGTCGAACTACTCATCCACCACAACTGCCTGCCAACATTGCAGCCAAACCAAACCGTCAAATCCTCTGTGCAGAGGTACTAGAACAAAGTCACAAAAGCGGAGGACGAGATGAGCAAGGACGCGGGAACGATCCGGATCGGCATCGGCGGTTGGACCTTCGAGCCTTGGCGAGGCACGTTCTATCCTGAAAAACTGTCGCAGAAGCGCGAGCTGGAATATGCCGCAAGCAAGCTGACCTCGATCGAGGTCAACGGCACTTACTACGGCTCGATCAAGGGCGACAGTTTTGCCAAATGGTATGACGAGACCCCCGAAGGGTTTGTCTTTTCGCTCAAGGCGCCGCGTTTCGCCACCAATAAGAGGGTGCTGGCCGAGGCCGGCGGTTCGATCGAAAAATTCTTCGACAGCGGCATTCTGCTGCTCAAGGAAAAGCTCGGGCCGATCAACTGGCAGTTCATGGGCACGAAGAAATTCGATCCGGACGATTTCGAGAAATTCCTGAAACTGCTGCCGCAGGAGGTGGATGGCCGCAAGATCCAGCACGCCGTCGAAGTCCGGCATGAGAGCTTCGGCGCGCCGGATTTCATCGCGCTGCTCAGGGAATACAAGGTGGCGATCATCACCGCTGGCGATTCGGAATTCCCTGAGATCGCCGATATTACAGCCCCCTTCGTCTATGCCCGGATCATGGGTACGACCGAGGACCACGCCAAGGGCTATGCGCCGAAGGTGCTCGACCGCTGGGCCGAAAGGGCGAAGGAATGGGCTGCGGGCAAGGTGCCGGATGACCTCAAGGCCGCATCGAAGGATCAGCCGAAGGCCGAGGCGAGGGACGTGTTCCTCTATGTGATCAGCGGCTTCAAGGAGCGCAACCCGCATGCGGCGATGGAGCTGATCGAGCGGGTGAAGTAGGCTCAGCGGATGGAGTGCGCCTTCAGTTTCGGGCCGTAATAGTCGACCTTGACGAGTGCTTTAGCGAAGATATTGGCGTAAGGCACGTAGCCAACCTGAAAGCGGCTGTCGGCGCTGTTGTCGCGGTTGTCGCCGAGGACAAAGCAATGTCCCGGCGGCACCACGAATTCCTGCGTGTTGTCGCCATCGCCATTGTCGGTGATTTCCATGACATCGTAGCTCGTTCCATCGGGGAGCGTTTCCCGATAGATCGCATCCCCATCATAGCCGGGCGTCCGGCCGTGATAGTGCGCGACGAGGTGGCGAGGCAACGGCTTGCCGTTAAGGTAGGTCATGCCATCGATCATTTGCACATGGTCACCGGCCAGGCCAATGACACGCTTGACATAGCTGATAGATGGATTGGGAGGATAGGCGAAGAAGACGACATCCCCCCGCTTCGGCACGCCTTTCATAAGCTGGAACTCCGGCAGATCAGCCTTTATCGGCGAGGGGATCGAGAACTGGTCGTAGCCGTAGCTGAATTTCGTGCCGATCACATAGTCGCCTATGTCGAAGGTCGGCACCATTGAGCCCGCCGGAATCGTAAACGGTTCAAAGATGAAGATGCGCATCAAAAGGGCCAGGCCGAGCGCCGGTAAAGTCAACGGGTCCATGAGAATTCCATCTTGATTTGGCGCCACGCAAACCTGCGGCGAGGGAGCCAGTCGAGCGGGTGAAAGTAGAGACGCACGTCACTGGATTGTTCGAAACGGAAAACCGGGCTTCGTGCCGTCATAAACAGAGAGCGCCTTGGCATAGATATAGTGCTCGGGAACAAAGCCCATACTGAATCGGCTATCGTTGCTGTTGTCCCGGTTGTCGCCGAGCACGAAATAGTGACCAGGCGGAACCGTGAAGATCTGAGTATTGTCGCCTTCGGCGTCGTCGCTCAGATCCAGCGTCAGATAGGTCCTCCCGCCGGGGAGGGTTTCGCGGAAGACTGGGACCTCGGAATATGAGACGCCGTTATCATTGCCGGTATTGGTGTAGGTACCGGCTGGTTCGCGTTTCACCGCCAAGTTGTTCAGATAGAGAATTCCGTCCTTCATTTGCACTCGGTCGCCGGGCAGGCCGATCACTCGCATGATCTGGTTTATGCTTGGGTCGCTGGGCCGGCCGAATATGACCATGTCGCCGCGGGCGGGCGGGATTCTGAGCAGGGAAAAACTAGCGAGGCCCCGCATGAAGTGGATCGAAAACTCGCTGTAGCCATAGGCCATTTTTGACGCCAACAGATAATCGCCGATCACAATAGTGGGAATGTTCGCCCCCGATGGGATGGTGAACGGCTGCAGGATGAATGACCGCATACCGAATGCAATTGTGAACGGTACAAGAAGGAAGATCGGGATGACTCCATACCATCTGGAATACCACTTGTATTGCATTCCTGGCGGGATCCGGCGCGCCAAGATGAATGTGTGAACAAGGCCGACCAAGAGAAACAGCAGCACGATTCCGGCTATGGCAGCATAGATGCCCGGGCGGGTTTCACCGACGAACAGGATGCCCGCAAAGGGACAGATCAGAACAGTCAGAATGAAATAGACAATGCTGAGCCGCCCGCGCCCGATATAGGCCATGCCAGCCGGGACGCCGAGGCAATAACTGACAAGGACTGCGACAAGCGGATGACGATTGCGAAATGGGGTTAATATGCTCATTTTAAATCACTGATATACAGACTTGGACCTGACGCCATCCTTGCTTGTTCCCTACGTCAAATCAAGCAGTGCGTTCGTCGCAATCCGAAAAATCAGACAGCCGTCGCGCGTCCCCTGAGATAGGGAAACCAATCCTCCCTGAGCCGCTGTCCCGGCTGCATGTTATGCCCCGGATAGGATGGCGAAGTGCGGCCCGGCCGTTCGACATAGCGGGCATCATCGCCGACGAGGCGCAGCGAGAAGGCGCGGCGGCGAATGCCGCTGTCGTTGCCGCGGGCGCCGTGCAGGGTGAGGAAGTTGAAGGTCACGGCGTCGCCCGGCTGCATGTCCCATTCGAGGGTTTTCATCCCCTCCGCATCCGGGTTCGGCACCGGCATATAGGCGCTCGGGTCGGGATAGAAATTCTGCTCTGACAGCCAGCGGGTCGGCAGCACCTGCTTTTCCCAGAGATGCGAGCCGGCGACGCAGCGCAGGCTGGCCTCCTTGACCGGATCGAGCGGCGACCAGAAGCTGACCGTCTGGCGGCCCTCGACGAAATAATAGGGCCCATCCTGGTGCCATGGCGTCGGCTTGGAGGTCTGTGCTTCCTTCACCAGAACATGGTCGTGGAACATCTGCACCGTCTCGGATTGCATCAGCGCCGCGGCGACCTCCGCCACAAGCGGCTGGCGGATGACATCGGAAAATTCCGCAATGCGTTCCCAGTTGCAATAGTCGTCGAAGAAGCGGCCGCTTTCGCCGGGTTTCAGGTTCTCGGAGGCATAAGGGCTGGGCTCGTCCATGTTGCGCCTGATGCCGGCCCGCAGTTCTTCCACCCAAGGCGCGAACAGGCCTTTGACCAGCACCGCGCCGTCGCACTGATAGTCCTCGATCATTTTGGGGGGGGGACGAGGTCGGTTGCCTGCATGTCGACATCCTTGCTTTTCGCTGGCGGGTGTCACAGGTCCGGACCGTTTGTCGATCCGCCGCAAGCTGGCGTGCCTTGCAGGGTCTGTTTGGCGTTGAGATTGGCTCTTACGCTCGCACGGCTATGGGACGCGTCGTCACACAGCCGCTCGGCCGCGTGATCGAGGTGGGCGTTATCACATCAGGGTTTTCGTACGACCTCGTTGTCGCGGCGGGCTTCGGGGTTCTGTTCCCGCTCGATCTCGGCCCGCTTGGAAATCGGCTGCACGCCACTGGCGGCAACGTCACGCATGGCCGGATCCGTCGCCGATGTCGACACGTCCGGGATCACGCCCGTCGTCGACAGTTGCGTCCCCAGATAGCTCGCCTCCGGCGTATCGGCCTCGTCCTGGACGACTTCCGGCGTGTCGCCGCCGAAGGCGCGTTTGATTCTTTCCATGATGCCCATGTCGGGACTCCTCATGCGTCAGCCGGGCAGCGCGGGCGTGCCTGGATGGAAGACGACAAAATACATCACCACGATCATGCAGGCGATGGAGAAGATCGTGGCCACGAAGGTCATCATGCCACGACGGGCGTTCTGTCCTGTGCTTTTCATGTCTTTGCAATGATTCGCCGGGTGAAAAGTTCCGTCGCGCCGCCCGTTCGCACTTGAAGACGGTTCGATGAAACTTCCTGAGAGCCGGAGTTCTGCCGAGACAGCGTAAGTTAAAAGCCCGTGGCGCTGCGAGATTCCAGGAGCTTTGCCATTCCCGAGGGTCGCGGAAAAAACAACGGCACCTCACCAGTTTCGTAAATCAAACGAATATTATGGGGCAAATCCACCGTTGTTCCGAACGGAACAGCGTCGAGCGGCCCATTCCGATAAGTTTTAGTCAGCATTTGCCAAGAGGGAATCCTCCATTCGCCTCTCCCAGACGATCCGATTCCCGTTCAACGAAAGGAATACGTCATGCCAGGCATCCATAACTCCATCATCAGCACGCCGCTTTTCGAGGAATACACTGCCCAGGGCTATGTCTGGGCGCATCAGTCGAATTCATTCGTGCATGGGCGGTTCGAAACCGCGATCACCGACACGGTGGCGGATTTCGATGCGGTGAACTCGGTCTATTCCTATGTTCACACCATGTTCGGGATCTACAAGGATTACGCGATGAACGACATGCTGGCGAAGGATCAGGATGTCGATGTCGTCATCAGCGATACTGCCGCCAACATTGCCGCGCTATCGCCTTACGATGGTTCGATCTTCGGTGGATTGTCGCACGCCTCGAGCATCGAATTCAGCATCAGCGACGGAAAGGTCGCGACGCTCTCCTTCGAACTCGGGCAGGCCATCCAGTCGATGAGCGCGACATTTGCGCAAGGCAATGTCGTCAACTGGGAGGGTACAGCCGGCAATGATACCATGTATGCGGCGGTCCAGGCGGTCGCCAACGCACCGGTATTTGTCCTCGCCGACCATCTGCGCCTCGATGGCCAGGGCGGTGATGATACGTTGCGCGGCGGTGCGGCCGTCGACCGCCTCTCCGGCGGCGCCGGCTTTGACACTTTGATCGGCGGCGGCGGCGCGGACACGTTCCGTTTTTCGACTGCCGCTGCCGCTGACAATATCGATCAGGTCATAGGCTTCGATGTCAGCGCCGATTCGTTCGAATTCACTCATCACGCTTTTAGGCAACTTGCAGTCGGCACGCTTGCAACCTCCGAGTTCAAGATCGGTGCTGCCGCCACGACCGCCAACCAGCATATCATCTACAATGCCGGCACCGGCGACCTCTTCTACGACGCCGATGGCTCGGGCCACGGTGCGGCGGTCGAGATCGCCCATCTCGATCCGAACCTGGCCCTGACTGCCGGGGATTTCCATACAGTCTGATCGCACGGCTGACCGAGCAATGGCGCAACGGGTGCCGACGACTTTCTGTATCTGTTGTTTCAATCAAACAAACAATCGCCGGCTCCGATGAGCCGGCGCTATTGGCTTATCCAGGCACTCGCCGATTCACGGCATGCCACCGTGGTCGGATAGCCGAGGGCGTGGGAGATGGAGTTATGGGGGCAGATATCGTTGACAGCCGGTTGAAGGCTGAGTGATTATCTGGACGAAATGGGGAATGGAAGTGGTTGATGTAGCAGCGCTGCCAGTTTGGGTCAGCTATACAGCAGCGGCTGTAACTTTAGGGGTCATTGGCCTTGTTGTTTACGCAATCCTCCGGAAGGCCTCCAAATTGGGAACGATGTGGCAGGTTTTTCCGGTTGTCCTCGTTTCGCTTTATCCAATTTTGCACAACAAATCCGCAGCCCTTTACTTCGACAACGTGTTGGAGGCTCAAAGAACCAACGAAGGTCTTCCGAAAATGATCGATGCAGAAGCAAGACTGGATCGTGTTTCTATGCCTTCTGGTGAGATTGGCTATGATTACACGCTGTTTGGAAACGCGGCAGCGGTCGCCAACGAAGATAATATAGATCAGATAATACCGACGGTATGCCCCAGCATCAGCAAGCTTCTTCTTTCTGGAACACCCGAGATGTTTAGGCTAACCTTCAGAAAAGACGGAAGTTCGAAAAAACTTGTAGTGGAGATCACCCAGGAGGACTGCTATTGAGCAGTACGGCTCAGCCTTCCTTGAGGCTTAGCTCGTTGAAATTACTATATATATTCGGCAAAGCAGAAGGTTTTGGTGCCCATGCCGAAGCCGAAATTATCTTTTAAGTCGCTGATAATAAAGATAAAAATATTTTTCGTCTTAGCGTGATGCCCCCAATAGTACCCCCAAAGCTTGATGCTACCGTGCTCGGCATGCTTTCTGGTTGAATTCGGGTCTTTTGCACCAAGAGACATACCAGCCTCATCTGACGATGAAGGTGGCTGCTGCTATGCTTAAGCGAGCCAGGGTGCCTTCAATCTCAGTTCGCCGCAAGGGGAAGGGTACCACGATTTTTACAGCACTCCCAGAGCGTTGGCGCTCCAATGGGGTCAAACCAACTCCGGGCGATTTTGAGAAAATGGGCGTGATATCATATCGATAGCAGAAGGGCGACGTAGGTAAACGTTCCTATATAATAGTGAATCTTAATGAATCGTTGTGAATCATTTCCTGTCTTTAAGTTTTTATGGCAAGAGCCATTTATCCTCATAGCAAACAACGAGGATAAACCATGTACAACTCGCAACTCACCTGCACGATACCTAACGCGGCCAAGATGACCGGCCTGAGCCGATCCACTTTGTACAACCTTATCGCTTCCGGGCAACTCAATCGCATCAAAATCGGCAAACGAGCTCTGTTGAAAATCTCTGAGATCGAGGCCCTGCTCGAAAACTGCCGGGAAGTCTAATGTCTGCCACCTTCCTTGAGATGCTACACCGCCACCGCCCCATAGATGGTATCATTTCCGTGAGCCACAAGGTCGGCAATGCCTTCCCCCCGCTTGGCTTCTTCACGATGGACCAATTGTCCGAAGCCGACTCCTTCATGAAGGCGCAAGCCCGTTCTCATGAAGTCTATTTCACCGACGCCATTCTCAACCGAAAACCCCTGCCGGGAAAGCGTGGTGATTCCTCGTATATCGGCTATCTGTCTGCCTTTCACTTCGACGCCGATGTCCTCACCCCCGACAACCTCGATGCTCACGCCGAAGCGGCAATTCCGCAGAGCTTTGATGAACTCCAGGCCTTCATCACCGATATCGGCCTTCCGCCTCCGAGTTCCATCATCCATTCCGGCAATGGCTTGCACATACGGTGGTTTCTGAAGGACCTCATGCCCGCGCATGAAGCCCGGACCATGCATCGTCACTTTCAGCAAGCCATCATCAAACAGGCCAGAGAGAGGCACCGCTGGAAGCTTAACGACACTTCCGACCTTGCCCGCGTTCTTCGCTATCCCGGAACGTGGAATCGGAAGAACGGCATCGCCAAACCCGTGTTGCTTGTCAGCGCGGATGCGAACCTTCGCTATAGCGCCGCTGAATTACAGGCTTGGGCCGATAAAGCCAATCCCTTGCCTGCGGCTATCGAGACTGCCGTGATAGCCAGCAAGTTGAACACGCTCGACTATCGCGACCGCCGCGATGCCGCTGATTTTTATGCCATCAAAACCCACTGCCGCATCGTTGCCGATTGGGTCGCACGGATGGAAGCCGGTGCGCGCCTGCCCGAACCTGAATGGCACCACTTCCTAAGCTTTGCTGGCGCCTGTGAAGATGGCGAGAGCATCGCACGTGACCTGTCCCGGCTTGATGACCGTTTCAGCGAAGCCCAATTCGCCACCTATATGGCACGCCGCACGCCGCCGCACAAATGCGAGACCATTCAGCAAACCTGCGGCGCTGAGAAATGTTCGGATTGCCCGTTGATGGATCAAGACCGCTCGCCCATTACCTTTGGCTTTGGCATCCCTTCCGATATTGAAAGAGCCGACGCGCTACGCCGCTTCGTCCGCGTTGGAACTCCCAATCTCCGTTATTTCGACCTGGACCATTTCAGCCGGGAAATGGAGCTTTCCCCCGATGCCCTCGACTCCGAGATTGGCTACCTTTTCGACGGTAAGGCCCACGCCGCATTTCTGGCTTCTCCCCAGGCTCAGCGCGTCCGCCTTGCTCAATACCTCCCCGGCAATCACAACCGGATAACCAAAACCGACGATGGCCTCCCTGTCCTGAATTTGTGGACGCCCTCGCCGCTCCAGCCCGCACAAGGAGAGTGGCCTGTCTTCCGGCGTCACCTTGACCTGCTGTTCTGTGATCCCGACGACGGCGAAATCGCCCTCAAACACCTGCTGGATTGCCTCTCCTTCATCGTTCGCTATCCCGGTGAAAAAATCCGTCACGCCTATCTGCTTGCAAGCCCTGAACAACAGATCGGCAAAGGACAGCTTCTGGAACTCATCAAGCGGCTTCTTGGACCGGATAATCACCAGACCATCCAAGGCGAGGATTTTGGCGAAAAGTTTAACGCCCACACCGCCGACTATCAGTTGCTCTGCGTCGAGGAGCTCCCGCTTTCCAATAAGCTCGGGGTATACAACAAGACGAAGACCTCTCTTACCGAACGCGAGAAGCTTGTGGAAAAGAAGGGAGTTCAGAAATTTCGGGCTAGGACGCCGGACTTCCTCCTCCTGACGTCCAACCATTCTCGCCCTCTCACGCTCGAAAAGGCTGATAAACGGTTTTTCTTCTATGAGAGCCCTATGCGCCGCCAGTCCGGCGATTATTACGGCTCTTTGACCGAGGCAGTCAAAACCGAAGCCCCTGCCATCCTGCACGAGTTGCTGCGTCGTGACCTGAGCAACTTCGACCCCAAGGCACCGCCGCCCATGACCGCTGCCAAGCACCGGCTTCTCTACGACTCTCTGCCTGAAACCGAAAAGTCCCTCCAAGAGCTTGTCGAGAGCCGCAACGCGCCCTTCGACCGCGACGTGATCCACATGGACGACCTCCRCTTTGCCTTGGGTATGTCGTCCACGCGTAACCAGCGCTTTGACGCGCTCAGGGCTATCGGCGCGATCCAGACCGGCCAGATACGAGCCGAACCGGGCAATCCGAAATCCCCCAAGAACCGGCTTTGGATCATCCGCAACTTCGACCGCTGGAAAAACGCGACTGAAACCCAAATCATTGCTCACCGCAAAGGAACCTGAGATGGCATCCCGCCGCCTTCGCCGCCTCATTGCCGAACAACAGCAGGGCCTCGATGACTACCCGGACGTTATCGTCAAATTCGACGCTAATTGGCGCGTGATCCGACACATCAGCGGAAAGCCGTTGATCCTGCAACATCGAGCGGTTAGCCCCTATTACGTCGGGAAATGGCGAACCGCCGACACAGCCGATAATGCCCTCGACATGATAGATCTTTGCATGAACTTTACCCAAGACATGGACCAACTCAGAAGGATTTCTGCACAATGAGAGACCAATACGTGAAAGACCACAACGACGACGTGAAACACGAACGTGACGACGACTGGCCGCTTGTCATTGTCCAAATGTCGGATCAGGAACGCGTGATCTACGACAAAAATTGCAAGATCGTCATTGAGCAGTTTCGCACTCGCAATCGTCGAAACGACAAATGGCTCAAGTGGCAGTTCCGCTGGAAAGCCAAATCTCATGAGGAAATGCGGAAGGCCCTGGAGAAGTCCCACTCCTTCGCTTCGGACTCCGAGAAGCTGGACGCCATCTGCCTTTTGACCGATGATGGTGACTACATGGAACACAGCCACTAAAGACCGCTATTACCTGTCTGCTTTTCCGCCGCGACTAGCGGATTTTTGTGTCGTGTTTGTTTGTCTGACTTCGGCAGTCAGATTTTCTCCAAATCTTGATAGGAAACCCTGCCGCTTTAGCCGTGGGGCCGCCGTTGCCGTGCGTTTGAATATGAGCGATCTGACCGGGTACCGTGGCATCAGGGAAATCAATAGCCGAGGTTCCCACGGGCCCATACATTCGGCATGATCGTGTCGTATTCCCGATACGCCGAAAAGAACCTCTAGAGTCGCCTTACTATAGCATCCTACAGAAGGTGGCATAGGCCTGAATCGATTGACGTCAGTTTGTTATCCAAACTAGGATGGATAGCAAAAGACCCTTCTATAATTGACATTTGGCAACGCCTCAAACAAGGTGCAAAACGCCGACCGCCCGGCAATCTATCCAGTCGGAGTGATAAGAAGACAAAGCAATTGTTGCCGCAATGCCAGTAGGTCGGCGATCTACTACTTTTTGCTATCCGTTAGAATTTGAATTTGTGCTCTAAGGGCAGCGTTTTCTCGCGCTACGCCGTCAAGGCGGCTTCTTAGATTTTCAACATCTGACTTGAGCTTCTCTTCAGCGCTCAATTGGCGAGGGCCAGCAGTTTTATCGCTGCTTTCGCTTTTATCTGATGCATCAATTGCTGTGTCTATTCGAGTGCTAAGTGCAGCAAGATCAGCGCGCACACCAAAATAGAAGGACGCGAAGATACCGAAGGCAGTTGCGATCGAAACCAGCAAAGCTATAACGCCATAGCTTTCGACCTTCGACTTGACTTGTTCGGCTGCAGCCTTAGCGTCATCAGACGATTTTTGCGATTTCGCCGCATCATCTTTCGCTTTTCTAGCTTCTTCAGCAGCCTTCTCGGCTTTTTCTTTCGCCTCTTCAGCCATCAACGGAATGGAGCTTCGAATTGCAATCGACTTTTCCGGTGGACCGTATTGCCTAGCTGCCTTTTCAATAAATCTCACAATATTCCATAAGCCAGGATTGCTAGGGTCCTCTCCAGATTTAGCGACAGAAACAAGCGGATTTCGACCCGCGGACGGATTCGACGTGGTCTTGGTGAATTCTACCCAGATCAACCCCTCATTTGCAGGAATTTCGTAGGGCAAATTGGTCAAGTTATGCAGAGGAATGCACAACTTACCCCAGAAACCGGGGTCGATGAGCGGTCCCGTACCCAGGAGCAAACCGCGGTGGACATGGGTGATCGCCATATTGAAGCGCAGAGCAATGTAAGAAGGAAGGCGAAATTCCAGGTTGGTTTCGACGAACACAATGGTATTTGCCGGGACGGTTAGTCCTTTGCCTTTCGAAAGAATTGGGACGAGTTTACCATCGTCATCATATTTATAAGCGAAATCACCGATTCGACCTTCATACGATGCCTTCTTGAGGCGATCGTTCTCTCCAAATCTGTGGTAAGGGGCGATTAGTCCGGTCGCTTGGACATAAAGGTCAATGTCATCTGCCGACAAAAGCGAGGGCGGTATATTCGGATAAGGATCGCCGACACCAACGTGATCGAGTGCTCGTCGACGTCCTTCCTCGGCTGAGAAAACCTCAATTTCCCTGTCGGTTGTTGTTTCTGTCAAGGTCACACTCCCGAGGCGGCATGACGACTTTTGCCATCATGCTCCACCACCCCCATCGGAGAAAACCCTAGCAAGTTTACTGCACCGATCTCTGATGTCACCCGTTCCAAAAAGTTCTGCACTGCCGATCCACGGCGGCCGAGCTCTTCCCAGTTGCCGACGTAGTCCATATGGTTCAGCACGACATAATCAGGCTTATTGATACTAATAGCCTGACGGACCAGATTCGGGTCGAATTCTCCAACTCTACGAAGCTTTTGGGTCACTGTCGTAAACTCTTCGAGCCCTGTCTTGCCCGTCCGCTTCCCCACCTCGTCCCAAGTCAGCTCTCCTGCCAGTGGACCGGATTCTCCGGCCACTCTGATCGGATAGGACCGCAAAACCAGGGTCACGTTGTCCACCACCCGGGGGCTGAGGCCAGCTTCCGCAAGTGCACCGGCGGCGGTGGTGCAGCGAGCTGTGGCTTGGGGCCAAAATCCGCTATCTAGTAAGGACAAACCAAATCCTTGCGTACCCTCTATAATCACCCGACCATTTCGAGACAGTACGGTATCGAGGTATGCGCCAACGTCATGAACAAATAACTGCAGAAGCTCACATTTGCCGGCTGAAGGCGATGCAAGAGCAAGGTTTTGTGCATTTCTGGCAACCGCTGCAAGGACGGCAGCACCCACACCGGACCCCGTAGACCCAATCGCCTTCGTGAGTCCCGCCTGTCGCTCCCACTCCTGGTGTTCGGAGGTTATAACTCTCGCGAATGGGCTGATGCGCACCCGATCTAAAGGATAGTCAAGTTCTGCGATCTCGCGAAGAAGGAGCTCCGGATCAATATATGACCCAGCTGGAAAAACGACGTCTACATTCTTGTCGACGCACGCGGCAGGCATTTGACGAAGTGCCCATTTTCTGCCTTCGCGGTCGTAAGCCGTATGTCCCGAATTCGGTCCACCGACACGGACGACAATCACATCCGATCGCGAATGGTGACGAACAAGCTCAAGGGCGACCTTCCCCTTTCCCTCTGAGCCGAATTGTCCACCTACGACAATTGAGACTGGCATCCACGCTCCTCGACTTTCTGGACAATTTCGGCAACGCACGTTGAGAGCGCATCGCGACTGCCATCATTCGAAAAGATTTCGTGGGCAAGCGGCTTTAATGCATTCACGCCGCGTTCGACATCCGATGAAGACACCTCATCGAAACTGTCGTTACCGTCTCTCGCCGAATAACGGGATTTTCTTATCCCGTCGTCCGTCTGGATGTAAATATGCTTGAAGCGTCCTCCGAAGTGTTCGGAGAAAAAGGCGTGGTCCTCGCCGAACCGCAACCCGTCTATCACGATACGATTGGCAGGCTCCACGCGCCTCAACGTCTGCTCCGCAAGCCAACGCTGCTTGCCAGTGACGTTAATTTCCTTGCCAAGCCTCTGACGATTCTCTCTGTTCAGTTCGAGACCCCGCTCACGAAGAAGTTCATCCAAGACCTCGCTGAACCGGACATAGGAGAAGCCATGCCCTTCCAACTCGCGGGCAAACGACGTTTTGCCCGATGCGATCGGACCGCTAACACCAATAGCAAACGGACCTTGTTTTGCATTAAGATCGGGGATGATAAGCGGAGCTTCATCGCTGTCACCCAGCGCCTCGGTCAGGTTCGCAAGATGGAATGAACCGACTAAGGCAGACGTAATTGCGTCCAGTTCGTCGTGAGACACATTTTCTTCCAAATAGCTGCCACGAATGCCAAAGCGGCCAAGACCGAGCTTAAGCCATTCGATACCCGCGCCTTTTCGAGGAATACGCATGATATCTTGGGCCGCTCCAGGATAGCTCTCGATCACCGGAATCCCCAGATTTCGAAGAGTATGGGCCAAGCGAATGCCACGAGCCGTCAGCTTTTGCATACTTGGCAAGAGGCAGGGGTAGACATTCACGCCACGACGCTTCAGCTCGCGTTCACACCGCCGCATGATCCCGAACTCGTTTCGGCCGGGATCAGAATCTTCAACGACGGTGCGTCCGAACGGCAGGGAGAGAGGTGAATCAATCGATACCAGATCAGGCTTTGTTGCCAAAGTGTTTGAAATCAATTCGGCATCGGTGAATACAAGACGGCACTCGGCCTCATTGCCCTGAAGCAAGGCCCACCCACTCCCTTTTGCTTCCGAGCCCGTGAGGTCAATGCCTACAATAGTAGCGCAACCTGCCGGAGTCTTCGCGAGCAACTCGTCGAAGTGAGGAGCTGCGACCAAGTGCGATGCGGCAGGACCAAGCTCTGGAAGGGTCAACCAATCACTTGGTGCAGCCCACTCGACAAACCTTGCGGAGGCTTGAAAAAGATCACGCTCTAACGGGAAAAGCTTCAGAACGCTGTCGAAAATGGCGCCCATGGCGCCGACATCGGCACGATTGTAGCGGATCAGCTTCTGGAGCGAGGAGACATCGCCACGGAGGTATTCGTGCCACAACAGCACGGCAGCAAACCCGTCAACATCGCCAAGGCCATCCCTCAGACTAAGGTTGAGCTCCCGCTCGATCGCTTTCTGTCCGCCCGTCAGACCAACTCTCCTGCAAAGATACATCAGGTCGATATGATGTTTCGGAAGCTCAATCCCTGGGAGTTCCTGGAGGATGAAGCGCTGGTCGAAGCGAATTCCGTTAAAGGTAACCATTACCTTGGCGCGAGCCGCGTCCCGGTAAAAATCGTGAACGCTTGCACCTTTCACAACGGTTGAAGCCTTGCCGCCGATAGACCACCCTATTACCGTGATTTCGTCGTAATAATGACTGAGTCCTGTTGTCTCGATATCTAGAAAGAGAATATCCTCAGGATATTCGTGGCACAAGGCGATTTGCTCGCGCAGATGGCGGGGAAGCGCTTTTGGGATCTTTGATTGTTCGACCTTTTTAAGCATTTTCCCACCCGGGACAGAAGAGCCTCTAGTCAGGCAGGTTTTGTCTAGTGTCAATCTACATTCGTGGATATCTAAGAGGTACGACTCTGTGATACGGGGGGAGCATAGCGCAGTTCTATGCGGTTTCGCGACCCCTGCCCGAGAATTTTACAGTTGATAAGTAGGTGAAATTTGAAGCGTGAAAAGACGACCTGGACAGACGGCGATCTGGAGCTCTCGGTCGAGATGTGGATTAATGACGAGTCGCGGCTTCACGACTACGGGATTCCTAGGTCAGCGTGGTTCCGAGCCATCAGGCTTATGAAGAGGTATGGAAGCGAAAAAACTCTGGACGAACTAGATCGAAGAGCCATCGCTGCTTTTAACCGCGGAAACGAGCGCATGTCTTACCGCCTTCGTGACCTCATGACCGCTATTCACGCGATGGAGGAAGACGAGGTCATGCCAAACGACCGTGTGCACTGATCAGTTCGGCTGAGTGACCCAAGAAATAGAATAGGTACTTTTCTTGAACGCTGATTTCAGCTCCTCGCAAAGCTGCGAGAGCTTCTCGTCAAATTTCCAGGGCGCGTTGCAGATCAGAAGGCCTCCCCCTGTGAGTGAGGTTCCGTCAGATGGGAAAGCTAAAAAATCCGCCCTCAGGGTATCAGGAAACTTGTTGTCAGCCGCGAATTTGGCCAATGTGTCCCCGATCAAAGAATTTTTATAAGGGTACCAGAGGCAGAAAATGCCGGTATTCCATTTCCTCAACCCTCTTGCTAAGGCTTTGCACATGGCCTGGACCTCATCGGTCTTCTCAAAAGGCGGATCAATGAACACCAGTCCGCGCCGCTCAGGGGGAGGCACGGTCGCATTGATCGCTTCATAGCCATCACGGTTTTGCACATGGACGCCATGCGAGCGGTTATATCGAATACTTAAAAGGTCGTAGTCGTCGGGGTGAAGCTCGTTTGCTATCAGACGATCACCCGGGCGGAGCGATCGCGAGATGATCTCCGGTGAGCCGGGGTAAAGAACCAATTCACCTGAGTTGAGTTTTTTGAGAAGCTCACTGTATGTCGGGGCACTCGACAAGAACCTGTCAAAAATCGCTCCAACCCCTTTCTCCCACTCTCGCGTCTTAAGCGCTTCCGTGGATTGAAGGTCGTAGCATCCAATTCCGCTGTGTGTATCGAGAACAAAAAAAGGCTTCGCTTTCAATCGTAGGCAATCCAATAGCATTGTCAACGCGGCATGCTTGAATACCTCGGTGTGGTTCCCCGCGTGAAAGGCGTGGCGGTAATTCATTTCGTTTCCAAAGTGTAAGAGGCAAGAGCCGTTTCTAAACGCGAAACTATTGTTTCTCGGTCCACCGCTTTATGAACGGAAGACGGCCAAAGCAAAAGGCGAGAGCGGCGATCTCGGCCACGACGCCTGCGATAAGCCCGCCGAGCAGCTCATCAGTCACCATTTGATAGCTGTAATAGCCATAAGCTACATTGTATTGATCAATTATCATCGCTGCCCCGATGAAGCCGAACAATGCCAGGTTAAGATGCGTTACAGTCGAAAGCACTTTTTCAGCAACCTGCGCCCGTGCCTCACTGTCAGCTCGGCCGGCTCGCTCTGTGAAGGAGAAGCGATCCTCCGCAGCAAGGAGCCTAGCTTCAGGAGTGTCTCCAAGTTTGTCTTCAGAACTCACTCTCAGCCCCCCTTATGAGCATAGCGCTGACTGAGCTTGACGGTCTCTTGACCGCCCGTTCCGGGCTTTACGACAGTCACTGTCCCGTCGGGGTCCGAATAGTCTCTTAACATCGACGCAATAGCGAGAGCCCTCCGGATCGTGAACCCAACGCTGTGAAGTCTGTAGAACTCTCGGAGCTTTTCCAGCTCTCTCAGGGTCTCATCATCTGCTTCGAAATTCGGCATAGCCGCTCCGTTTCTCTGTCGACCTAGACGTTCCCATCCAATCTTGCAAGACGGGTCGCTGCGTCGATTCAGTCATACCACAGTGAGCGGCTTGACACCCAGCTCAAGAGCCAACTGCTCCTCATCTTCCAAGGGCTTCATGACATTGCGATATGCCCTTTGCATAAGGCGGGGCGCCTCGTCGTGATCGGACGCATGGATCATCGTGAACATATGCTTGCCGCTGCTTCCCTCGTGTTCGTAAATGGGAAACGAGTATACATTGCGGTAACCAAGGTCTTTTCGGAATCTTTCCTCAAATTTCAATGTGAGCTTAGTAGGACCAAGCGATTGTAGAGACCTCCAGTCGTCCCTACCCCACCATCTTTGCGGTATTTCGACGTTTTTGGTAAAGCCGGAAAGGCCGCGGGACATCCATCCGACGCCAAGAAAATAGAAAAGCTCGACCTTGTTACCCCCTGACTTATGTCTGGCGAGCTTCTCGAGCGTGGCCCATTCACATTCACACATGAACTGATCGAGCAGACAGAAGGTCGCCGTTTTGTCGGTGATAATGCCGCTGGCCAAAATCTGGTCAATCGAATTGTTGAAATCGCCGACCAAGACCTCGTACCGACGAGCTGGCTTCATCAAAGGTTGTTCGGCCGCCAATTCTTCCAAGTATCTGGCTCTCTCGGGCTCCAGTTCACACCAGAAAAATTGGCGGAGAAATTTCGGCTCGCTCTCGACGACCAGTTTCGCAGCCCAGCTCTCTGGATTCGACGGATCTTTCGGTGCAGCGAACCCATCGATGTAGGCGCCGTGCTTGGTGATGAAGACAAAGTATCGCAGGTACCTAGCGATGAGCTGGGCCTTGTTTTCGGTCCACACCTTATGTTCGGCGTCCCTCTTCATTTTGAGGGGAGAGAGCTGCTTGGGGGCAACTGGGAAAAGCTCGGTTTGTTTTGCCATAGACGCTCGGCGTAAGGTGGTGGCTCTATTCAGGCTGCAGTCGTTTCCTTGGGCTGAGAGAGGCGAGAACTATTGGGAAATTGTCGCACGATCTTTCCATCGAGGAGACCGCCGCCTTTCCCGTTGCCATCGATCTTTTTAACTTCATCAACCGCTAATCCGTCTTCAGACGTCAATGGATTATTGCCAAACGCTCCCCACTGCTTAAAGAAGGGTGCAACGCCGAACGCTTCGCAATCTTGGATAATATCGCGAACCCATCTACTGTCCATAGGTCTAGCGCCGTGACCGCTTTCTCCCCCAACTATTAGCCAGTCAGGCTTCGGGTCATCGCTGGAAATTCTCAAGCTTCCGATCGCAGGCTCATACGAAATGAACCAAACGGCAGCTGGAACCTGTTCAATGACCTTCTTCCTTTGGTCAAACCTTGTTTGGTCCTCTGCCGTGAACCCGAGCCAAACATTGTCGTAGCCGTCGGGACCCCAATCCCGAGGCACCATCTTCTTGATATTCTGAGGTCTCTTTGTCAGCAGCTGCCAATCGAGCGATGGCGTTGAGCGGATGACCTTGAAAAGATCGGCTCGCCAGTCAGGATCAACCTGGTTGTCGAAGACGTCAGCAAGCGAGGCGCAGAAGACTCTCTGGCGACGGCCGTGCTGGCTTTGAAAAAGGCCCGCCTTCGATTGCCAGATGGCTGGAGCTTTCCAATAGCTTTCGGTCGTTCGCTTTCTTGGTGAATTACCCCACTTCACATGCCCCGAGCGCTTAGACCAAGCTTCTGCGTAGCAATTATCGCAGCCCGGGCTCACATTTGTGCATCCCGTCCAAGGGTTGAAGGTATGATCAGTCCATTCAATTGTAGTGTTGACAGCCACGATCATCTCCTTGTTTTCAGCCCACATTATCATATCTGTGTTTGGCTTATAAAAGTGATAAGTTGCTGGTTGAAGACGAACGTTCGATCACTCACGCTTCAAGCGAAATCTCCGTTCACCAGCGTACTCGGATAGACCTCCACCGAAGCCACGTTCGACTGGCTCAATGACCACTTAGAGGCACATAGATTCCGACAAAGTATGACATGTTCTGACGCCTGCTTTTTGAAGCCACCGCCGTGGACTTGCCTGTCGATATAGGGAAGCAAAGCCGATGTGTCGCCACGGGATCTCCAATGACCGCTTCGGGCCGCAGCGTCATTCACCCAAGCTTACTTGCACCTCAAAATAATCCCAAGGTAGAGGCGCTCTATCGGACTGCACATTTGGATCGAGCCGAGGCGGTAAGTATCGCGGTTAATGACGGCGAGGGCAATTTGAGGCCGTACCATCAGTTACCGTTTTTAGCCACGTGCCCCAGTTTGCCTCGCGACTCACCAAATGCCCCACAACCGCCTCTCGACATTTAGAGCTGCGAGGCATAGCTTTTCTTTGATTTTGTTATATTATTTTGAGGATGCCTCGCTGCCTCGCAACTTTCGGCTAATCCGCACACGTATAGAGAACGGATTTATTCAAACGTTGGATACATCCCTCCGTTCTACCTCCCGGTGACAGCTCATGCCTTTCTCCCTCTCAGTTGAACGATCTTCGCCCCCTGGCGCATCCTGTCGCACTCATCCGCCCACCAAGCCGCCATGCGGACCCGCTCGTCCCAAAAAGTTCCCCGCTGATAAGCAGCACGAACGGAGTTGGAGTCCAAGTGTGCGAGTTCTGCCTCGATAGCATCCGGGTTGAACTTACCGCTCTGGTTCAAGAGTGTTGAAGCTGTTGTGCGGAAGCCGTGCGGGACATGTGTGTCTTTGGAAAACCCCATGCTTTTCAGGGCCGTGTTCATGGCCATATCGCTCATGGGGCGCTTGATTGTCCGTTCCGAAGGAAAGACGAAGCGTCCTTCGCCCGTCCACTCTTGCATGCCTTTCAAAAGCAGCACAGCCGCGGGTGACAGCGGCTTCTTGTGATCCCGCCGCATCTTTGCCCGACTTGCGGGGATCGTCCACGTAGACTTATCGAGATCGAATTCTTTCCACTCCGCTTGTCGCAGCTCGCCCGGCCTGGGGTAAAGCAGAGCCATCAACTGCATCGCCGCCTTCACACCCGGCCCACGCCCCTCATAGGCGTCAATGGCCCGGAGCAAGTCGCCAAAGCCCTTTGTATCGGTGATGGCAGATTGGTGCTTTGCCTTATGGGCCTTGATAGCGCCCCGCAGAGCGCCCGTGGGATCGCTCTCGGCCCGTGCTGTGGCAATGGCGTAGCGGAATACTTCACCTATCACTGCCCGCACCCTCCCGGCTGTTGCCAGCTTGTCCCGCTTTTCCAGCTTGCGGAGCGTGACAAGGATCTCTGGTGCTTTAATCTCATCAATAGGCCTTGAACCCAAGTCGGCTACGGCGAACCCCAGATAGAAGCGTTTGTTCTTCATTGTTGCCGCTGCCTTGCCTTCCGCTCGCTTCTTGGCCACCAGTTCGTCAGCGACTTCCTTGAAGCTGTTCCCACCAGCGAGGCGTTGGGCTTTTTCGATTTTGGCGGTAACGGAAGGGTCGACCGCCTTCGCCAAAGAAGCCTTGGCTTCATCACGCAGCCTCCGGGCATCCTTGAGAGTGATGGAGGGATATGCTCCGAAGGAAAGCGTCTTCTCCTTGCCACCAAACCGGTACTTCAGCCGCCACAGTTTCGAGCCATTGGGGTTTACCAGAAGATACAGTCCCTCACTATCAGCATGCTTTCTGGCCTTCGCTGAGGGCTTGAGATTTCGAATCGCTGTATCCGTCAAACTCATGTCGAACCTCATGGGGGTATCTGGGGGTATTGCCGAGGGGTGTCATCTAGGTCGCACCCCCAGACATACCCCCAAACCTCTTGGCTGCAGGTGGACGGCCATGGATAACCGCAGACGAAAGAGTCTGACAAATCAGCCCCTTGCGACTTGGCTATGGACTATCATGGATGGTGGTGGAAGAGAAGGTGGTGCCCCATGCCGGACTCGAACCAGCACTCCTTTCGGAACTCGATTTTGAGTCGAGCGCGTCTACCAATTCCGCCAATGGGGCAATGTCAGTGAGGATCACGGAAGACAGCGGCGGACTATACGAAGGAACGCCGCCCGGTCAACCGGTTTTTCGCGCGGCGTTCGTGTTTTTGAACAGAGACTCAGGCGCTTGCCCGGTTGAGCGTGTCCATGTCCTCGGCAGAAAGCTTGAGGGCTGCGGCTTTGGCAAAACTCTCGACCTGACTGACCTTGCTGGCGCTGGCGATCGGTGCGGTAATGCCGGGGGCCGCCATCAGCCAGGCAAGCGCCACTTCGGCCTGGTTGGCGCCGTGGTGGGCCGAGACCTCGTCCAGAGCCGCGAGAATCCCAAACCCGCGCTCGTTGAGGTATTTTGCGGAGCTGCTGCCGCGCTGACTTTTGTCCAAGTCCTTCTCGGAGCGATATTTGCCGGTAAGAAAGCCCGAGGCAAGACCGTAATAATTGACGACGCCCAGGCCCTCCCTGATGCAGAGATCGCGCAACGGGCCTTCGAACTTCGAGCGGGCATAGAGATTGTATTCCGGCTGCAGCACCTGATAGCGCGGCAAGCCGTTGTCCTTGGCGACTTTCAGCGCCTCGCCGAGTTGCTCGGCATCGAGGTTCGAGCAGCCGATCGACTTGACCTTGCCGGCCTTGAGCAACGTGTCATAGGCGCCCAGCGTCTCCGCATAGGGCGTGGCCGGATCCGGCCAATGCGAGAAATAGAGATCGATCGCATCAACACCGAGGCGGCGCAGTGAATTGTCGACCTCTTCGAGGATCCAGCGCGCCGACAGGTCCTTCTTGATCATCGAGGCATTCATTTCCGAGCCGACCTTGGTGAACACCACGACCTGATCGCGCTTGGCAGGATTGGCCTTCAGCCATTTGCCGATGATCGTTTCCGATTCTCCGCCCTGGTTGCCGGGGACCCAGCGCGAATAGGCATCGGCGGTGTCGATGGCGTTGAAGCCGTGGTCGACGAAGGCGTCGAGAACGGCAAAACTCTGCTTTTCGTCGATGGTCCAGCCGAACACATTACCGCCCAGGACGAGCGGGGCGATGTCGAAGCCGGTATTTCCAAGCGGGCGTTTTTCCATATCGTCATCTCCTTTTGCCATCGCAGAAAAGAGTGCGGCACGCCCAAAATCAAGCGCAATTGCCTGAAATCGGTACGGCCGGCATCACATCAAAGTGTAGCTTTGCGGCGCCGCAGCGGTTTACAAATCCGTGAGGGGCTGCATAAAGATGCCAGCCATTTCAACCGGGATGAACATGCTGAAGCGCCTCTACGACTGGACCATCCGCCTTGCCGAACGTCCCTCCGCCGAAATCTGGCTGTTCATCATCGCATTCGTCGAAAGCTCGATCTTCCTGGTGCCGGCCGAAGTGCTGTTCCTGCCGATGGCGATCGCCAAGCCAGAACGCGTCTGGCGCTATGGCCTGATCGCGGCGCTCGGCTCGATCCTCGGCGGCGTCGCCGGATGGCTGATCGGTTATTATTTCTTCGAGGCGATCGCCCGGCCGATCCTCGAATTCTATAACGGCATGCACGAATTCGAGAAGCTGAAGTCCTATGTCAATTTCGAGGTGATCCTGCTGTTCCTGGTGACGTCGGGGCTGG
This sequence comes from Rhizobium sp. P2_G9, assembly GCF_056403475.1. Classification (NCBI taxonomy): domain Bacteria; kingdom Pseudomonadati; phylum Pseudomonadota; class Alphaproteobacteria; order Hyphomicrobiales; family Rhizobiaceae; genus Rhizobium; species Rhizobium sp. P2_G9. The sequence goes on along the minus strand of NZ_JBFUFK010000021.1, from coordinate 99,798 downwards.
CGCATCTGCCGCCGCTCAAGGTGGTGACCATTCTCTCCGGCGTGCTGCAGGTCAATCTGCTGTTCTTCTTCCTCGCGGCGGTCGTGGCGCGCGGCGGCAAGTTCGCGCTGCTTTCCTGGCTGTTTGCGAAATATGGCGTGTCGATCCGCGATTTCATCGAAAAGCGCCTCAATCTCATCGCAGGCTTGGTGGCGGCGGTGCTGGTCGTTGCCTATGTCGTCTATCTCCTCGTGAAACACTGACCGGATTTGACCATGACCGCACTCGCCTCCTCTGGCCGCCAATCGATCCCCGCCGTCCTATTGTTGACGCTCGGCATGGCGGTCGTCATCCTGTCGGCGCTCGGCCTGGAATATTTCGGCCATTACATTCCTTGCGAGCTCTGCCTCAAGGAGCGCATTCCCTATTATGTCGGCATTCCCGCAGCCATCCTGGCGATTCTTTCGGCCGGACTGAAGATGCCGGCGACCACGACGCGCGTGCTGATCGGCATCGTCGTGATCGCCATGCTGATCGGCGCGGGGCTGAGCGTCTATCACGCCGGCGTCGAGTGGAAATTCTGGGAAGGACCATCGAGCTGCACGGCTTCGCTCAATACGATTTCCAAGAGCGCCGGCGATCTGCTGAGCGACCTCTCCATCCAGCATGAGCCGTCCTGCAGCGAAGCGGCGCTGCGCATTCTCGGCCTGTCGCTCTCCGGCTGGAATGTGGTGGCGACGCTGGTGCTTGCCGCGCTCGGTATTTTCGCGGTGCGGAAGGCGTGAAATAGCGCCTGTTATCGCTCGAGGCTCTCATGGGAACGTTCGAACGCCTGGAGGTCATTTCCGGCGACATTACGCGGCTCGATGTCGATGCCATCGTCAATGCCGCGAATTCCTCGCTGCTCGGTGGCGGTGGCGTCGATGGCGCGATCCATCGTGCGGCGGGCCCGGACCTCGTGCATGAGTGCCGGTTGCTGGGCGGATGCAAGACCGGCGAGGCAAAGGTTACGGGCGGTTATCGTCTGAAGGCCCGGTTCATCATCCACACTGTTGGTCCGGTATGGCGTGGCGGCGACAATGGAGAGCCTGCGCTGCTGGCGTCCTGTTACGAAAACAGCATGCGGTTGGGAGCAGCCAAGCAGGTTCGGTCGATAGCGTTTCCCGCCATCAGCTGCGGAATTTATAAATATCCGCCGGAATTGGCTGCAGAGATCGCACTGGAGCGGGTTGCCCGGTTCATCGAGCAAGATCATTCCATTGAGCGCGTCCTGTTTGCGTGCCTGCCGGGACAAGTCTTCGATATCTACGCTGCGACGCTCGACAGAGCCAAGCATGGCGGCTTCAGCAAAATCTGATGCCGGACTTGTCTGACGGTTCTTGCAATTGCGCCGACGGTGCCCGTCTTCGTCAGGCCGCGACGAAAATGGTGGTGTCGAGAACCGGAGCGGAGCGCACTTATGTATGTGAGCACCGGAAGCGCAGACGGCGCCATTTGCAGCCCGGCCTGACGAAGACGCTTATGGCTGCAGTTCGGTATCCCAGTAGAGATAGTCGAGCCAGCTGTCGTGCAGGTAGTTCGGCGGGAACAGTCGGCCGTTGTTATGCAGGTCCTGCACTGTCGGCCGGTAGGGCTTCTGGTGCGGGAACATGCCGGCTTGGCGCGGCAGCTTCGAGCCCTTGCGCAGATTGCACGGTGCGCAGGCGGTGACGACATTTTCCCACGTCGTCTGGCCGCCGAGCGCACGGGGCGTGACGTGATCGAAGGTCAGGTCGTCATCGGAATTGCAATACTGGCACTCGAACTTGTCGCGCAGGAAAACGTTGAAGCGTGTGAAGGCCGGATAGCGCGACGGCTGCACGTAAGACTTAAGGCAGACAACGCTCGGCAGCTTCATCGAATAGCTGGGCGAGGACACCGAGTGCTCGTATTCGGCAATGATATTGACGCGATCGAGGAAGACGGCCTTGATGGCGTCCTGCCAGGACCAGAGAGAAAGCGGGTAATAACTCAGCGGCCTGTAGTCCGCATTGAGGACCAGGGCGGGAAGCGACTGGGGTGACACTGCAATCGTCAAGTCAAGCTCCTGAACGATTCGAATTCCCTGCTTTACTCATACTAGTGGTATTGCGACAGGATTGTGAAGTCCTGAAAAGAAAGAGTTTTTTGTACTCCCAGATTTTAGGTGACAGGGATGCCCTGCCGTCCGTTTCTCACCCCATAGTACGCCCAAAGGACGCGGGCAGCAATCGAACGATAGGGCTGCCAGCGCAGCGCCATGGCGCGGAAGGCCTTGTGCTGGGGTCGCTCGGCAAGCCCGAAGGCCTCTGCTGCGGCACTTTGAAGCGCGATGTCGCCGGTGGGGAAGACATCGGGATGGCCGGCACAGAACAGCAAAAAAACTTCCGACGTCCAGAGGCCGATGCCTTTCACCGCCGTGAGTTCGGCGATCGCCACCTCGGCATCGAGGAAGGCGATCCGTTCGAGATCGAGGCCGTCGCGGCAGGCCGATGCCAGGCCGCGCAGCGTCGATTCCTTGGCGCCGGAGAGGCCGGTCGTCCGCAACTCCTCGACGCTCAAGGCAAGGATGCGGTCCGGCGTGATCGTGCCGGCCAGCGCCTCCAGCCGCCGCCAGATCGCATCGGCCGAGGCGCGCGACACGACCTGGCCGGTGACGATATGCGCCAGTCCCTCATAGGCCGGGGGGCGGTGGCGCAGGGGGATACGGCCCGCCGCCTCGACGACCGGGGCGAAGGCCGGGTCGGTCTTCAGAAGCGCTTGCACGCCTGCGGCAATGTCGGCTTCGGTGCGGATCGGCTGCATCAGAACTTGTCTTTGCGGCTCCGGATCTCGGCGAAGACTTCCCAGTCCTCAGCACCCTCCATGCCGAGATGCTTGCGGATTTCGGCATCGTCCGCCCGGAGGAAGGGATTGGTGCGCTTTTCGAGCCCGATCGTGGTCGGGCAGGTATGGCCGCCCTCGGCGCGCAGTGTTTCGATTTCCTTGACGCGGGTGACGAGCTCGGAATTGCGCGGATCGATGGTCAGCGCGAAGCGGCCATTGGTCAGCGTATATTCATGGCTGAAATAGACGATCGTGTCGTCCGGCAGCGCCTTGAGCTTGGAAAGCGAGGTCCACATTTCCCTGGCGGAAGCCTCGAACAGCCGGCCGCAGCCGAGCGCAAACAGCGTGTCGGCGGAGAATAGCAGTTTGTCCTCAGGCAAATAGTAGCAAATGTGGCCGGCGGTGTGGCCGGGCGTCTCGATCACTTCGACCGGATGGCCGGCAAAGGAGAACTGGCCGCCATCGCCGAAGGCGAAGCCGATGCCGGGAATCTTGTCGGCCTCATTCTTCGGCCCGGTGATCTGGACATCAAAGCCGTCCTTGAGCGCCAGATTGGCCTCGACATGGTCATGGTGATGATGGGTGGTGAATATGTCGGTCAGGTTCCAGCCGCGACGATTGAGCGCGTCGAGGATCGGTCGTTCTTCCGGCGCATCGATCGACGCCGTTTTTCCCGACACGGAGTCGTGCAGGAGGATGCCGAAATTGTCCTGGTGGCAGGGAAAGAGTTCGATTTCGAGTTCAGCCATGGTGTCCCTCCATGTGGCTTGCCTGAAATACGACTGAAGCGCGTCGCGATCTCCGGGATCCGCTCCCGCGCTTCAGTGCCTTGTTTTGCGCATGTCTTCATCCCGAAACCGGTTCCCGCTTTCGGGAGACATGCGTGGCGCGCCCGCACATTTAGGATATGAGCGCTTGAAGTCCAGCCCGCGCCGGCTACATTTACCGGATGCAGACGGACATCGTTGATTTGAGAGAGTTTTATTCGTCGCCGCTCGGACAGGCGGCGGAGGCGTCGATCAGTCAGGCGCTGAAGACGCTCTGGGCGCGCCTGCCGGACGAGCGGTTGATCGGGCTCGGCTATGCGCTGCCTTATCTGGAGCGGTTCCGGGAAGGGGCAGAGCGCACGTTTGCCTTCATGCCGGCCGGGCAGGGGGCAGTCAACTGGCCGGCCGGGGCGCTGTCCTCCACCGCGCTGGTGTTCGACGAGGATCTTCCTTTGCCGGATTCCTCCATCGACCGCATCCTCCTGGTGCATTCGCTGGAATTCGCCGAGAATCCGCGCGAAATGCTGAAAGAGATCTATCGTGTGCTGGCGCCGGGCGGGCGGCTGGTGATCGTGGTGCCGAACCGGCGCGGTGTCTGGGCACGGCTGGAACATACGCCCTTCGGCGCCGGGCGGCCCTATTCGCGGGGACAATTGACGTCGCTGCTGCGGGAGACCAATTTCACGCCTGGGGCCTTTGCCGGTGCCCTGTTCTATCCGCCCTATCGGTCACGGCTGCTGCTGCGATTGTTCCATAGCCTGGATCCGCTTGGCCGGCGTGCCTTGCCGCTGTTCGCCGGCGTCATCGCCGCCGAAGCGCAGAAGCGGCTCTACCAGGGCCTGCCGGTGTTCGCGCGCGCCTCGCGCCGTGTGTTCGTGCCGGTGCTGGCGCCGCAGGGCATGCCGACGGCGCGCAGCCTGCCGCCCGACAAATAACAGAACGCTTCCATTTAAGCTTGAAAGGCTCTAATGGCTGCCGGCAATGAATTTTCGGCGGATTTTCCAGACATGAGTGATGTCCAGTTCAACAAGATCGCCCTGATCGGCATCGGCCTGATCGGCTCCTCGATCGCACGCGCGGTCAAGGAAAAGCATCTCGCCAATGAAGTGTCGATCACTACGCGCAGCCCGTTGACACTGGCGCGCGCCGAGGAACTGGAACTTGGCACCTTCTATACCGAGAGCGCCCTTGAATGCGTGCACGACGCAGACCTGGTGATCGTCTCCGTGCCGGTCGGTGCCTCGGGCACGGTGGCCGCTGAAATCGCACCGGGCCTGAAGCCGGGCGCCATCCTGACCGATGTCGGTTCGACGAAATCCTCCGTCATCGCGCAGATGCTGCCGCATGTGCCGGCCGGCGTGCATTTCATTCCCGGGCACCCGATCGCCGGTACGGAGCATTCCGGTCCCGATGCCGGCTTTTCCAGCCTGTTCCAGGGCCGCTGGTGTGTCCTGACGCCGGTGCCGGGCACGGAGGAGGCTGAGGTCGAAAAGCTTGGTGCCTTCTGGGAGGCGCTCGGATCGCGCGTCGATCGGATGGAAGCCGGCCATCACGACAAGGTGCTGGCGATCGTCTCGCATCTGCCGCATCTCATTGCCTATAACATCGTCGGCACGGCCGAGGACCTGGAAACGGTGACGGAATCGGAAGTCATCAAATATTCCGCCTCCGGTTTCCGCGATTTCACCCGCCTGGCCGCCTCCGACCCGGTGATGTGGCGCGACGTCTGCCTGCACAACAAGGATGCGATCCTGGAAATGCTGGCGCGGTTTTCGGAAGACCTCGCCTCGCTGCAGCGATCGATCCGCTGGGGAGAGGGCGACAAACTGCTCGATCTCTTTACCCGCACGCGCGCCATCCGCCGCTCGATCGTCGAGGCCGGCCAGGACACGGCAGCGGCTGATTTCGGCCGGCGCGGATAGTCCGTTATTTCCGGAACGACATGATCTTTTCGCGGATCAGCCGCGCGACGCTGCGGGTGTTCTGGTAGAGATGCAGTTGCGACGTCGCCTGCCGCGCCTCGCGGTCGGAATTCGGCAGCAGGCCGACGACCAGGGTGCCCATTTCCTCGCGTTCGCGCCAGAGGCGGCTCATGATCGGATGATCGGTCGCACCGCAGGAATCGGTGCGGACGATGTTAGGATCGTCGAGATGCCATTCCGTCAGGTGGGCCACCAGGAGCTTGCCGGGGGAGAAGCGGGCATAGCTTTCGTCATAGGCCGTCTTCCAGGTATAGGCCTCGCCGTTCATCATCAGCACCACCATGCTGGCGATCGCCTTGCCGTCGATGTCTAGGGTGTGGATACGGGCGGCATCCGCCTCGGCGAGGTTGAACAGCGCCTCGCGGGCAAAGGCGGCGCGGTATCGGTCCGAGAGCATGGCCGAACGCTTCTTACCCTTCCAGCCGCTGGCTTCGAGCAGCAGGAATTCTTCCATGCGCTCGCGGACTTCATGCGGATGGCGGGCGACGCTGTAGCTGACCGTGCCAAGCTGCTCGAGATGTCCCCATTGCCGGCGCATCTCACGCATATGGCTCGCTTTGATCGATGCCTTGAGATAGGTCTCGCCGTCCTGCAGGCTTTCCAGCATCGGGCGTTCATGCTGGTTGGCGGTGAAGACCGGCAGGTTGCGGGAAATGGCGATCGCCTTCAGCATCTGGGCGAAGGGGCCACGCAGGCGGATATCGGGCAGCACCAGCACATGCGGCAGCTGGCTCGCCTCGCGGCCAAACGCATCGAGCAGATGATCCATCGTCTCGGCGGGGTTTTCGCCATCGACCAGCGGTGTGCCGAGCGGGCCGAAGGGATTGGCCCAGGTGCGGATGATCGGCGCACCGATGGCGAAACCGGGCTTCTCGATCGAAAACGGCATGAGGAAGCGCAGCCGGCTGCGGTCGTCGCGCTGGTCGCGGATGACGGCGAGCCGGATTTCGCGATCCTCGAGGCGCGGCAAGGCGGGCGCCAGGAAGCGGCTGGCGAAGAAGACATTCGGCTCCATCGCCCTGTTGGAGAGGAAATCAAGCTCTTCCTGCAGGTCATAGCCGGACGACGCCTGATAGATGGAAAGCGTGCGGCCCGGTTTTGGCGTGTCGATTTCCAGCACCGGCAGCGGCCGGTCGCGCAGGTGGCCGATGTCGCCATGGGCGAGCTTCATCGACATCTGGAAGCTGGTTTCTTCATAGGTCGGTGCGGGGGCCATCGTCACGCATCCTTGGGCATCAAGCGGCGGCCATGGGGCCGGGCAAAGGCAAAAAGTACGATCGAAAGTTTTTTGCGCACGGCGACGTGCAGCAGGGTCGCCTCGACGAACATCGCGCCGGCGGCGGCAAAGGCCGCCCCTTCGATGCCATAGAGCGGTACGAGCACGACGTTAAAGACGATGTTGGCGGTCAGCGCCACGGCATAGAGCTTCATGCACAGCGTCTGTTCGCCTGCCATGGCAAGCAGGACCTCTCCCGGCCCAACCGAGCATTTGGCGAGGATGCCGATAAACAGGATCACCATGACATAGTAACCCTGGGTAAAACCGGGACCGAACATCGAGAGCAGGAAATTGCCGGCAAGCAATGCTGCAAGACCGATGAACAGCGCCGGCCAGAAGGCCCAGCGCACGGTTTGGCCGGCGAACCGGGCGAGCTCAGTGCCTTCGCCCGCCGCATAGAGCGCCGAGAAGCGCGGCGCGGATGCCGCCTTCACGGAGAAGAACACGAACTGTACCAGCACGATGGTCTTCGAGGCGGCATAGTAGATGCCGACCTGGCTCGGCGACAGGAAGAGGCCGGTGACGACAGTGTCGGAATTGGTGAGCAGGAAGCTGAAACCCTCGATCAGGAAGATCGGAAAGGCGACCTTCAGCCAGGTGCCGAATTCGACATGGATCGGCCCCTTGTCGAAATGCCGGCTGAGCCGCCAGCGGATGTTGAACAGCTGGGCGACGGAAGTGACATAGGTCGCGGCGAGGCTGGCGACCATGGCGGTGCGCGCGGTCTGCGGCTCGCCGGCCCAGACGGCGCCCAGCATGAACAGCAGGATCAGCAGCGGCCGGACGATATAGGTGGGGCTGAGCGCCACCACGGCCCAGCTATTGGCGCGTGCCGTGCCTTCCATCGTGTCGCCCAGCGCAATCATCGGCAGGATGAACAGCGCGATGAACAGCGGCACGACATAATAGCTTTCGATCTCGGCCTTGAAGATTTCGAGCGCGACAAAACCGATGATTGCCACGATCGTAGCCGAGAGCATGGCGAAGATGCGGGCGGTGACGGCCAGGCCGCGGACCCGTTCGAAATCATTGTCCGCCTGGAATTGCGGCAGAAAGCGGATCTGGGCGGAATGGAAGCCGAGGCAGGAGAGGTTGCCGATCAGGATCACCAGCACCCAGACGAAGACGAAGATGCCGTATTCGTGCTCGCCCATGATGCGGGCGAGGATGATCTGCGAAACGAAAGCGATGGCCGCCGAAACGATGCGAATCAGGAAGGCGATCAGCGCCATGCGCCCAGCCTGGCCGCCGCCATCGCGCGCCGTCAGAAAGGCGTGCATCCTGCCGGGCAGGGCCAGAAGCCTTTCGACGCGGTTTTCCGGCAGGTCCTTGGCGGACGCCTGGAGGATGGCCATGATACGCAATACCCGATTTCGTGACGCACGAATACCCAGCCTGTTCTAGGCCGGTTGAGGTTAAGAAACGGTGTGGATAGGGTGGTTTCGAGCGGGGAATATTGACGGATTTGTTGTGCCATATCAGACGGAGTGGGAACCAGCTCCGTCGCGGCTAATTCACATCCTCCGGAAATACCGGCAGCGCAGCAATCTCAATGCCCTCATCGACCAGCGCCGTGACCTCATCATGCGACGCCTGGCCGATGATGCCGCGGGCTTCCGCCTCGCCATAATGGATCTTGCGAGCTTCCTCGGGAAATTTCTCGCCGACATCCTCGGAATTGTTACGGATTTCGGCGACGACTTCCTTGATCTTGGCCATCATTTCGCGGCGGCTATTGTCCATCACCATCTGGCGGATGCCGTCCTTCTGCCGGCCGGTGGTGAGGTTCGGCGCCATCAGCAGTTTGGTCACGGATTGCGAGCCGCAATGCGGACAGCTGACATAGCCGGCCGTGAGCTGCCGGTCGAAATCCTCGCTCGAGGCGAACCAGCCTTCGAATTCGTGCTCCTTATCGCATTGAAGGGAATAGCGGATCACTTAACTTACTCTACCATTTCGTTGAGGCGCGTTTCCGCAACTTCGAAATCGCGCGCATTCTTCAAGTTCGGAATTTTCTGGCGTGTCGCCGCCACGGTGGACAGATCGAGTTCGGCAGTGATAACGGCCTCGCCGCTATCCGGCCCTTCGGCGAGGATGCGGCCCCAGGGATCGACGATCAGCGAATGGCCATAGGTTTCGCGGCCGTCCTCATGCTTGCCGCCTTGCGCAGCCGCGATCAGGAAAGCGCCGTTCTCGATCGCACGAGCGCGAACCAGGACATGCCAATGCGCCTCGCCGGTCTGGCGGGTGAAGGCGGTGGGCACGGTCAGGATTTCGGCGCCGGCAAGCGCCTCGGTGCGGAACAGTTGCGGGAAGCGGACATCGTAGCAGATGGCAAAACCCATCCGGCCGAAGGGCAGGTCGGCGATGCGCGCCTCGTGGCCCGGCCTGTAGACAGCGCTTTCGCGCCAGCTTTCGCCATTGTCGAGGTCGACATCGAACATATGGATCTTGTCGTAGCGGCAGATGATCGCTCCATCGGGGCCGAAGAGGAAGCCGCGATTGGCGACCTTGCCGTCGCCAAGGCCGATGGCCGTCGAGCCGATATGCAGATGGATGCCGAGTTCCTTGGCCAGCGAGGCACCTTTGGCGACGATGACATCGGTGTCCTCGGGCCTCAGCGCGTCGAACAGCGCCTTGCGGTCGCGTTGCAGCGCGCCGGTCATTTCGGGCGTCTGGATATAGACGGCGCCTTGAGCATGCGCTTCGCGCACCAGCGCTTCGACGCGGGCGGCGTTGCGGGCGATGTCGGTGCCCGAGCACATCTGGATGGCGGCGACCTTGACCATATCCGACCTCACGCTGCCAAGAGGGGATCGAGCTTGCCGGCGCGGTCCAGCGCATGCAGCTCGTCACAGCCGCCGACATGCCGGCCATCGATGAAGATCTGCGGAAACGTGTTGCGGCCATGGGCCTTGTCGACCATCTCGGCGCGTAGGTCCGGCTTGCCGGTCGCGTCATGCTCGACATAGTCGACGCCCTTGGCTTCCAGTAGCGCCTTGGCAGCCGAGCAATAGCCGCAGAACTGCCTCGTATAGATGATCACGGATGCCATGCCATTCTCCGATCAGAATCCTATTCTTCTGTCATTTCAAGTTCATATAGTATCGGGAAGGGCTCTTGCAAAGGTTAATACCGCTATGTCCGAGGCTCCGGCCCGGCGTGCGGCACGGGCCATGGCCGAGACGGTTGCGCCGGTCGTATAGACGTCGTCGATGATGACGATGCGGCGGCCGGCGATCTCGGCCTTGCCACGTTCGGTGATACGGAAGGCGCCACGGACATTTTCGGCACGGCCGGTGCGCCCGAGACCCACCTGATGCTTGGTATGACGGGTGCGGCGGATGGCATCGGCGAGCATCGGCTTGTCGGTCAGGCGCGACAAGGCGAGCGCCAGTTCGGCCGCCTGGTTGAATTTGCGCGACATCAGCCGGTAGCGATGCAGCGGCACGGGAACGAGGACGTCGCAATCGGCGAGCAGTTCCTTGCCGGCGCGGGCCATCCATAGCGCCAGCATCGGCGAAAGTTCGGTACGGTCACGGTATTTCAGGGCGTGGACGAGATTGCGGGCGGTGCCGTTGAAGGCGCAGACGGAGCGCAGGCGGTCGAAATCCGGCGGATTGGCTATGGCTTCGGCCGAGAGAATGCCGGGGCCGAGATCGTGGCTGAAGGGGACGCCGAGCACTTCGCAATAGGGCCGCTCGATGAAGGCGATGTCGCGCCAGCAGTCAGGACAGAGCGCACCGTGACCCGCCGCCATGCGGCCGCAGCCGGGACAGGCCGGTGGGAAAAGCAGGTCGACGGCACGGCGCGCGAGCGCGGCGAGATGACCGCGCACCATCGTCGTTCTGCTCACGCTTGCCTGTTCTTCCGCCTCTTGCATGGATTGACAATAGTCGGGGATTGGTGCCTTTGCGAAGCGGTTTTTGCGAGTGACTGGCATGGATATCCTGATCGACCCCGAACTGGCCGTGGCCCGACGCCGCCGTGCCGCAAAAAGGTTCGATCCGAAGGCCGGTTTCCTGCTCGATCTCGCCGCCGAGGAATTTGCACTGCGGCTCGGCGCCGTCGAGCGGCATTTCGAGCGTGCGGCCGAACTGTTCGGCGGCACGAGCGCGGTGGCGCAGGCCGCGCTTGCCACCGGCAAGATCGGCAGGCTGGAACAGGTCGACGTGCTGACTGAGGCCGCGCCCGATCATGCCGCGTCTTCGCTGGAAGATGTGCCGCTCGAGGCGGATGCCTATAATCTGGTGCTGGCGCCACCCTTCCTGCATCTGGTCAACGACCTGCCCGGCAGCCTGATCCGCATTCGCCGGGCGCTGAAGCCGGATGGACTGCTGATGGCAGCGATCCCCGGTGCCGGCACGCTCGCCGAACTCAATGACGTCCTGCTCGAAACCGAACAGCGGCTTTATGGCGGCGCCAGCCCGCGCGTCGTGCCATTCGGCGAGGTTCGGGCCGTGGGCGGCCTGTTGCAGCGCGCCGGTTTCAGCCTGCCGGTTGCCGATGTCGAAACGTATACAGTGCGCTATGATTCCCTGTTCGGCCTGATGGCCGATCTCAGGGCGCTCGGCCAGACCAATCCGCTCGCCGATCGTTCGAAGCGGCCGATGACCCGGACCTTCTTCCTCGAAGCGGCGCGACTTTATGCCGAGCGCTATTCCGATCCCGATGGCCGCATTCGCGCGACCTTCTCGATGATCTTCCTCTCCGGCTGGGCACCGCACGAGAGCCAGCAGAAGCCGCTGAAGCCCGGTTCGGCCAAGGTGCGGCTGGCGGATGCGTTGAAGGGCATCAAGCTGGACTGAACGGAATCAAGCTTACGAAGATTTGGCTTGCTTCGGAATATATGGCCCGCCCGGCTCGCCCCAGCCCCATTTCGGCATCGGCGCATGCTCGAAGACCTTGGCGCCCGGCTGCGAGTTGATCACCGCAAGCCGCGTGCCCCATTCGAGATAGCCGACAAGCGCCGAGGCGAATTCCGGATCGGCCGGCAGGCCGAGATCGGTATAGGTGTCGAGCAGCAGATTGATCCAGCGTCGGCGCATCGGCTCGGTCAGGTGCTTGCCGAGATGATGGCGGATCATCGCGGGATGGCCGCCGCGCTGTTCGGAATAGAGCTTTGGCCCGCCCAGCACTTCCGCCAGGAACATGGCGACATGCTCGGGATGGTCCCTGTCCATGCCCGCGAAGACCGGCCCGAGCAATTCGTCCTGCGGGACGCGCCGATAGAATTCCGTCGTCAGCCGCTTCAGCGCATCGAAGCCGCCAATCCATTCGTAGAGCGTGGGTACCGTCATCATTGCCTCCGTCCGTCAGAGGACAATATGTGTGGGCGAGATGGTCTTTCAAGGCGCGATGCTTGAATGTGGAGGATGGCTCGCGGGCCGCGTCTAAAGCCTGGCCAACAAAGGCAAGACGGCATCGATCAGCGGTGCGGCAGAAACCGGTTCTCCACCCTCCACCCATGAAATCTGGTATTCGGCGATTTCGAGGCCGACGACCTCGCTCTCCGCCAGAACCGCGCAAGCGGCTTTCAGGTCGGTAAGGGATAGGCCGCCCTCGCAACGATAGTCTGTCGGGACGATCCCCGGCTCCAGCACATCGCAGTCGAGATGGACATAGACCGGACGTCCCCCGACGGCTGTGGAAAGACGTTGCGCCAGATTGGAGCCTGGTGCGATCATGGGGAGGTCGCGCTCTTCGATCAACTCGACTTCGAACGGGTCCAGGTCCCGCTGCCCGACAAGCACCAGGTTTTCGAACCGCAGCCCTGAACCGAGGCCGGACTCCCACATGCCAAGCGGCCCCGTCAGCGCCAGGCCGCCAAGATAGCCGGTGGCGCTGGCGTCGGGCGTGTTGAGATCGCCATGGGCGTCGAACCAGACGACCACGGCATCGGGACGATGCCTTGCGACAACAGGCAAGGTGGCAAGGGAAACCGCGCAACGGCTCGATGCGGCCAGGGAACGCTGGCCCCGCGAATACACGGCCTCGAATCTGTCGCGCATCGCCTCGAGCGCAGGCATCGCAAATTCGAGTTCCGGTTTCCAGCCGGCACGGGTCATCGGCTCGGGGCGGCCGATAACCGTCGGTTCAAGACCGAGTCGCTGCGCGAGCAGTTTCGACAGCGACATCGCGCCCGGGATCGCGAGATCGTTGTGATCGCCTGCTCTTGCCTGGAAAACCGTCAATGCTGCCGTCATTGTGCGCTCCCTGAAACTGCGGTCTGCCGCCATTCAATAGCCGGTTTCAGTTGCGTCACAAGTGCTTGCGCGGATGGACTATGATATGGCTTGCGCTGAATGCACCGGCCGCTGCGGCTCCCGGGGAGGACCATTTGATCAAGGCAAAACCGTTCGATTATCCCTATGATGGAAACCTGACGGCCGGCGCGACCGCGCTTGTCGTCATCGACATGCAGCACGATTTCCTTTCCGCCGATGGCTATTTTGCCAGGCAGGGCTACGACCCATCGCCTTTGCGTGCGACGCTGCCGGTCCTGTCCGGGTTGATCGCTGCCTGCCGCGCCGCCGGCGTGAAAATCATCCATACAAGGCAAGGCTATCGCGCCGACCAGGCAGATATGACGCCTTACGAGAAATGGCGGCGCCAGCGGGCCGGGCTGGAAGGTACCGACGTGCTGCTGCGCGGAAGTCGCGGTTTCGAGATCGTTCCGGAGATCGATGTCCGGCCGCAGGACATTATCGTCGACAAGACATGCAACGGCGCCTTCACCTACACGGATTTCGAACATGTCCTGCGCGCCCAGGGGATAACACATCTCATGTTCGCCGGATGCACGACGGATGTCTGCGTCCACACCACGCTGCGCGAAGCATGTGACCGGAATTTCCAATGCCTGACGATTTCCGATGCATGCGCCAGTGGAGATCAATATGCCCATGAGGCGGCGCTTCACATGGTGACGGTCGAAAACGGTGTTTTTGGTGCTTTGACCGATTCGTCGGCAGTGATCGAAGCGCTCGGACGATTGCCGAGAGTGTGACCATAATCTGGCAACAGGAATGCTGACGCAATGCAGGCAGGTTGTGGCGCGATGCTTGAATAGAGAAAGGGCGCTCGACCCTTCCGGGGAGCGCCCTTTACATCACCTGACTGCCGCCGGTCCCAGCCATTCGGCTGCATCAGCGCCAGTCGGTTCGTGAGCTTAAATAGTGCGCGCGATGGCCGGTTCAAGGGGCTGGGCTGACCGGTGGACGCCAATCAGGACGGTTCTTTCGCGGCGGGCTCGAAAGCAAACCATGCCAGCCTTTGTTCCCGAATATTAGCGGCGTGAGCATCTTCATTATTCCCCTCAGCAAAAAATAGCGTTGACAGTTCGTGCACGTTTGTGCATGTTTGTACGCATTCATACCGGATTCGACAATGACCGAACTTCTTCTCCATGAACGTCAGGGCCTCATCCGCAAGCGGCTTGCGGACGAGGGGCGCGTGATTGCTACCGATCTGGCGCAGGAGTTCCGCATTTCCGAGGACACGATCCGGCGCGATCTGCGCGAAATGGCAGCGGCCGGGCTTTGCCGGCGCGTTTATGGCGGGGCGCTGGCGCCGGCGGATGGGGCGGACAATACGCTGATCAAGCGGCTCTCCGAAAAGCCGGAACGCAAGGATGCGCTGGCGAAAGCGGCCGTGACCCTGTTCAAAGCGGGCATGACGCTGTTTATCGATGCCGGCACCACCAATCTGGCAATTGCGCAGGCCATTCCCGCGGATCTGCCGCTCACCGTGATCACCAATGCGCCGATGATTGCGGCCAGCCTTGTCGGACGGCGCGAGATCGATGTCGTCGGTATCGGCGGTCGGCTAGATCATACGTCCGGCGCCATGCTGGGTGCCAAGGCAATGCAGGAGGCCGAGAGCTTTCATCCCGATCTTTGCGTGCTCGGCAGTTGCGGACTCGATACCGAGAACGGCGTCACGGCGTCGTTCTACGAGGAAGCGGAATTCAAGCGTTTCGTGGCGCTGAGGAGCCGGAAAGTGATGGCGGCGGTCACCAATGAGAAGCTTGGCGTGCCGGCCTCTTTCGCGGTGATTCCGTTCCAGAAAGTTGGTCCGGTGATCGTCGAGCATGATGCGGATCCGGGGACAGTCGACAGTCTGGCCGCTGCCGGCGCCGAACTGGTCCGCGCCGGAAAATAGCAGAAAATCGGTTGGATTTCCAAGCATCCGATCGATTTTCGATGGAAATTGAAATCGCTTTCAAAGCCGGGATATGGCGTTGGGGGCCAGCAGTGCGCTTCGGCGACACTTTGGAGATAACATGGCCGATCAATCGATTGCTGGGCGCCCGACGCAACTCACCGGGACTTTTCCCAAGGAGCGGGTCGCCGTTTGTCTGCTTTTCCTCGCCAACGGCTTCTATACCGGCGCATGGTCGCTAAAAATTCCGGAACTGTCGGAGCGGCTCAATCTCTCGCCTTTCTATATTGCCTTGATCGTGGTGTTCTTCGGCCTTGGTTCGATCACCATCATGCCGCTTTGCGGCCGGCAGATCGCCAAGCATGGTTCCAGCGTTGTCGCCAGGGGCACCGGCATCGTCTTCCTGTTCACCATGTTGTTGATCTCGTTGGCGCCGAATGTCTGGACTGCGGCAATCGCGGTCTTCCTGTTCGGTGGCTTTGCCGGCGCAATGGACGTGGCGATGAATGCCAACGCCGTCGAGGTGGAAAAATCGATGCGCAAGGCGATCATGTCGTCCTGCCATGCCTTCTGGAGCCTGGGGGCGCTTATCGGCTCGGCGGCCGGCGGCTACATGATCGAGCATTTCGGCGCCGTTCCGCATTCGATCATCATCACCGTGGTCGACGCCATCGTGCTTTTTGCAGCGCTTTCGATGATCCTGCACGACGGACCGCATATCGAGGAAGCGCATGCGGAAGCCGGTCCGAAACCGAGCCTGTTCAAGAGCCCGTTGCCCTGGCTGCTTGGCATCATGGCGCTGTTCTGCATGGTGCAGGAGGGCATCGTCATCGACTGGTCGGCGCTCTATCTCAACCGCGATCTCGGCTCGAGCCTGACGCTGGCCGCCTTTGCTGCCGGCAGCTTCCATGGAGCCATGACGATCATGCGCCTGTTCGGCGACGGCATTCGCGACCGGCTGGGCGCGGTACAGACTATGCGGATCTCCGGCGTGATCGCTTTTGTCGGCATGCTGATCGGCGGTTTTGCCCCGAATGCCGGGGTGGCGATCGCGGGCTTCGCACTGTCGGGGCTGGGTGTTTCCAACATGGTGCCGATCGCCTTCTCCGCTGCTGGCAACCTGCCGGGCATGGCCAAGGGCGTCGGGCTTTCCGTGGTCACCATCATGGGCTATTCGGGCACGCTGTTCGCGCCGACGCTGTTCGGCTTCGTCGCCGAGCATATCGGCTTCTCGGCGATCTATATCGGCACGCCGATGCTGCTGATCGTCGTGCTGCTGCTGTCCAATCTGGCGCGGTATGCGGACGGCATCAAAGGTCATTGAATTCAGGGTGATGGGCAGGCCACATTTTCAGCTCAGCGGCTTGTCACTCCGCGATAAACATGATTGACCTTGCATCCGGACCGTTGATGGGGGTGCATCATGTCGTCGGAAGCGCTGATCGTGATCGATGTGCAGAACGATTTCTGCCCTGGCGGTGCACTGGCTGTCGCCGATGGCGACGCCATTCTGCCGCTGGTCAACGGGCTGATTGCGCGTTTCGAGCACGTGGTGCTGACACAGGACTGGCATCCCGCCGGCCATTCGAGTTTCGCTTCGAGCCATTCCGGCAAGGCGCCGTTCGAGATGATCGACATGCCCTATGGGCCGCAGACGCTCTGGCCGGATCATTGCGTACAGGGGACAAAGGGTGCGGAATTCCACCCGGCGCTCGAATGGAACAGGGCCGAGCTGGTGATCCGCAAGGGWTTCCGGAAAGGAATCGATTCCTATTCGGCCTTCTTCGAAAACGACCACACGACGCCGACCGGTCTTGCCGGCTATCTGCGCGAGCGCGGCATCGGAAAAATCATGCTGTGCGGCCTGGCGACGGATTTCTGTGTCGCCTTTTCGGCGCTCGATGCCATCAGGAGCGGCTTCGAAACCCAGGTCATGCTCGACGCCTGCCGGGGAATAGACCTCGGCGGCTCGATCGCGACGATGACGAATGAGATGAAAGCGGCAGGCGTCTCGCTCACATAAGCCGTTTTGAGGGAGGGCCCGGATGGCCACGAAGACTGACATCGCCCGGCGGGTGTGGAACCACACCTGGAAGCTCGATCCGATCGTGCGCAGCCTGCTCGATACCGATTTCTACAAACTCCTGATGCTGCAGATGATCTGGAAGCTGCATCCGGAGGTCGACGCCACCTTTTCGCTGATCAACCGGACCAAGAGCGTGCGGCTCGCCGACGACATCGAGGAGCATGAACTGCGCGACCAGCTCGACCATTGCCGGGACTTGCGCTTCACCAAGAAAGAGATGATCTGGCTGGCGGGTAATTCGTTTTATGGTCGCAAGCAGATTTTCGAGCCGGAATTTGTTGCCTGGCTCGCCAATTTCCGCCTGCCGGAATACGAGCTCTCGCGCCGCAACGGCCAGTACGAGCTGAATTTCGAAGGCAAGTGGATGGAAACGACGATGTGGGAAATCCCCGCCCTCGCCATCGTCAACGAGTTGCGTTCGCGGACGGCGATGAAGGGGCTTGGCCAGTTCACCCTCGACGTCATCTATGCGCGCGCCAAGTCGCGCATGTGGGAGAAGGTGCAGCGGCTGCGCGATTATCCGGGGCTCAGGATTTCCGATTTCGGCACGCGCCGGCGGCATTCCTTCCTCTGGCAGCGCTGGTGCGTCGAGGCGCTCAAGGAAGGCATCGGCCCGGCCTTTACCGGCACGTCCAACGTGCTGCTTGCCATGGATACCGACCTCGAAGCGGTCGGCACCAATGCGCATGAACTGCCGATGGTCAAGGCGGCGCTGGCCGTCAACGACAAGGAACTCGGCGAGGCGCCCTACAGGGTGCTGGAGGACTGGAAGCAGCTTTATGGCGGCAATCTGCTGATCGTGCTGCCCGACGCTTTCGGCACGGCCGCGTTCCTGCGTAAAGCGCCGGACTGGGTGGCCGACTGGACCGGTTTCCGTCCCGACAGCGCCCCGCCGATCGAAGGCGGTGAAAAGATCCTCGCATGGTGGCAGGCGCATGGCCGCGACCCGAAGGAAAAGCTGCTGATCTTTTCCGACGGCCTCGACGTCGATACGATCATCGAGACCTACCGGCACTTCCAGGGCCGGGTGCGCATGAGCTTTGGCTGGGGCACCAATCTCACCAATGATTTCCATGATTGCGCGCCCGATGGCGTCAATCTCGACCCGATCTCGCTGGTCTGCAAGGTCACGGAAGCCAATGGCCGGCCGGCGGTAAAACTATCGGACAATCCGCGCAAGGCGACGGGGGAGCCGACGGAAGTCGAGCGCTACAAGCGGTTCTTCGGTACAGAGGATTTCCACGAACAGCTGGTGACGGTGTGACGGCTGCAGCCCTAGGCCCGCTCAGCCCTGCGCAAACGCCTTGAGCTTCTCGCCGCTCAATCGGTACCGCGTCCATTCGCTCATCGGCTCTGCGCCGATCGCCTCATAGACCCGGATTGCCGGTTCGTTCCAGTCGAGCACGCTCCATTCGAAGCGGCCGCAGCCAGCTTCGACGGCAATCGCTGCCAACCGCTTGAGCAAGGCTTTGCCGACGCCGCGGCTGCGGGCGGACGTCGTGACATAGAGGTCTTCGAGATAGAGGCCGTTCTTTGCCTGCCAGGTCGAATAGTTGAAGAACCAGACGGCAAAGCCGAGTGCGGCGCCATCCTCCTCGCAGATCAGCGCACGCGTCACAGAGTTCTCGCCAAAGATCGATGCGGTCAGTGACTCGACTGTCGCTTCGACCTCGTGTTCGGCCTTCTCGTAGATCGCCAATTCGCGAATGAAGTGAAGAATATCGGCCACATCGTCGGGAACGGCTTCGCGGACAGTCAGTGTCATGGGGGAACCTTGCGTGGACTTCGGGCAATTCAATCGCCAGATGGTTCATGCGCAGAGCAGGCCGGCTTGTCAACGCGGCTCGGCAAAAGCCAATGAAAGAAAGCCCTCACGAAAACCGGCCTTGGCCGGTCGAATTTTTGCAGAACTGCGACAACGTATATCTTGACACAGGCAGTCGTCTTTTGATTAAAGGTGAAGCATGAAATATTGAGTGCTTCGTTCGGGTTTTCCGGCCATGATGGTATGCAGCTGCAACGTTATCACCGACAAGGACATCAGGGAGACGATCATTTCGCTCCTCGATCAGGACTGTTGGCAGTTGATCGTGCCGGGCAAGGTCTATCATGCCATGCAGAAGCGCGGCCGCTGCTGTGGCTGCTTTCCGAATGTCGTCGACATCATCGTCAAGACCACTGAGGAATACCACGCCCGGCGCCAATCCGAAGGGCTCGAAGTGGTTGATTTCATGGAGCGCCTGAAGCGCTTCCAGGCCGAGCAGAAGGCGGCGATCCTTGAACGCCGGCGCGGCATACAGGCTGCGTGATTTCGGCCGGCCTTTGCGGCGCTGAGGCATCTTCCCCGCTTATCCTCTGGATTCATCGCCAAAGCCCTCTCGACTTTGTCTATCGATCCTGTTTTTATCCGCCAGCAAAACGCCAGCCAGGAGTATCCAGATGAAGGGCGACCCGAAGGTCATCGAACAGCTCAACCACGCCGTCTTTCTCGAACTCGGTGCCGTCAACCAGTACTGGGTGCATTACCGCCTGCTCGAAGACTGGGGCTTCACCAAGCTCGCCAAGAAAGAGCGCGCCGAATCGATCGAGGAGATGCATCATGCCGATCGGCTGATCCAGCGCATCATCTTCCTCGAAGGCCATCCGAACCTGCAGACCGTGGCGCCGCTGCGCATCGGCCAGAACGTCAAGGAAGTGCTCGAAGCCGACCTCCACGGCGAATATGACGCCCGCGCCGCCTACAAGGCCGCCCGCGATTTCTGTCACAATGCCGGCGACTATGTGTCGATGAATCTGTTCGAGGATCTGTTGACGGACGAGGAAGGCCATATCGACTTCCTCGAAACCCAGCTCGACCTGCTGCGCAAGCTTGGCGAGGGCAAGTATGGCCAGCTGAATGCTGACTCCGCCGACGAAGCCGAAGGCCACTGAGTTTCGCGCCATCGCGAAAAAAGCCCTCGTCCGGCAACGGGCGAGGGCTTTTTTCTAGGCAGAGTGCCAGCAGATGAAATCACTTAAGCGGTCTTGAGCGATCCGGCTGCGCGATTGCCGAACAGGGCATCAATGCTCAATGGGCCAGCGCCGGCGAAGACGAAATAGAGAAAAATGAAGCAGTAGAGCACGGCGGCATCGCCACCGTTGACCACCGGGAAGAAGCTTTTCGGGAAATGCGCGATGAAGAAGGCGAAGGCGCACATGCCCGAGGCGACGAAGGCGGCGGGCCGCGTCAGCAGGCCGATGGCGATCAGGAAACCGCAGACCAGTTCGAACCAGCCGGCGACCCAAGGCAGTGAGCCGGCCGGCGGCAGATGATCGGCGATCGGAAAGCCGAGATGCTTGGATGTGCCATGCGCCAAGAGGAGTAGGCCGGTCATGATGCGGGTGATGCTGAGGATATAGGGCTTATAGGGGTCGAGGGCGGTCGAGATGTTCATTGTCGGCTCCATTTGATTTCACCCTCCTCCCAGGAGCGTCATAGCGGCGGCTCGCGCCGTTGTCATGGCGCGAACGTTCACGATCGGTAAGATTTCCGTGAGCTTAGAAGCGTTTTAATTCAGGACTTTACGCCTGAAAGATGGGCGAATTCGGCCACCACCTTGTCGTAGACGCCGCGCTTGAATTCGACGACGCGCTCCGGCAATTCTTCCATCCTCGTCCAGGCCCATTCCTCGAATTCCACGGGATGGCCGTCCGGCGGCGGGTTAATGGCGATCTCGGATTCGTCGCCCTCGAAGCGGAAGGCGAACCAGGCCTGGGTCTGGCCGCGATATTTGCCCTTGAGGCCGATGCCGATCAGATGTTCCGGCAGGTCGTAGTTGAACCACTCCTTCGCCTGGGCGATCAGGCTCACACTTTTCATCCCGGTCTCTTCGTAGAGTTCGCGCCAGGCGGCGGCTTCGGGATCCTCGCCCTTGTCGATGCCGCCCTGCGGCATCTGCCACATCTTGATCGAACCGTCATATTCGCTGTTGTCGATCGATGTGCGCCGTCCGGCCCAGACGAGCCCGTCTCTGTTCAGCACCATGACGCCGACACAGGGGCGATAGGGCAGGTCCTCGGCCTTGATCTTGTTGCTCATGCATCTCTCCAGACAATTCCACGGCGATCGCCAATGGGCGAGCCGCAAGCTCTGCCGTACCAAATTCTTATGGCAAACTATACACCCTCAGTGCGATCCGACAGCAATGCAAGGAGAGCGGGGTTGATGTAGAGATTTTCTCGCCCTGCTTTGACCTCGTTGAGCACTTTCAGACCGACAAGGGTCTTGAGATAGGTCGACGCCGCCTGCCGTTGGGCAATTCCGGATGAAACGAGGTCGCCGATCCGGCAATAAGGATTGACGAAGATTACTTCGACCAGTTCGCGGGAATGGATTTTGGATGCATCCTGCCGCAGACGCGACGCTGTCCGATCGAGAAGGTCGCGGATTGCACGGATTTTCGCCGTCGACCATTCAGCCGTTGCACGAACTGCCTCGAGCATAAAGAGGATCCATGCTTCCCAAGCACCCTCGGCAGTGACCGCGAGCAACCGTTGATAATAGGTTTGCTTGTTGCGAATGATGTGGCGGCTGAGATAGAGGACCGGAATTTCCAGCAGGCCTTTGTCGACAAGATACAACAGATTGAGGACACGTCCGGTACGGCCGTTGCCATCGATAAACGGATGGATTGCCTCGAACTGGTAATGCATGACCGCAAGCCGAATGAGAGGATCGAATTCTTCGGCCTCGTGAATGAAGCGCTCCCAGTTTGAGAGTTTATCCCGTAGCAGTGCCTGACCTTCGGGTGGGGTGTAGATGATCGTGCCCATCGCCTCATTCATCAACGCCGTCCCAGGCGTTGCCCGAATATCGAGGTCCACGCCCTTGATCGTGCGGCAGATATCGACTGCTGTCGTCGTGGAAACTGGCCGTTCCTTGAGCGAATGGAAGCCCCGATTTAGCGCCGTACGGTACCGCAAGGCTTCCTTTGTCGCGGGGTCAGCTTGAGCTCCTTCATTGGCGAATCGGAACAAACGGTCTGCCGTCGTGACAATGTTTTCGATCTCGGAGCTCGCCTGGGCTTCGAGAAGTGGGATGGAATTGATCAGCACGGCTTGGTTCGGAATTAATTGGCCAGCAATCTTCAACGCAGCGATCGCAGCGCGCGCTTCGATACAGGCCTTCAAAATCGCCTTGGATTCTATATCCGCTGCGGGGGTAGAAGAGGCAAGTCGTTGTAGGGACGGTCGGGCCTGAATGACATGTCGAGGTTTTCCTCATTTATCGACATGTTTCGATATGTCGATGATGACGACATGTCGGCATGACGTGTCGACAGAATTCAATTCTATCGACATATGAGGCTTGGAGCAAGGATGGGCAGACCGTCTTACAATCCGGATCACGGGCTTGGCCTTGACCCGCACCAAAACAGTAAAGCTGGTGCAGGGCGACTGCAAATTTCCGGTGATTTTCCTGTTCTTGCACGTCAGATCCATCGCCATCGACACATGGCTCCGAGCGTCAGAGAAACAATATCATACGAATCGGTCGCCAATATAAAAAGGCCCGAAGCGGGTGCTTCGGGCCAAAGGCGGCATATTTCCATAGGCCGCGCCGGGAATGTTGGCGGCGCGATAGCGTCGCAATTCCTTATGAGTTGTGATAGGCGGCTTCGCCGTGGGCCGAGAGGTCCAGACCTTCGCGTTCGGCTTCCGGCGACACACGGAGACCGACGATCAGGTCGACGACCTTCCAGAGGATTGCCGAACCAATGCCCGACCAGAGCAGCGTGACGACGACGCCCTTGAGCTGGGCCCAAACCTGGGCGCCGGTGCCCGGGTAGGTGGCAGCGAAGTTGGCCGTCGAATAGTCGACAATGCCGGCGCCGCCGAGCGCGGGGTTCACCAGGATGCCGGTCATCAGAGCGCCGAAGATGCCGCCGATGCAGTGCACGCCGAAGACGTCGAGCGCGTCATCATATTCGAACTTGTTCTTCACCGCGCCGACGAAGAAGTAGCAGATCGGCGAGACGAGAAGACCAAGGGCGATCGAACCGACCGGACCGGCAAAGCCGGCAGCCGGGGTGATGGCCACGAGACCGGCGACCATGCCCGATGCTCCACCCAGCATCGAAGCCTTGCCGCGATGCAGCGCTTCCACGACACACCACGAGACGGCGGCCGCCGCAGTGGCGACGAAGGTGTTGATGAAAGCGAGCGAGGCATAGGCGTTGGCTTCCAGGTTGGAACCGGCGTTGAAACCGAACCAGCCGACCCACAGGAGCGAGGCGCCAACCATGGTCAGCGTCATCGAATGCGGCGCCATGATCTCCTTCTTGTAGCCAATGCGCTTGCCGAGGTAGAGGGCGCCGACCAGACCGGCAATACCGGAATTGATATGGACGACGGTGCCGCCGGCGAAGTCGATCGCGCCGAACGCATAGATCAGGCCGGCCGGATCCTTGTAGGCGCTCGGACCGCCCCAGAACCACACCATGTGTGCGACCGGGAAATAGACGACCGTGACCCAGAGGACAGCGAACAGAATCATCGCCGAGAACTTGATGCGTTCGGCCACCGCGCCGACGATCAGGCCGGGCGTGATGCAGGCGAAGGTCATCTGGAAGATGATGAAGGTCAGTTCAGGAATGGCGACGCCCTTGGAGAACGTTTCCGACAGTGACGACGTGTCGACGCCCATGAGGAAGGCCTTGGACAGGCCGCCGACGAAGTTGTTGAGGCCACCGCCATTGGTGAAGGCCAGCGAATAGCCGTAGACGATCCAGATCAGCGCCACGACCGCCGCGATCATCAGGACCTGCATGAGGACCGACAGCATGTTCTTCGTACGCACCAAGCCGCCGTAGAACAGTGCCAGGCCTGGAACCGTCATCAGCAGCACAAGCGCCGACGAGACCAGCATCCAGGTATTGTCGCCCTTGTCCATGGTCATGGCCGGCGCGGCGGGCGTCGCGGCCGGTGCCGTGGTCGTCTGCGCGAAGGCGATAGCCGGCGCCAGCGCCATGCCCAGGCCGAGCCAGGCGGTGCTGAGCTTCGTTGTAAGTTTGGATAGTGACATCAGGTAAAACTCCCCTGCAAATGTGCGACCGTCAGAGCGCTTCGGAATCGGTTTCGCCGGTGCGGATGCGCACGGCATGGTCAATCGAGTAGACAAAGATCTTGCCGTCGCCGATCTGACCGGTCTTGGCGGAGGTGGCGATGGCCTCGACGGCCTTGTCGACCAGTTCGCTGGGAACGCCGACTTCGATTTTCAGCTTCGGCAGGAAGCTGACCGCATATTCCGTACCGCGATAGATTTCGGTGTGCCCCTTCTGCCGGCCGTAACCCTTCACCTCGGTCACGGTCAGGCCCTGGATGCCGACCGCCGTGAGGGCTTCGCGCACCTCGTCCAGCTTGAACGGCTTGATAATGGCCATGACAATTTTCATCTGGTTTCCCATCCTTTGACGAACAACTCGGGCGGCGGGCCGCCTCTCCGTAATCGCGGGATGTCTGCGCACCCTCCCGTGACCGCCCCTTGCTATACAAAGGCCGTGCCAGATTCGGTGCCTGATAGTAAGTTACTGAAATTTAACGCTAATTACGAAAAGCGCTAAAAAACGGGCAGTTGATTCAAAATCATTTGCATAAAAAATAGGCTGTTTTTAAATTTTGCACGTCAATTAATCATTTGCCCGTTTCCGGATCAGCCCCTCCTGCGCCGTGGACGCGATCAGGCGGCCGGCACGATTGAAGATGCTGCCGCGCGACAGCCCGCGGGCACCGCCGGAGAAGGGGCTGTCGGTGGTGTAGAGCAGCCAGTCGTCTAGCGGATCGGGATGATGGAACCACATGGAATGGTCGAGGCTGGCGCCTTGGATGGAGCGGTCGAAGACCGACAGACCATGGGGAAAAAGTGCGGTGTCGAGCAGCGTCATGTCCGAGAGATAGCCGAGGAACGCGGCCTGGAACGGGCGATCCTCCGGCACTTTGCCATTGGCCTTGATCCAGATGCTCTGCTTCGGCGGCAGCGCCTTGTTGGATAGATAGTGATCCATCGACAGCGGAATGATCTCGAACGGCCGTTCTCGGATCCAGAAGCGCTTGATGTGCTCGGGCGCGTCCTTGAGATATTGCTCGTAGAGGCTTTCGGGATCGGGCAGATCCTGCGGCAGCGGCACGTCGGGCATATCAGCCTGATGTTCCAGGCCGGGTTCGTCGACCTGGAAGGAGGCGGAGAGCGAGAAGATCGCCTTGCCGTGCTGGATCGCCACGACACGGCGGGTGGTGAAGCTCGATCCGTCGCGGATGCGGTCGACCTCGTAAAGGATCGGCACGGCGGGATCGCCGGGGCGTAGGAAATAACTGTGCAACGAATGCACATAGCGGTCCTCCGCCACCGTCCGGTTGGCGGCGACCAGCGCCTGCGAGATCACCAGGCCGCCGAAAATCCGCTGCCAGCCGACATCGGGGCTCAGCCCGCGATAAATATTCTCCTCGATCTTTTCGAGATCGAGGATCGCCACCAGATGTTCCATCTCGGAGAGAGTGTTGCGTGCTGGCGACATTTTGGCAGGCTCCGGCGGTTTCATCAGGCGATGTGATCCTCTATACTCCGTAAGAGACCGTCAGCAAGACGAAAGAAAGGTACACCCGATGCTCGATATCCTGGTCGCCGGTGGTGGATATGTCGGCCTTTCCGTGGCGGTGTCGATCAAGAAGGCAGCGCCGCACCTGACGATCACGGTCGTCGACGCTGCACCCGAGGGCAGCTGGCAGAAGGACCAGCGCGCCTCGGCAATCGCCGCGGCGGCAAGCCGCATGCTGACGGCACTCGGGGTCTGGGACGAGATCCTGCCGGAGGCGCAGCCGATCACCAGCATGATCATCACCGATTCGCGCACCGCCGATCCGGTGCGGCCGGTGTTTCTCACCTTCGACGGCGATGTCGCGGCGGGCGAGCCGTTTGCGCATATGGTGCCGAACCCGGCCATGGTCGGGCCGCTGTTGAAGCTTGCCGTCGAATTGGGCGTCGATGTCAGGTCGGCGACGACGGTGGACACGTTCAGCAACAAGCCGGCCTCGGTCGAGGCAAAGCTGTCGAATGGCGAAACGGTCGAGGCGCGGCTTTTGGTCGCCTGCGACGGCGTCAAATCGAAGCTGCGCGATATCGCCGGCATCAAGACAGTCAATTTCGACTATGGCCAGTCCGGCATCGTCACGACGGTGGCGCATGAGCGGCCGCACAATGGCGTTGCCGAAGAGCATTTCCTGCCCGCAGGCCCGTTCGCCATCCTGCCGCTCAGGAACAATCGCTCGTCGCTAGTCTGGACCGAGCGCAGCCAGGATGCCGAGCGTCTCGTACGCTCCGACGACCTGGTGTTCGAGGAAGAACTGGAGCGGCGTTTCGGCCACAAGCTCGGCACGATCCGCATCGCCGGCGGTCGGCGTGCCTTCCCGCTTGGCCTGACTTTGGCGCGCGGTTTCGTCGCCGAGCGGTTCGCGCTTGCGGGTGATTCGGCGCATGGCATCCACCCAATCTCGGGCCAGGGCCTCAATCTCGGCTTCAAGGATGTCGCCGCTTTGGCCGAGACCGTGATCGACGCCGACCGGCTCGGCATGGATATCGGCGCGCTCGACGTGCTCGAACGCTATCAGTCCTGGCGGCGCTTCGACACATTCCGCATGGGCGTGACGACGGATGTGCTCAACCGGCTGTTTTCGAACGATATTACCCCGATCCGCGTGGCGCGCGATTTCGGTCTCGGCCTGGTCGAGCGAATGCCGGCGCTGAAGAGCTTTTTCATCAAGCAGGCGGCCGGTGTCGGGCAAGCCGGCAATCCCAAATTGCTCGACGGCACACTGCCCTGAGCTAAGTATTTAAATTGGTTAAGACCCGTGTCTTGAAAGTTTTAAGGTTTGATGACTATCTTTATCTATCCGGGCTGCGTCGGTCCGGTGCTTGTTCTGTTCGATAGAAAGGAAGTCCTCTGACAACAGTGCACGCGAAAGGAGTGGTGCCACACACCTACTCCCGGAGCATGGAGCGCGGTAACGATGCTGCGGCCATCGCTCTCAAGCTGGTCCTCGAAAGCCTCGAAGACTCGAAAGCAGAGAATGTCACACCCATCAACATCACGGGTAAATCCGCGCTGGGCGACTACATGGTGGTCGTGTCCGGACGCTCGAACCGTCATGTGACGGCCATCGCCGAACACCTGATCGACGATCTCAAGGCCGAAGCCATCGGCCCGATCCGCGTCGAAGGACTGGAAGCCGGCGACTGGATCCTGATCGATGCGGGCGACGTGATCGTGCATGTCTTCCGTCCCGAAATCCGCGAGTTCTACAACATCGAAAAGATGTGGGCCGCGCCGGATSTCGAGGAAGAGACGTTGCACTAGTCTTCGGCTGCCGCCCCAGCGGCGTCGACAGGGCTGATGAATTGCGGAAGCTTCGTTCTTCCGCGAAGGAAATTTTGGTCGGAAGAAAGCCATGCGGATTTCGCTATTCGCAGTGGGCAGGTTGAAATCCGGCCCTGAAAGAGACCTGGCAGAGCGCTACCTTGACCGCTTCGCCAAGGCTGGCCCCGCAATTGGCCTCGAATTCGGAAAACTCACTGAAATCAATGAAAGCCGTGCCGGGAACGCGGAGACGCGCAAGCGCGAGGAAGCGGCGGCGCTGGAAAAGCTGCTTGCAGACGGCGCGCAGCTGATCCTGCTCGACGAGCGGGGCAAGGCGCTCGACAGTCCCACCTTCGCCGATCTCCTCGGCGGCATTCGCGACGCGGGAAAGCGCGAGGTGATCGTGGCGATCGGTGGACCTGATGGTCTCGATCCGGCACTGCATGGCCTGGCGGTCCATGTGCTGTCCTTCGGAAAAATGACCTGGCCGCACCAGATGGTGCGGGTGATGCTGGCGGAGCAGCTTTATCGGGCGGTGACGATCTTATCGGGGCACCCTTATCATCGTGTTTGACCGCCAATAAATCCGGCCCCGACGGTGTTTCCGACACGCAATTGCCGAATTATTTGGCCATCTGAAGCAAATCAGCTTAACATGCGCGGATTCTCGAGGCGCGGTGCGGCAGGGTTTGCGTAGATCGACGAACAAGACATTGCTGGCAGCGTGCATGGCGGCGGCCTGTCTGCTGCCCGTTCGGTCATTGTCCGAGGAGGCTACGCCGGCCAGCACCACGCCCGTTGACCAGCAAAGCGTGCTCAACGTCAAGCGCACGGCTACCGAGAGCGAATTGCGCGACGTCGCCAAGTCGATCGCCGAGGCCAAGGCACATTCCGAATCCCTGGAAGCCAGCATAGCCGGCATTGAAAAGACCACGGCCGGGCTGCGCGAGGCGCTGGTCGACTCCGCGTCCAAGCGCAAGGAGCTTGAGCGCCAGACGCTCGCAACAGAAGCCAAGCTGAAGGACCTCGAAGGCCAGGAGGCCAAGGTCAAAGCGTCGCTGCATGAGCGGCGCGGCCTGCTCGCCGAAGTGCTGGCCGCATTGCAGCGCATGGGCCGCAATCCGCCGCCGGCGCTGCTGGTCACCCCCGATGATGCGCTGTCGTCCGTCCGCAGCGCGATTCTGCTCGGCGCCGTGGTGCCGGGCATTCGTGGCGAGACGGACAAGCTTGCCGCTGACCTGAAATCGCTGCGTGACGTCAAGAGCCAGATCGCCAGCGAGCGCCAGAACTATGTGACGACCATGGCCTCGGCGCTCGAGGAAGAAAACCGCATGTCGCGGCTGATCGACGAGAACGACAAGCTCTCGACACGCAACAAGGCCGAGCTCGAAAACGAGAAGCAGCGCACCGCCGAACTGGCGTCGCGCGCCACATCTCTCGAAAATTTGATCTCGTCGATGGAGAAGGACATCGCCTCGACCCGGCAAGCCGCAGAGGCTTCAAAACTCGAGGATATCAAGCGCCAGAACATGTCACCGGCCGAGTTGGAACAGGCCAGGCGCGACGCCGAGACCAACCTGCCCGACAAAAACCGCATTGCGCCCGCATATCCGTTCTCGGTCATGAAGGCCAAATTGGACCTGCCGGTTGCCGGCGACGTCTTGCGGTTTTTTGGTGATGACGATGGAACCGGCCATCCGGCACAGGGTCTGACGGTTGCAGCCGGCCAGGGATTGGTGGTGACGGCGCCGGCCGATGGCTGGATCATGTTCGCCGGACCATTCCGCAGCTACGGCCAGATGGTGATCATGAATGTGGGGGAGAACTATCATATTGTCCTCTCCGGCATGGATGCGGTAACAGCCCGGCAGGGTCAATTCGTCGTCGCGGGCGAACCGATCGGCCAGATGGGTGAAAAGAGAATTGCAAGTGCGGCCGCGGTGAATATAGTCACGGACCGACCGACACTATACATAGAGTTCCGAAAGGACGGAAAACCGGTCGATTCGTTGCCCTGGTGGTCCGCGAAAAATCTTGGAAAGGCGCGAAATGCTACGTAAGACTTCACTGGTGCTGCTGGGCGCCCTCCTGGGCTCGACCGCGATGGTCGGAGTCTACTCCGCCGGCCTGCCGGCCGAGGCAGCCGGCTCATCGACCTATAAAGAGCTCAGCGTTTTCGGTGAGGTTTTCGAGCGGGTTCGCGCCCAGTATGTGACGCCGCCTGACGAGCAGAAGCTGATCGAGAGCGCCATCAGCGGCATGCTCTCCTCGCTTGACCCGCATTCGAGCTACATGAATGCCAAGGATGCCGACGACATGCGCACGCAGACGCGCGGCGAATTCGGCGGTCTCGGTATCGAAGTGACGATGGAAAACGACCTCGTCAAGGTCATCACCCCGATCGACGACACGCCCGCCGCCAAGGCCGGCGTGCTGGCCGGCGACCTGATCTCCAAGATCGATGGTGTCGATGTGCGCGGCCTGAAGCTGGAAGATGCTGTCGACAAGATGCGCGGCGATGTCGGCCAGCCGATCAGGCTGACCATCCTGCGCAAGGGCGCCGACAAGCCGCTCGAATTCACCATCAAGCGCGACATCATTGCCGTGCAGGCGGTCAAGGTGCGTGTCGAGGGCGATGTCGGTTATCTCCGTATCATCTCCTTCACCGAAAAGACCTATGACGACCTGAAGAAGGGCATCGAGAAGATCCAGAGCCAGGTGCCGAACGACAAGCTGAAAGGCTATGTGCTCGACCTGCGCCTCAATCCGGGCGGCCTGCTCGACCAGGCGATCAATGTCTCCGACGCCTTCCTCAACAAGGGTGAGATCGTGTCGACCCGCGGCCGTATCGAAAGCGAGACCCGTCGCTTCTCGGCGACCGAAGGCGATCTGATCAACGGCAAGCCGGTGATCGTGCTGATCAATGGCGGTTCGGCCTCGGCTTCGGAAATCGTCTCCGGCGCGTTGCAGGATCTGAAGCGCGCGACCATCCTCGGCACGCGTTCGTTCGGCAAGGGCTCGGTGCAGACGATCATCCCGCTTGGCGACAACGGCGCATTGCGCCTGACCACGGCGCTCTACTACACGCCGTCGGGCCGGTCGATCCAGGGCATCGGCATTACGCCGGATGTCAAGGTCGATGAGCCGATCCCGGCGGAACTGCAGGGCAAGATCGAGAAGGCGGCCGAATCCTCGCTCGCCGGTCATATCAAGGGCGCCAACGAGACGACCGATGGTTCGGGCTCGGCTGCCTATGTGCCGCCGGATCCGAAGGACGACGTCCAGCTGCACTATGCGCTTGACCTGCTGCGCGGCCTGAAGAAGGACCCGGCCTTCCCGCCGGATCAGAGCAAGGCCGTCGCTGTCGAGCAGAAGAAGGCCGAAACGACCAAGTAAGGCGTTTATTGCAAAGCGGCGGAGTTTTGGCTCCGCCGCTTTCGATTCCGGGAAGGCGATCCCGTCAAATGCGCCGAAACCATTTGAGAGGGCGGGCGGACACCCTTGAATTCCGGCATTCATTCGCCGCTCGGGCAGGACAGAAGGCCACCGCGCCAGCGTCGGCCGTTTTTCACATTTGGCCGTTTGCTGGCAGTTGTCGTCGTGCTTTGTCTTGCCGGTGTCTCTGCCTATCCGTTGCTGCGCCCGGCCGATCATTTCCAGAAGCCGGAACTGGCTGACGTCTCAAAGAAGCCGGCTGACAAACCTGCTGATACCAAACTCGCCCAGGCCGATCCGACACAATCCGACCCGACACAAGCGGACAGGCTCAAGCGCACCAAGCCGCTCGATGGCGCCAATGTCGAGCGGCAGGTGATGGATGACGGCTCGATCGTCACCAAGATCACGCCGCGCGACCGCAGCAAGGATGGTCCGCTGATCATCGACGCCAATGCCAATGGCCCTCAGGACCTGAAGACGGCGGCGCTGCCGGACGAGAACCTGATCGAGACCGCCGCCGAAGGCCAGCTGCCGACCGTCTCGGCTGACGGCACGCGGCCGGTCGACCGCTATGCCCGGCCTTGGTCAGGTGCCAAGGGGCCGCGCATTGCCATCATCATCGGCGGGCTTGGGCTCAGCCAGACCGGCACGCAGCGGGCGCTGAAACTTCTGCCGGAGGAGATCACGCTGGCTTTTGCCGCCAATGGCAATTCGCTGGGGCGCTGGATGCCGGTGGCGCGCCGCGGCGGCCATGAAATCCTGCTGCAAGTGCCGATGGAGCCGTTCGATTACCCAAACAACGATCCCGGGCCGCTGACGCTGACGCATGGCAATTCGCCGGACAAGAATATCGAGCTCTTGCATGAGTCTATGGCCAAGATGACCAATTATACCGGCGTGATGAACTATCTCGGCGGCAAGCTGCTCTCGGACCCGAATGCACTGGAGCCGATCATGAGCGACATCGGCAAGCGCGGCCTGCTCTTCCTCGACGATGGTTCGGCGGCGCAATCGCTGACCGCGACCTATGCCAAGGCCTATAACATGCCGCAGGCCTTCGCCGATGTGGTGCTGGATAACGAGGTCAAGAAGGACGCGATCCTGAAGAAGCTCGACGCGCTCGAACGCATTGCGCTCAGCAAAGGCAAGGCTGTCGGCGTTGCCTCGGGCTTCGACGAAACGGTCGATGCCGTGGCCGAATGGGCCAAGGCCGCTGGCGGCCGTGGAATTGAAATTGTTGGGATTTCGGCACTGGCTGAAGTGCCGAAGTGACTGGTCACTCCGGCTTCACTTCTGTCTGATCAGATCCGCGCCCATTCGGGCAGCCATTGGCCATGCGCCCTGAGCAGGTCGTCGGTGAGCTTCCAGATCTGGTCGAGATCAAGCTCGGCGCCGGTATGCGGGTCCATCATCGCGGCGTGATAGATGTGCTCGCGGTTCTCGGTCATCATCGCCGCCACCGTCAGTTCCTGGACATTGACATTGGTGCGGATCAGCGCGGTGAGCTGCACCGGCAGGTCGCCGATGAAGGTTGGCTGGATGCCGTTGTGGTCGACGAGGCAAGGCACTTCGGCCGCGCAGTTTTGCGGCAGCGAGGTGATGCAGCCGTTGTTGCGGATGTTGCCGTAGATGACCGAAGGCGTGCCGGTCCAGACCGAGTTGATGATTTCCGAAGCATATTCCTTGCTGTTGGAAACCTCGATCTTGTCGGCACTGCGGAAGGCTTCTGCCTGGCTTTTCCAGCGCTCGACCTGCTCGATGCAGCGCTTCGGATATTCATCGAGCGGAATGCCGAATTTTTCGATCAGGTCGTCGCGGCCATCCTTGATGAACCAAGGCGTATATTCGGCGAAATGCTCGGAACTCTCGGTGACGAAATAGCCGAGCCGGGTCAGCATTTCATAGCGCACCTTGTTGGGGCAGCGCGGGTTCCAGCCGGGTTTCGGCGCCCTGCCTTCGCGGTAGCCGCGCACCAGATCCGGGTAGAGGTTCTTGTAGGAACCATCCGGCTGCCGGTGTTCGAAATTGAGATAGAAGGCCATATGGTTGATGCCGGCGGCGCGATAGCGGATTTCGTTATAGGGAATATCGAGGTCGTGGGCGAGTTCCATCGCCGTGCCCTGCACCGAATGGCAGAGACCGACCTGCTTGATATCGGGGTATTTTTCCGCGATCGCCCAGGTGTTGATCGCCATCGGGTTGACATATTGCAGCATGATCGCGTTCGGGCAGACGGCGCGGATGTCCTCGCAAATCTTCCAGAGATGCGGCACGGTTCTCAGGCCCCGCATGATGCCGCCGATGCCGAGGGTATCGGCGATCGTCTGGCGCAGGCCGTATTGCTTCGGCACATCGAAATCGGTGACCGTGCAGGGCTCGTAGCCGCCGATCTGGAAGGCGACGACGACGAAGTCGGCATTTTCCAGCGCCTTGCGCTGGTCCGTATAGGTCTCGACCTTGGCGGTAGCGTTGAGCGTCGACACCAGCTTGCGGGCGACGATCTCGCTTTCTTCCAGCCGTTCGGCGTTGATATCCATCAGGGCGATCGTTGCGCCGGCAAGCGCGGGACGCTGCAATATATCGCCGACGATGTTTTTCATGAACACGGTCGAGCCGGCGCCGATGAAGGTGATTTTGGGATCACGTGCCATTTCGTGCTTCCTCTGGAGGATGATGATTTATTGGATCAAGGTGATAATGCCTGCAGTATCAGGCGTTAAGAGGAAGCTTGTGCTTATGATGGTAAAATCGTGCTCAGCTGCTTGCGACCACGCTGAGAAGAAATTCGCCTAACGCAGATATCGGTTGACACGCGCTTCCAGCAGACGGATCAGCCCCGGGTCCATGAATTCGTAATCGTCGGGAATATCGAGGCAAACAATGCGTTTACTGCCGATCCGCGAGCGAAATTTCCCGCGAACCTTGTTAAGATGGCTTTTCTCCATAACGAAAATGACATCCGCCCAGTCGATCAGGTCTCCGTCGAGCGGCGTATTCGCATCGTTGTTGGTGCCCGCCGACAGGGCTTCGACGCCGTCATATTGCGAGAACACCTGTTCCGCCGTCGGGCTGCGCAGCCTGTTCTGGCTGCAGATGAACAGCAGCTTTTGATATCTTGGCGCCGCCAGCATGTTCAGCCGCCCTGTTGTTCATCCATGATGCCCTTGGTCAGCGAACCGTCCGAGGGATAAAGCGGGATCAGGCAGGCCTGCAGCGCATGGTAGATATCGGCCTTGCCAGCGAAGAGCGTGTGCGCCGGCTTCAGGTCTTCGCTCAGTTCCTCGTGCCAGCCGCCCCTGCCGCGGTCGAGGAAGTTATTGGCGATCGTGTTCCAGATCAGCCGGTAACTTTGCTCATGCATGTCGGAGGGCACATGGTTGATGAGGAAGGCGGCAGCACCGATGCCCTCCGCCATTGGCCACCAGATTTTCGAGCGCTTGGCCGGGACATCGTTCCAATCGAGCGTATAGAAAAAAGCGCCCTTGTCATTGTCCCAGCCGAGCGCCATGGATTGCGCGAACAGCGCCTGCGCCGCACCTGGCATCCAGTCCTGCTTGCGGTCGCCGAGCGCGTAAAGCTGCAGGATAAGCCGCGCCCATTCCAGCCAATGGCCCGGCGTCGTGCCCGACGGGCGGAACATCTCGTTGCCTTTGTAATCCTTGAGCAAGTTCCAGTTCTCGTCGAAATGTTCACCGACGCGGAAGCCGGTTTCGCGGGCTTTGCGGTTGATGATCAGGTCGGCGATCCGTTCGGCTTTGTTGAGGTAAAAGTCGTCGTCGGTGGCCTCGTAGGCGGCCATCAATGCCTCGGTCAGGTGCATGTTGGAATTCTGGCCGCGATAACCTGGCACCGGCGACCAATCGGCCTGGAATTCCTCGGCGATGGCGCCATGATCTTCTTCCCAGAATTTGTGCTCGATGATCTCGGTGACGTCGGTCAGCATCGCTTCCGCCGCCGGGTGGCCGACCAGCGCTGCGGAGGAGGCGGCGAGCAGCACGAAAGCATGGCCATAACCCTGCTTCATGCCATCGATTGAGCCTTCATTGTTGACCTGCCAGAAATAGCCGCCGCGCTTCTGGTCGCGATGCACGTTCCAGAGATAGGCCATGCCGTGGTCGATCAGGTCGGCGCAGCCGGGACGGCCGAGCAGGTGGCCGATGGCCATGCAGTGGACCATGCGCGCCGTCGCATGAATGCCGCGTACCGGGTTTTCCGCATTGATCGGCCGGCCGTCATCGTGAAATTCGAAGAAGCCGCCCCTGGGATTGATCGAGCGCCACTGGAAATAATCGAACAGCTTGGTGGCCTCGCCACGCAGCCAGTCGCGATGGGTCGGCAGGTTGAGCCAGCTTTGAGCGGTCACGGGCGGTCCTCCTCTGGGCAATTCCGGACCAGCGCAAAGCGGCTTCAGGAATTGCATGAAACAATAGCGAGGGCATTTCCGTGACCCTGAGAAAACAGAAATGCCCGGCGGAAAATATCAGGCGATCTGCGCGAGGCGCGTCTCGGCGAGGCGCACCCAGTAGGAGACGCCATAGGGAATGATCTCGTCGTTGAAATCATAGCCGGTATTGTGCAGTCCCGGCGTGTCGCCATTGCCGATGAAGATGAAATTGCCCGGCCGCGCATTGAGCATATAGGAGAAATCCTCGCCGCCCATGGTGGGCGTCGTTGCCGGATTGACCTGGCTAGCACCCACGATGTCGTTGGCGACACCGACGGCTGCCTCGGTTTGGCCGGGATGGTTGACGGTCACAGGATAGCCGGCATGATGAGAGACGGTCGCCTCGGCGCCATGCGCTGCGGCAATGCCCTCCGCAATCCTGGTCATCTGTGCCCGGGCTGAGTCGCGCGATTCGGGCCTGAGCGTGCGGATCGTGCCGGCAAGCGTGGCGACGTCGGGGATGACATTGCTGGCCGTTCCGCCCTGCATCTTGGTGACAGACACGACCGTCGAATCGAAGGGGTCGGAGACGCGCGAGACGATCGACTGCAGCGAGGTGATGATGTGGGCGGCGATCAGCACCGGGTCGATGCCGCGATTGGGCATGGCGGCATGGCTGGAGCGGCCGCGGACGCTGATCGAAAATTCATCTGTCGCGGCCATGATCGGGCCGCTGCGGGTGGCGAATGCGCCGATGGCGATGCCCGGCATGTTGTGCATGCCGTAGACTTCGGAAATCCCGAACCGGTCCATCAGTCCGTCGCGCACCATTTCCCGGCCGCCGCCGCCGCCCTCTTCGGCCGGCTGGAAGATGACGACGATCGTGCCGGCGAAACTACGCGTTTCCGCCAGATATTTGGCGGCGCCGAGCAACATGGCGGTATGGCCGTCATGGCCGCAGGCATGCATCTTGCCGGCGGTCTTCGAGGCCCAGGCCTTGCCGGAGGTCTCGGTCAGCGGCAGCGCATCCATGTCGGCGCGCAGCCCGATGGCTGGGCCAGGGCCATTGGCGCCACGGATGACGCCGACCACGCCGGTGCGGCCGAGGCCGGTGACCACGTCGTCAACGCCGAATTCCCGGAGCTTTTTCTCGACGAAAGCCGCCGTCTTCACGGTATCGAACAGGATTTCCGGCATCTGGTGAAGTTCGCGGCGCCAGGCGGTGATCTCGTCATGCATTTCGCTGGCGCGGTTCAGGATCGGCATCGTCTGGCACCTTCATTCATGCGGTCTGACAGACGGAAAACAATGGCGTGGATAAAAAGCGTCTGCCATTTCCTTGCCATATAGGCTAAATAGGGGCCGGTAAAGATTTTCTTCCATGACTGGTTTGAGGCGGTTGACCCGATGAGAATGATTTTGCGGCATGCGGGCAGAACGGCGGCGACGGTGGTGCTGGGCGTGGCGCTCACCCTCGGAATCGCGGCCCAGACGATTGCCGGCCCCCATATCCTGGTCGACGTGACGACGGGCAAGGTCATTGAACATGATCAGGCGTTCCAGCGCTGGTATCCGGCGTCGCTGACCAAGCTGATGGTCACCTATACCACGTTCGACCTGCTCCGATCCGGCAAGATCACGCTTGCGACCCGGATCGTGATGAGCAAGGAGTCGGCTGGACAACCGGCGTCGAAACTCTATCTCAAGCCCGGCGATTCCATGACGCTCGACGATGCGCTGAAGGCGATGCTGACCAAGTCGGCCAATGATATCGCCTATGCTATTGCCGAGAATCTCGGTGGCGACATGCCGACTTTCGTCAATATGATGAACACCGAAGCGGTACGCCTCGGCATGTTCTCGACGCATTTCATCAATCCCAACGGCCTGCCGGGCGACGGGCAATATACCAGCGCGCGCGATCTCGCAGTGCTGGTCATGGCACTGCGCCGCGAATTTCCGCAATATGCCGGCTATTTCTCGCTCGAAGGCATCAAGATCGGCAAACGCCAATACGGCAATTACAACAAGCTGATCGGCCGTTTCGCCGGTGCTGACGGTATGAAAACCGGCTTCATCTGCGCCTCCGGCTACAATCAGATCTCGACGGCGACCCGCAACGGCCACACCATGCTGTCGGTGGTGCTCGGCGCCGATACGCTGATCGGCCGCTCGGATATGTCCGCGGCTTTGCTCGAAAAGGGCATGGCAACGGACGAGACCTCGAAAATGCCGCAGCTCGCCAAACTGCCGCCCTATGGCGCGACACGTGACGTCGTCGCCGATGTCAGCCAGCAGATCTGCAAGAAGAAGGGCAAGAAGGTCCGCTCCGAAGCCAATGACGATGCGGACGGTTCGAAGACCGTTTCACCTTTCTCGCTGCCGATCGATCATCCGCTCAACGTGGCGCTGATCACCATCACGCCTGCGGGCAAGACTGTCGTCGATGAGGATGACGCGGGCCAGGGCGACACAGGTGGCCAGACCCAGTATATCCCGATCCCTGAGCCGCGCCCGGTCAACTGATGGCACGCCCGGCTGAACGCATTCCGGTCTCGATCCTGACCGGCTTTCTCGGCGCCGGCAAGTCGACGCTGCTCAACCGGCTGCTCAAGGATCCGGCCATGGCCGACACGGCCGTGATCATCAACGAATTCGGCGAGGTCGGCATCGATCATCTGCTGGTCGAGTCATCCGGCGATTCGCTGGTGGAACTCTCCAACGGCTGCCTCTGCTGCACCGTACGGGGCGAGTTGACCGACACGCTCGCTGATTTCAGCGAGCGGCTGGCCGACGGCCGCATCAAGGCGCTGAAGCGGGTGGTGATCGAAACGACCGGTCTTGCCGATCCGGCGCCGGTCATCCAATCGATCATCGGCCACCCCCAGATTTCGCTGGATTTTTCCGTCGATGGCGTGATCACGCTTGTCGATGCGGTCAATGGATTGTCGACGCTCGACAATCATGAGGAGGCACGCCGCCAGGCCGCCGTCGCTGACCGGCTGATCATGAGCAAGAAGCGGCTGGCGAGTGCGGAGCAGATTGCCGCGCTGGCATCGCGGCTCCGGCGTCTCAATCCATTGGCCGAGGTGATCGACGGCGATTCCGAGCGCGCAAGTGCGTTCGTCACGCTGTCGGCCGGGCTCTATGATCCGGCGACCAAGATCGCCGACGTGCAGCGCTGGCTGCATGATCAAGCCGAGCATGATCATCATCACGACCATGATCATGAGGGGCATGACCATCATCACCATCATGATGATATCGACTCCTTCAGCATCGTGCATGACCGGCCGATCGACCCGGCGGCGCTTGCCATGTTCGTCGATCTCCTGCGTTCGGCGCATGGCGAGAAACTGCTCAGGATGAAGGCGGTGGTGGCGCTGGCCGATGATCCGGACCGGCCGCTCGTGCTGCACGGCGTGCAATCGGTGTTCCACGCGCCGGAACGGCTGCCGCGCTGGCCGGATCCGACAGATCGCCGCACGCGGATGGTGCTGATCACCAAGGACCTGCCGCGCGATTTCGTCCAGAGCCTTTTCGMTGCATTTACCGGCACGCCACGCATCGACCGGCCGGACCGGCAGGCGCTTGAGGACAATCCGCTGGCGATCCCCGGAATGCGGCTATAAGGGCTTGGACTCTACTGCAGAGGTCTGCGCGGAATGGGCTCGGACCCGCTATAGAGCCGCCAAACCCAGTCGCTGCCTGCCCGCTTGAAGATCGCCACGAGGCGGTAGGCCACCGGGATGGTACGGTCAGGGTAGACGAAATCGAGACGCCCCTGCGCAAAAACCCAGGCTGTATCGTTATCGATGGTGATCGATTTATTGTCCCAGAACCAGCGCAACCGGAAGGACGCCGAGAAAAGGGCGGTTACCAGGCCCTCAAGATCCTGACGGCTGGATGCGGTCTCGCCGTCTTCCGACCCAATCAGTTGAAAGCCGTCACTCCAGAGTTCATTGACGATGGCGCTGTCCCTGTTGAACATCAGGTCGCTCGCCCTGTCGAGTTTCGCAGCAATCGCCGTCTTGTCGTCCATGCCCGCCTCCCTTGTCTCCCAACTATAGAAGACTAGCAGAGGAGCGCTGAAACGCAATCCTAGGCTGATTTATGCTGTCAGGCGAACTTCTCCATCCGCCTGGACATCGACGTCGAACGACGTTTTCTCCGCCGGTCGACCGAAGAGATAGCCCTGGCCTTCGGTGCAACCCCAGCCGGAGAGCAGTTCGACGTCGCTCAGCTTTTCAATGCCTTCCGCGGTGCAGCGCAGGCCGAAATTGCGCGACAGCGCCAGAATGGCGTCGACCAGGACGCGGCTGTCGCGGCTGTCGGCCAGCGATTGCACGAAAGAATGATCGATCTTGAGCTTGTCGAAGCGGCAGACGCGCAGATGGTTGAGCGTCGAATGGCCGGTGCCGAAATCGTCGAGCGCCACCGAAATGCCGGCGGCGCGCAACTGGCGGATCGTATCGCGCGCGGTCTCGAGATCGGAAACCAGCGCGTTCTCCGTGACTTCGACCTCCAGGCGGCTGGCAGGGAAATCCGCGGCGGCAAGAATATCGAGCAGTTTGCGGGACAGCGCCTTGTCGCGCAGCTGCACCGGCGACAGGTTGACCGACAGCATGACATGGCTCGGCCAATGGCGCGCGACGCTGGCGGCGCGCATGAGGATGGATTCGCCGAGCTGGCTGATCATGCCGCATTCCTCGGCGACGGGAATGAATTCCGCCGGGCTGATCGGGCCGCGTTCGGGATGGTTCCAGCGCGCCAGGGCTTCGTAGCCCAGGACGTCGCGGCTGGTAAGGTCGACGATCGGCTGGAAATAGGGGACGATGCTGCCGTCCTTGAGCGCCTGGCGCAGTTCCGTCTCAAGCCAATTGCGCTCCTTGATCACTTTTTCGAGCGTATCCTCGAAGAAGGCGATCTGCTGGCGGCCGGCGCGCTTGGCCTTGTAGAGCGCGATGTCGGCACGGCGCAGCGCCTCAGCGACGGAGTCGAAGTCGCCGATCATGGCGACGCCGACGGATGCGCCGAGAACGAGGTTGGTGCTGCCGTATTTGAACGGTTCGCTGACGCCAGCCAGACAGAAGCGCGCATAATGCAGCGCCTCGCCTTCGTCCTTCAGCGGCGGGGTGATCATGGCGAATTCGTCGCCGCCGAAGCGTGCAACGATGCCGCCGGGGAAATGGCTTTCGATGCGGCGGGCATAGTCCACCAGCACACTGTCGCCGGCGGGATGACCGTAGACGTCGTTGACGGCTTTGAAATGATCGAGATCGACGAGAAACACGGCGCGGTGTTCCGTGGCGGGCCGCTCGAAGATCACGCGCTGGCCGAATTCCTCGAAACTGCGGCGGTTGGCAAGCCCGGTCAACTGGTCACGCATGGCAAGCTGTCGGGACTGGTGCTCGGCCTCGCGCTGCCTGGCAAAGGCGGTGCGCAACCTGCCATATTGCAGGAAAGCGAAGACCGTAAGGCCGAGGCTGGCAACCAGGCCCAGCGACATCAGCGAATTGAAATCGAAAACGCCGGAGCGATCGATATTGATCAAAGCAGGAGCGGACTCAACCTGACGTTCGAGGGACCGCATCTTCAAGGTCAAGCTGGAATTCGGTTCCTGCAGGACATGACGCAGACGGCCGTAGAGATCGAAGTGGTCAGCCGCTACGAAGAGACAAACGGTTAGACCGAGAACCAGGAGGTTCTGCAGCCAATACCGGCGTGCCGTCTTATGCTGTTCCAAAGTCGCGTCATCGTTACGCATGACTGATCCCGAGAGTGCTGTCCCGGAATGCTGCTTAACAATTGGCTCCTGTCAAAAAGCTTAATTTTGAATCCAATTGTAATAAAAGGCTGTACTTCCCATGCACATGCTTAACCGAAACTAAAACCGGGTGCAGAAAAGCAAGGACAGCGAAGTCAAACGCTGCCCCTGCTCTGATCAGGATTTCAACCGAAGACGATCAGCAGGTCCTTGGCGTCGATCTGGTCGCCGGCGCGGACCAGGACTTCGGCGATCGTGCCGTCCTTTTCGGCATGCAAGGCCGTCTCCATCTTCATCGCCTCAATCGACAGAAGCACGTCGCCCGCCTTGATCGTCTGGCCGGGGGCGACCGCCACGGTCGAGACGACGCCCGGCATCGGTGCGCCGATCTGGGCGGCATTGCCGGGCTCAACCTTGCGGCGGATCGCGCCATTGGAGGCGCCGTGCGCCCGGTCTGGTACCTTGATGCGGCGCGGCTGGCCGTTGAGTTCGAAGAACACGGTGACCATGCCCTTCTGGTCGAGCTCGCCCTGCGCCTGGTTGAGGATGACCAGCGTCTTGCCGCGTTCGATATCGGCAAACAGTTCTTCGCCCTGCGGCAGGCCGTAGAAATAGGCATGCGTCGGCAGAACCGAAACCGGGCCGTATTGCTCGGCGGCAATGGCGAAATCGGTGAACACCTTCGGATACATGAGGTAGGAGGCGAATTCGAAATCGCTGACCTTGCGTTCAAGCTTGGTCTCGATATCCAGCCGCTCCTTGTCGAGATCGGCATCCGGCAGAAGCGAGCCGGGGCGGACGGTGTAGGGCTTGTCGCCCTTCAGCGCCTTCTTCTGCAACGCTTCGGGCCAGCCCGAGGGCGGCTGGCCGAGATCGCCCTTCAGCATCGATACCACCGATTCCGGGAAGGAGATTTCCTTGCCCGGATTGACGACGTCGTCGACGGTCAGGTCCTGGCTCACCATCATCAGCGCCATGTCACCAACCACCTTGGAGGACGGCGTCACCTTGACGATGTCGCCGAACATCTGGTTGGCATCGGCATAGGCCTGGGCGACCTTATGCCAGCGGGTTTCGAGGCCGAGCGAGCGGGCCTGTTCCTTGAGATTGGTGAATTGGCCGCCCGGCATTTCATGCAGGTAGACTTCCGATGCCGGACCCTTGAGGTCGCTTTCGAAGGCGGCGTACTGGGTGCGGACATTCTCCCAATAGAAGGAGATGCGGCGGATCCACTCCGTATCCAGACCCGGATCGCGTTCAGTGCCCTTGAGTGCCTCGACGATCGAGCCGAGGCAGGGCTGCGAGGTGTTGCCGGAAAGCGCGTCCATGGCCGCGTCGACGGCATCGACGCCGGCTTCGACGGCCGCAAGCACGGTGGCTGCGGCAATGCCCGACGTGTCATGGGTGTGGAAATGGATCGGCAGCGAGGTTGCCTGCTTCAATTCGCGGAACAGCACGCGTGCCGCCTGCGGCTTGAGCAGGCCGGCCATGTCCTTGACGGCGATAATGTGGGCGCCGGCTTTCTCGAGCTGCTTGGCCAGGTCCACATAATATTTCAGATCGTATTTCGGCCGGGCGGAATTGAGGATGTCGCCCGTATAGCAGATCGCCGCCTCGCAGAGCTTGTTCTCCTCGGCGACGGCATCCATCGACACGCGCATGTTTTCGACCCAGTTCAGGCAGTCGAAGACGCGGAACAGGTCGATGCCGCCCTTGGCCGCCTGGCGAACGAAGTACTTCACCACATTGTCGGGATAGTTCTTGTAGCCGACGCCGTTGGCGCCGCGCAGCAGCATCTGCAGCAGGAAGCTCGGCGCGTTTTCACGGATCAGCGCCAGCCGTTCCCAGGGGTCCTCGGTGAGGAACCGCATGGAGACGTCGAAAGTCGCACCGCCCCAGCACTCCAGCGACAGAAGGTTTGGCAGCGCCCTGGCATAGGTATTGGCGATGGCGGCAATATCGAAGGTACGGACGCGGGTGGCGAGCAGCGACTGATGGCCGTCGCGCATCGTCGTATCTGTCACCAGCACGCGCTTCTGTGCCACCATCCAGTCGGCGAATTTCTTCGGACCGAGGTCGTCGAGCAATTGCTTGGTGCCTGGCTTGACCGCCAGATCGCAGAACGGCACTTCCGGCAGAGCGGCATCCTTCGGCGGCCGGGCGCGGCCCCTGGCTTCCGGATGGCCGTTGATCGTCACGTCGGCGAGATAGGTGAGCAGCTTGGTGGCGCGGTCGGCGCGCTTGACCTGCTGGAAGAGTTCCGGCGTGGTGTCGATGAAGCGCGTCGTATAGGTGTTGGACTGGAAGGCGGGATGGGTAATGATCGCTTCCAGGAAGGTGAGATTGGTGGCGACGCCGCGGATGCGGAATTCGCGCAGCGCGCGGTGCATGCGGTGGATCGCTTCGATTGGATTCGGCGCCCAGGCGGTGACCTTTTCGAGCAGCGGATCGTAGAAGCGGGTGATCACCGCGCCGGAATAGGCCGTGCCGCCATCGAGGCGGATGCCGAAGCCGGTGGCGCCACGATAGGCGGTGATGCGGCCGTAATCGGGGATGAAGTTCTGCTCAGGGTCCTCGGTGGTGATGCGACATTGCAGCGCATGGCCGTTGAGCCGGATATCGGCCTGCTTCGGTACGCCCGATTCCGGCGTGCCGATGGCGAAACCGTCGAGAATATGGATCTGGGCTTTGACGATGTCGATGCCGGTCACCATTTCGGTGACGGTGTGCTCGACCTGGATGCGCGGATTGACCTCGATGAAGTAGAATTTGCCGCTCTGCATATCCATCAGATATTCGACGGTGCCGGCGCCGATATAGTTGGTAGCCTCGGCGATCTTCAGCGAGTAGGAGGCGAGCTCGGCGCGCTGTTCCTCAGTTAGATAGGGCGCCGGCGCACGCTCAACGACTTTCTGATTGCGCCGCTGAACCGAACAGTCGCGTTCGAAGAGATGCACGACATTGCCATGCGTGTCGCCGAGGACCTGGCTTTCCACATGGCGGGCGCGTTCGACCAGCTTTTCGAGATAGACTTCGTCCTTGCCGAAGGCAGCCTTGGCTTCGCGCTTGGCTTCCATCACTTCGCGAGCGAGATCCTTGGGATCGCGGATGGCGCGCATGCCGCGGCCGCCGCCGCCCCAGGAGGCCTTGAGCATGACCGGATAACCGATCTCTTCGGCCATTTTGGCGACGACGTCCATGTCATCCGGCAGCGGCTCGGTGGCGGGCACGACCGGGACGCCGATCGAGATCGCCAGATTGCGGGCCGCGACCTTGTTGCCGAGCTGGACCATGGTCGCCGGCTTGGGGCCGATGAAGGTGATGCCGTTGTCGGCGCAAGCCTGAGCGAATTCGGGGCTCTCTGAGAGAAGCCCGTAGCCGGGATGAATGGCGTCGGCGCCCGAAAGCTTGGCGACGCGGATGACCTCGTCGATGGCCAGATAGCTTTCGATCGGGCCGAGATCACGCGCCAGATGCGGGCCGCGCCCGACCTGGTAGGATTCGTCGGCCTTGAAGCGATGGAGCGCGAGTTTATCTTCCTCGGCCCAGATCGCGACCGTTTTCAGGCCCAGTTCGTTGGCGGCG
Organism: Rhizobium sp. P2_G9; assembly: GCF_056403475.1. Lineage (NCBI taxonomy): Bacteria > Pseudomonadati > Pseudomonadota > Alphaproteobacteria > Hyphomicrobiales > Rhizobiaceae > Rhizobium > Rhizobium sp. P2_G9. Next base: position 55,136 of record NZ_JBFUFK010000021.1, on the reverse strand, counting down.
CGAAAAATGCGAATGGCGATTTCTGAACGGTTGGCTACGAGGATCTTCTTGATCGGCAAGGCCGGGCTCCTGACGCTGGGGCTGGTCTGAAAACGTACGCATAATGGCCCTTCATCGCGCGCCAATCCGGGTCAAAACCCGCCTGCCGGTTGCCTGATTCCGGCAGAAATTGTGCAGAACGGCAGGACTTTTCGCATGCGCGAGCAAATCCTAGCGCGTTGCAGCAAGAAGCGCAATTTCGAATTTTGTCAGAATTGTGAATCCGCCTTCCGTCAGGAGATCAGGCCCTGACGGAGAGCCAGCGCCACCGCATGATTACGGTTGCGCGCCTTGAGCTTGGTTTGCAGGCTGGTCACGTACCAGTCGACCGTATTGGACGAAACATCGAGGATCGAGGCGATTTCCGGCGAGGTGCGGCCTTCGGCGAGATTGTTGAGCGCCTGGATCTCACGATGGGTCATGGTGATTTCCATGCCTGCGGCAACGCTGTCGGCATGCTTTTCGCCCATGAATTCCAGATAGCGGAGATAGGAACTGCGGAAGGCGGTTTCGAGCAGCGCGATTTCGACGGGGGCCAATTCGACTTCGGTCGGGCCGCCCACGGTCGTGGCGCCGATCAGGCCGTTGCGGCTGAAGACGGGGAAGATATAGCCCGATGTCAGCCCATGCGCCTTGCCATCGGCCATCATCGCCTTCATCCGGCGATAATGCGGGTTGTTGCGGTAGGCTTCGACGGCCTGCGCCCAGGAGAAACTGCGATTGGCGCGCAGGAGAAAACGGATCGTCGGGTCCATGACGATATATTTCTTCTCCACGTAACGCGCGACCCATTCCGGCGGCCAGTTGGCGGCGACGATCAGTTCGGCTGCGTTCTCGATCGGCTTGGGCTGATGAAAGACACAATAATATTTGAACCCGAACTCGTTGAGCAGGCGCTCGAGTTCGCTCGTCAGCACCTCTGTGGAAGGTGCTTCGCCAACGGCGACGAGAAAATGCATAATATCTTTGAAACGCAAATGTTGTCCCCACGACGCGAATATGGCGCCATACTGGCCCCTCGCAAATGGCGCGTCAATAACAACTTTTCATCTGACAAAATGAACTCCGGATTGCAGATTTAAAGCAACATCAGAGCATGCTCAGGACTTATTACAATTTTAACGGAATTCCAAGTTGTCGCTACGACTTGGACCTGGCTTTCCGTAAATATCGTGTTTTGCTGCGAGAAATTTAATTCACGATTCAAGATGTAAGCTTTGGATGTATATATTTATTCTGCGCTGCGATAGGAATTGCTGCAGAGATCGGGCCGCTCGCTTGCGGCGAAGCGGCCCGTTTTGAATGTCAGCCCATGCGCTCGGAGGCGTAGGAGCCGGGGCTCGCCGGGAAGACGATCGTCTTGTTGCCGTTCATGAAGACGCGATTGTGGATGTGCGCGTGGACGGCACGGGCGAGCACCTGGCTCTCGACATCACGGCCGATCGAGACATAGTCGCCGGCGGACTGGGCATGGGTGATGCGGGCGACGTCCTGTTCGATGATCGGGCCTTCGTCGAGGTCGGCGGTAACATAGTGCGCCGTGGCACCGATCAGCTTCACGCCGCGCTCATAGGCCTGCTTGTAGGGATTGGCGCCCTTGAACGACGGCAGGAAGGAGTGGTGGATGTTGATGATCTTGCCCGACATTTTCTTGCAGACTTCGTCCGACAGGACCTGCATGTAGCGGGCCAGCACGATCAGTTCGGCGCCGGAGCTGACGACGACGTCCATCAGGCGCGCCTCGGCCTCAGGCTTGTTGGCCTTGGTCACATTGATGTGGTGGAATGGAATGTCGGCATTGACCACCTGCTTCTGGTAGTCGAAATGGTTGGAAACGACGCCGACGATGTCGATCGGCAGCGCGCCGATCTTCCAACGGTAGAGCAGATCGTTGAGGCAGTGGCCGAAGCGCGACACCATCAGCAGCACTTTCATCCGATGGTCGCCATCATGGAATTGGCAATCCATGTCGAAGCGCTTCTTGACCGGTTCGAAAGCCTTGGTGATCTCTTCAAGGCTGGCCCCTTCCTGGCTGGTGAAGGTGACGCGCATGAAGAACAGGCCGGTTTCAAGGTCGTCGAACTGCGAGCTGTCGATAATGTAACAACCCTTCTCCGCCAGGACCCCGGAGATGGCGGCGACGATGCCGCGCGTGGATGTGCAGGAGACGGTCAGGACATAGCTTTTCATAGGGCGCCTGTTTCTGTTGCGTTGCAATGGGATCTCCGCCCGGCATTAGACCGCGCCGCGACATCTGACAAGTGGATGTCAACGAGGCTCATGAGGGGCGATCAATGTCTTGGAGAGCCCGGATCGAGCGACATCATAGGAAAATCCGCGTGTCGTTATTTTCTGATTGCGACATGACTTTGTGCGCAGCGGCTTTTATCTTGGCCCGGAGCAACGGCGGACAGGTCAACTCATTTGTTCGATCCGAAAGCGGACTGCTTCGACCGGGTCGGGTGGGTCCATCGGATAATGCAGCGATTCATAGGTTTCGATAAGGGTCGCAAGAGCATCGAGCCGGTCGCCGTCTGGCGTACTGATCGGTGCTCCCCATAGAAGGCCGAGCTCTGCAAGTGATGCCTGATACCCCGCCTCTGTGTGGATCGGCTTCAGATCGGTCGTCATGACATCACTCTCTCATCTCAACCCGGTTTGTCCCCATAGGCCTGGATTGCGGCGGCCAGCGTGCTGAAGTTTTCCCTCAGCCGCCGGTCGATGGCAATGGCCACCTCCGGGTATTCTTCCAGCATGCGTCGGAAAAGCAGGCGGCTGATGCGGATGACCTCGCTCTCGTCGACGGCGGTTGCGGTGAAATGCCGCTCCGCGTCGGCAATCATGGCGATCTCGGTGAGGATCGAACCAGGACCAGCCTCGCCCATCGTCCGCTCGCCGCCTGAGGGCGAATGCATGGTCAGTCGCAACCGCCCCATCGTCACGACGAAGGCGGAATCGGCTGCGGCGCCCTGGCGGAAGAGCACATGGCCCTTCTCCAGCCGGCGGCGTTCGGCCCCGAAAGCAAGCAGACGCAAATGCTCTTCCGAAAGGCCCTCGAAGATCGAAAGCTGCATGAAGAGCGTAATATCGTCCTTTAGGGCCATCTAGTCGCTTTCAGGGTATGATCTTGTAGCCGCCATTTTCGGTCACAAGGATTTCGGCGCTGGATGGGTCCTTCTCGATCTTCTGGCGAAGGCGGTAGACATGGGTTTCGAGCGTATGCGTGGTGACACCGGAATTGTAGCCCCAGACTTCTTCCAGGAGTTCGTCGCGGGTCACCGCCTTCTGGCCGGCGCGGAAGAGATAGCGGATGATGGCCGCTTCCTTCTCGGTCAACCGGATCTTCTTGCCTTCGGCATCGGTCAGGAGTTTTTGCGCCGGCTTGAACAGATAGGGGCCGACATTGAAGGTAGCGTCCTCGCTCTGCTCATATTGACGGAGCTGCGCGCGGATGCGGGCCAGCAGCACGGCAAAGCGGAACGGCTTGGTGACATAGTCATTGGCGCCGGCTTCGAGGCCAAGGATGGTGTCGGCATCGGTGTCATGGCCGGTCAGCATGATCACCGGGCTCTTGAAGCCGCCCTTGCGCAAAAGTTTTACCGCTTCGCGGCCGTCCATATCCGGCAGGCCGACATCCATGATCAGGAGGTCGATCTGGCCGCCGCGCGCCGCCTGTATGCCCTTCGTCGCGTTCGCCTCCTCGATCACCGAAAATTCTTCGTAAAGTCCGAGCTGTTCGACAAGGGTTTCGCGCAGGTCCTGATCGTCGTCGACCAGGAGGATTGTCCGGGCTGTCATGATGTTATTCTTCCCGTTCACATGGTGTGATGGTGATTGGTATGCCAGAATCGCCAATAAGAGCAAGGGCGTGGGCAGGTTCGGCCCCGGCTCATCAGGAAAAACGATCACATGCAAGGCAAAAGGCTGTGAAAACATGGCACTCACCGAAATTCTCGTTCGCGCAGCACCTGGAAATCCCCGCCAGGCGATCGTTCAGGCCGGCCCGTTGACATTCCGGGCGGCGCTCGGCCGTAGCGGCCGAGCAAGCCTCAAACGGGAAGGCGATGGCGCCACACCGATCGCGGCGATGCGGCTGATGTCAGGCTATTATCGCCGCGACCGAGGCGTCGCTGCCTTGATGGCCGGGCTGGCGATGCGGCCGATCCGTGAGAACATGCTGTGGTGTGACGAGAGCGGCAACGCCAACTACAATCGCCCGGTCGAGGCACCTTTTGCCCGGAGCCATGAGAAGATGATGCGCAAGGATCATCTCTACGACATCTGCCTCGTCATGGACTGGAACATATCCAGCCGGCGGCAGGGTTGCGGTTCGGCCATCTTCTTTCATCTCGCCAAGGCCGGCTATCAGTCGACGGAGGGCTGCGTGGCGATCCGCAAGCGAGACATGTTGCGGCTTCTGCCGCTTGTGGGTCCGAAGACGATCGTGAGGGTCCTGTAGGGCGCACTATTTCGCGCCAAATAAACAGACAAAAATTCGGGAACCTTTTGAGCGGATCTGCATCCAATGGCCAGTTCCGGTGCAAAGCGCGCCAGGAGCCCCCTCTGGAGGATAGGAGATCCGTCATGTTGAAAAAATTTCTCACCGCGACCGCCATGGTGGCTTCGCTGGCGACCGCAGCAATCGCCGCCGATAAGCCGACCGACCCGCAGATCGCCCATATCGCCTATACGGCCGGCGAAATTGACATTGCCGCCGCCAGGCAGGCGCTCAAGAAGAGCAAGAATGCCGAAGTGCGGGATTTTGCCAAGACCATGGAGCGTGACCACAAGGCGGTGAACGAACAGGCGCTCGCGCTGCTGAAGAAGCTGAAGGTCAAGCCGGAAGACAACGATACCAGCAAGTCTCTGTCGGCCGCTGCCAAGGCTGAACTGTCAAAGCTCGCCAAGCTTCACGGCGCCGCCTTCGACAAGGCCTATGTCGACAATGAAGTCGCCTATCACAAGCAGGTCAACGGTGCGCTGGAAACGCTTCTGATCCCTTCGGCTCAGAATACCGATTTGAAATCGTTGCTGCAGACCGGTCTGACGCTGTTCAGGGAGCACCAGCAGCATGCCGAACATCTGGCATCCATGGTCAAGTAGGTTTGCCATGCGCGCCCTCTTCCGCATCCTTCCGGCGCTGGTACTTGCGGGGCTCGTGGTTGGCGACCCGGTCGGTGCGCTGGCCGCCAGTTACGACATCACGATCGCCAAGATGAAATTCGGCCCGGTGCCGGCATTGCATGTCGGCGACGTGATCGTCTGGCACAATGATGATATATTCCGTCATACCGCGACCGCGCGCGACAAGAGTTTCGATGTCGACCTGCCGCCGAAATCGCAACACAGCATGACGGTCAAGCAGGCTGGAAAGGTGGACTTTTACTGCCGTTTTCATCCGATGATGAAGGGTACGCTGGATGTTCAGCCCTAAGCCGCCGCGACGGCGCATAAATGTGTGGAGTGATCATGGTTGCTAGCCCCGTCTCTGCATCGAGGCTCATGCCGGACATGGCGGCATTGCCTGATATCGATCTCGTCGTTCACGCCAGAACGGGCGATGAACTGGCGGTGCGCACGATCATTCGCCGGCACAATCAGCGGCTCTTCCGCTCGGCGCGCGCCATTGTCCGCAATGATACGGAGGCGGAGGATGTGGTCCAGGCGACCTATGTGCATGCCTTCACCCATCTCGCTGCCTTCCGCGGTGAGGCGCAGCTCTCCACCTGGCTCACCCGGATCGCGCTCAACGAGGCGCTGGCGCGCGTGCGACGCCGCCGCCCGACGACAGGACTTGAGGAAATCGATATGCAGGCGAAGCCGGGACATGGCGAAGTGTTGCAATTTCCCTCGTCGCTGTCGGTCGCCGATCCGGAAACCGAGCTGTCGCGCAGCGAGACGCGGCGGATGCTCGAAAACGCCGTCGATGAACTGCCGGACGATTTTCGTTCGATCTTCGTGCTGCGCGACGTCGAGGGCATGAGCACGGAAGAGGCCGCCTCGCATTTGGGCATCAAGCCGGAAACCGCCAAGACGCGGTTGCACCGTGCCCGCAAAATGATGCGGCTCGCGATCCAGAAGCAGCTTTCAGGCACTTTCTCGTCGTTGTTTCCTTTCGACGGCGCGCGATGTGTCGCCATGGCGGATCGTGTCATCGCACAGTTGCACGATAGAGGTATTTTAGCCGAGTGATTTCGGCGTCACGAAGCGATCGAGCGAACCGGTCTGCGGCGTGACGTCCTGCCAGCTGTCGACCTCGAAAGATAGCACCGCAATCGCTGCGGTGGGGAATTTCTCCCGCATCCGTGTGCCGGCTTCGCCGCCCAGATCCTTCATCAGCTTTTTCGCCAGTTCCTCCAGGCCGGGATTGTGGCCGACGACGATCAGTGTCCGGACCTCGGGGGCGGTGCTTTTGATGGCGTCAAGAATCTTATCCGGCTCAGCTTCATAGATATTGCGGGTGCTCAGGACAGGGACTGTTGCCTGCAGCGCCTTCGATGTCCGGGTCCAGGTCTCCTGGGCGCGGCGGGCGGTCGATACCAGAGCGAGGTCCGGCACCAGCTTCTGCTTCTGGAGGTAGACACCCATGACGGGCGCCGCCTTCCTGCCGCGATCGGACAGTGGCCGCTCATGATCGGCCACGCCATCAGGCCATTCCGACTTGGCATGCCGGAAGAGGATGAGGCGCTTGCGCCGTTTGAGCCTGTCTGCAATCAAGGAATCCGAGCTCCCAGAAGAATATGTGCCGAATTGGCGGAATTTGTCGACCCGAAGGTAAAAACCGCTCCGGCCTGCCCTATATGCGAAACGGGCGTTGCCGGTCGGCACCCACTCGCCGATAGTTTTCGTCCGCTTCCTTTCTGGCGCAGCTTGTGCGCTTTCGTCAACACCTGGAGAGTTTCCCGTGGCAGATCAACCGCAAATCCGCTTTCACGACGGTCATTCCATCCCGCAGGTCGGACTTGGCGTCTGGCAGACACCCAATGATGTGGCGGTGGTCGCCGTCGAGGCGGCGCTTGCAGCCGGTTATCGGCATATCGATACCGCTGCCGCCTATCGCAACGAAGACGGTGTCGGTCGCGGCATCAAAAATTCCGGCGTCGACCGCCGCGACATCTACATCACCACCAAGCTCTGGAACGAGGACCAGGGTTTCGATTCGACGCTCAGGGCTTTCGACCGCAGCCTGAAGGAACTCGGCACCGACTATATCGATCTCTATCTCATCCATTGGCCATCGCCGCACCGCAACCTCTATCTCGAAAGCTGGAAGGCCTTTCTGCGCATCAAGGAAGAGGGCAGGGCGCGCTCGATCGGCGTATCGAACTTCAATGCCGAACATCTGGAGCGGATCATCGGCGAAACCGGCGTCGTGCCCGTCATCAACCAGGTGGAACTGCATCCGGATTTCCAGCAGAAGGCGCTGCGGGCCGCGCATGAAAAACACGATATCCGCACCGAATCCTGGAGCCCTCTCGGCCAGGGCCATCTGCTGACCCATCCGGCGATCGATGAGATCGCCAAGCGGACCGGCCGCACGCCGGCACAGGTGATCATCCGCTGGCATATGCAGAACGGCCTTGTGGTGATCCCGAAATCGGTGACGCCGAGCCGGATCGCGGAGAATTTCCAGGTGTTCGATTTTGCGCTCGACGACGCCGATCTGAAGGCCCTGGACGCGCTCGATGCCGATGCCAACCGCATTGGCCCGAATCCAGCGACGGCGACGTTCTAACTTCGTCTCTACGGGATCGCGGTCACGAAATGTGCCCGGATCTTGCCTTCGATCGCACCGGAGCCGAAGTGCTTTTCCAGCGCTTCGGCTGCTTTCTCGGTGATTTCCCGCAACCGCCCCGGTGCTCGAGCTTCGATCTCGCCGCTGAGCGGGCTGCCTATGCAGTAGCCTATGGCCGCATCCGAAGCCGACGCGGCGCGGCTGAGATGATCGACGGTTTCGAACTCGACAGAGGAGAAGCCGGCCGCCGTTACGTCCGCGCTGATCTTTTCGAAATCGCAATAGCCATGCGGGGTCCGCTCCATGAAACGCGGCGGATTGTCCGGGAAAAGCTCGGCCAGCTTTGCGCCGAGGACCGAGACAAATTCATTGGTTTCAATTCTGTCCCAAACGGCGAAGACATAGCGCCCGTCCGGTCGAAGCACACGGCGGGCCTGGCCGAAACCCTTGACCTTGTCGGGGAAGAACATAACACCGAACTGGCAGACCACCACGTCGAACAGGCTGTCGCCGAAGGGCAGAGCCAGCCCATCGGCCTGCTTCCAGCTGACGCGGTCATCCACGCCCTCGCGTGCGATCGCTGTGTCCAGCATGGGCTGGCTAAGATCGGTGGCGGTGATCCGGGCATTGGGTCCGAGGACGGCGGCCATGGCGCGGGTAACGACCCCAGTTCCTGCAGCGATCTCCAGCACGTCCTTCGGGTTCAGCTGCGCTACGCGTTGCGCCACATCCTCGGCATAGGGCACGAAGATCATCGGCACCATATATCGCTCATAATTCGCCGGCGTGTTGCCGGCGAAAGTATTGTCTGCCATGGGTCCCTCCCAGGATCGGCGCGGATTGCACCGATCCTATAGCACGGGGGACAGAAGCTTGGCTCTGCTTTTCGCTCAGCGCAGCGGCGGACCGGTGAATTCTGCAAGATCTTTAGGCAGTTTGCTGTTGCGCTTGGCGACGACAGGGAAGAACGCCTCGAAACCGTCTGGCGTTACGATGCCCAGCAAACGGAGGCCAGCGCGTTGCCCAATTGTCTTGACGTTGTGTTTCCCGAATGGGTAGGCGCGTCCAACAAAAATGGCCGCTCTCGCGAGCGGCCATCCCGGTTCCAACTTGTCAGCAGGCTTATTGCCAGCTGCGGATATCGACGAAATGACCCGCGATCGCCGCCGCCGCCGCCATGGCCGGCGAGACCAGATGGGTGCGGCCCTTGAAGCCCTGGCGTCCTTCGAAATTGCGGTTCGAGGTCGAGGCGCAGCGTTCGCCCGGCTTCAGGCGGTCGTCATTCATGGCAAGGCACATGGAGCAGCCCGGCTCGCGCCAGTCGAAGCCGGCGGCCTTGAAAATCTTATCGAGGCCTTCGGCTTCCGCTTGTTCCTTGACGAGGCCGGAGCCCGGCACGATCATGGCCGAGACGGTCGAGGCGACCTGCTTGCCTTCGACGACCTTGGCGACTTCGCGCAGATCCTCGATACGGCCATTGGTGCAGGAGCCGATGAAGACGCGGTCGATATTGATCTCGGTGATCGGCGTGCCCGGCTTCAGGCCCATATAATCGAGCGCGCGCCATTTCGACGTCCGCTTGTTGTCGTCCTTGATGTCGTCCGGGTTCGGCACGGCGCCCTGCACGGAGATGACGTCTTCCGGCGATGAGCCCCAGGAGACGATCGGCGGCAGGCTGGCAGCGTCGAGCACGACGACGCGGTCGTAATGGGCGCCTTCGTCGGACTTCAGCGTCTGCCAATATTCGAGGGCGCGGTCCCAGGCCTCGCCCTTCGGGGCGCGCGGCTTGTCCTTGATATAGTCGAAGGTGGTGTCGTCCGGGGCGATCAGGCCGGCGCGGGCGCCGCCCTCGATCGTCATGTTGCAGACCGTCATGCGGCCTTCCATGGAGAGCGAGCGGATCGCTTCACCGGCGAATTCGATGACATGGCCGGTGCCGCCGGCAGTGCCGATCTCGCCGATGATTGCCAGGATGATATCCTTGGCGGTGACATGCGGCGGCAATTTGCCGTCGACGCGCACCAGCATGTTCTTGGCTTTTTTCTGGATCAGGGTCTGGGTAGCGAGCACATGCTCAACTTCCGACGTGCCGATGCCATGCGCCAGTGCGCCAAAGGCGCCGTGCGTGGACGTGTGACTATCGCCGCAGACGATGGTCATGCCCGGCAAGGTAAACCCCTGTTCAGGGCCGACGATGTGGACGATGCCCTGGCGCTTGTCGTGCTCGGAATAATATTCGACGCCGAAATCGGCGGCATTCTTGGCCAACGCCTCGACCTGGATGCGGCTTTCCTCGTTCTTGATGCCCTGATAGCGGTCGGGCGAGGTCGGCACGTTGTGGTCGACGACGGCCAGCGTCTTTTCCGGCGCGCGGACCTTGCGGTGGGTGACGCGCAGGCCTTCGAAGGCCTGCGGGCTGGTCACTTCGTGGACGAGGTGACGGTCGATATAGAGGAGACAGGTGCCATCGGCCTGCTGGTCGACCAGATGGTCGTCCCAGATCTTGTCATAGAGAGTACGCGGTGCGCTCATGGTCTTCACCCGGATATTGCGAAGGGATTTCTAAAAAACGACAGGAAACGGCGGGCCGCCGCAAACGAACGGTCAGCGAAGCTGCGCAGTCGCCAGGCCGGAAAGCTCGGCAAAAAACCGGGCCGGCAGGCGCTTGCGGTCCTGCAGCACGAAGATGTGGTTTTTTGCCGTTTCCTCAGTCATGCGGCGGGGATTAGCATTTTTTTGATGGGGCGGCAATGGCAGTCATTGAAGCTGCGAAAGCGGATTTAAGCAGGGGATGCCGACGACGGTCGCAGCGCCCAGCATGGCAAGATCCAGGGTACAAAGCATAAAACCGCGCGCCTCGATCTTTGCGAGATGCAGGGCGTCCCCGGCGCGGAGTTTCAGCTCTTCCCTTCCCGCTAACTGAGCGGCTCTCAAAAAGTCTGACCGCTCGACGGCGATGATCGCGAAATTTTCCTCGACATAACGCTTGAAAAGCGCTTCAGCCCCTCTTCGAAGATCAGCGGAAATCTGACCCGTGCGCAGCTTAAATGCAATTGCTGAATGAAATTCCGTGATGTTCCAGTCACTGGCGACGAGGTTTTGCGGATCCTGTTGGGAAAACCAGGTTGTGATTTGCGGTGTGGCGACTTCGTTCGTGACAAGGGAAACAAAGACCGATGTGTCGAAGTATAGTTTCAATACCGGTCCTCGTCTCGCATGCGCCTGATGAATTCACCTGCCGATTCTTTTTGCAGCGGCTGCGATTGCGTGAATTCCCTTAGGGCCGTCACGTCGATCTTTGTCGGCCTCGACTGGGAGGGCTCCGCCATCATCGGCACAATCCGCGCCACCGTCTGCCCATCCCTCTCAATCAGGATTGTTTCACCCGCCTGGACTCGGGTGACCAGTTCCTCGACCTGATCCTTGATGTCGTTGATCTTGACGATGCTCATGGCGATGACCTTTCCGTTGTCGGAAAGATAGCATGTCGCCGACAGGCGCTCAATTGCTCGGCAAAGGCTGCGGCGGCGCGGGGCGCTTGATCTGTTTCGACGCCTCGATCACCAGCGGCATCAGGCCCTCGCCGCCATGATCCACGATCTCGAAGAATTCGCGGCGCATGCGCGGTTCCCAGAACTTATTGATGTGGCCGGCAACGCCCTTCACTCGGTCGGCCTCAGGTTGCGAGATGAAGAAAGTGGCGATCTGGTTCGCCATGCGTATGATCTTGCTGCCGTCATGCTGCATCGGCTGCGTCTCCTGTGTCGATCCGGTCGAAACCGGTAAAAATTTCAAAATCCTCGCCGCGCGCCAGCGCAATGAGGGTCATGCCGGCGCGATTGGCCATGTCTATCGCCAGTGCCGTCGGCGCCGAAATGCCGATCAACACGGCACTGCCGAGCTTGGCGGTCTTCTGGATCAGTTCGACCGAGAGCCGCGACGTCATGATCATCGCGCCCTCGGAACCGACAACGCCGTTGCGGGCCAGATGGCCGATCAGTTTGTCGAGTGCATTGTGGCGGCCAACATCCTCGCGGACGGCGATCAGGCCTTGGCCAGGGATATAGAAGCCGGCGGCATGCACGGCGCGGGTCTCGGCATTCAGCGGCTGGCTGGCCGATAGCGACTGCATCGCCTGCGATATATCGCCGGCAGTGAGATGCAAGCTGATCCCTGAAACGTCGGCGGCCGGCTTCAGCGCTTCTTCGATCGATTCGACGCCGCAGAGGCCACAGCCAACGGGACCGGCCTTGGCGCGGCGGCGGACGCGTAGCGCCCGATCGACATTGTCTGTGAGGCTGATCTGCAGGTCGACGCCATCAAAGGCTTCCAATACTTCGATGCCGGTGACTTCATCAAGGTTTTCGACGATACCTTCGGAGAGGGAGAAGCCGATGGCGAAATCCTCGAGATCGGCCGGAGTCGCCATCATCACGGCTTCGGTCGAGCCGCCATAGGAAAGCGCAATCGCGGCTTCCTCCGCGACCACGCGATGTGTGGAGGAGAGAACGCGATTGCGGAATGAGATTTCCGGGACGCGGCGGGAGATTGAGGTCATAGCGACCTCACTCCGCCGCTTCCAGCTTGCCCATGATCCGGCGCGAGCGCTTCGCCAGCTCGTTATAATCTTCCTGCCATTCGGACGGCCCGTTCGACGGTGAAATCTGCACCGCCGTCACCTTGTATTCCGGGCAATTGGTCGCCCAGTCGGAGAAATCCGTGGTAATGACATTGGCTTGCGTGTCCGGATGGTGGAAGGTCGTGTAGACCACGCCGGTTGCGACCCTGTCAGTGAGCAGTGCACGCAGCGAGGTTTCGCCGGCACGGGATTGCAGCCGCACCCAGCTGCCGTCGCGGATGCCGCGCTGCTCAGCGTCGTGCGGATGGATTTCCAGCCGGTCTTCCGGATGCCAGGCGACATTGCCGGTGCGGCGTGTCTGGGCGCCGACATTATATTGGCTGAGCACGCGGCCGGTGGTGAGCAGCAGCGGGAAACGCGGGCCGGTCTTCTCGTCGGTGGCGACATATTCGGTGCGGATGAACTTGCCTTTGCCGCGCACGAAGCCGTCGATATGCATGATCGGCGAGCCTTCGGGATGCGCTTCGTTGCAGGGCCATTGCACCGAACCCATCTTTTCAAGGTAGTCGTAGCTTACCTTGGCGAAGCTCGGCGTGGTGGCGGCGATCTCGTCCATGATCTCTGACGGATGGGCGTAGTTCCAATCGAGGCCGAAGGCGCGCGCCAGTTCCTGCGTCACTTCCCAGTCGGCATAGCCGTTCTTCGGGGTCATGACCTTGCGGACGCGGTTGATGCGGCGCTCGGCATTGGTGAACGTACCGTCCTTTTCGAGGAAGGTCGAGCCGGGCAGGAAGACATGGGCGTAGTTCGCGGTCTCGTTGAGGAACAGGTCCTGGACGACGACGCATTCCATGGCTGCGAGACCGGCCGAAACATGCTTGGTGTCCGGGTCGGACTGCAGGATGTCTTCGCCCTGGACGTAGAGCGCCTTGAACGAGCCGTCGACGGCGGCATCCAGCATGTTGGGGATGCGCAGGCCCGGCTCGTTGTTGAGCTCGACGCCCCAGAGCTTTTCGAAGATGGCGCGGGTGGCGTCGTCGGAAATGTGGCGGTAGCCCGGCAGTTCGTGCGGGAAGGAGCCCATGTCGCAGGAGCCCTGGACATTGTTCTGGCCGCGCAGCGGGTTCACGCCGACACCGCGGCGGCCGATATTGCCGGTCGCCATGGCAAGGTTGGCGATGGCGATGACGGTGGTCGAACCCTGGCTGTGCTCGGTGACGCCGAGACCGTAATAGATCGAACCATTGCCGCCACGGGCGAAGAGGCGGGCGGCACCGCGGATCAGTTCGGGATCGACGCTGGTGTACTGCTGGATCGCTTCCGGGCTGTGACGCTCTTCGGAGACGAATTCCGCCCAGTCCTGGAATTCGCTCCAGTCGCAACGCTCGCGGATGAACGCTTCGTCATAGAGGCCTTCGGTGACAATGACATGGGCAAGTGCGGTGACGACGGCGACATTTGTGCCCGGCTTCAGCGGCAGGTGATAGTCGGCCTTCACATGCGCCGTCGAGACGATCTCGGTCTTGCGCGGGTCGACGACGATCAGCTTGGCGCCTTGGCGCAGCCGCTTCTTGAGACGCGAGGCGAAGACCGGGTGGCCCTCGGTGGGGTTGGCGCCGATGATGATGACGACATCCGTGTCCTCGACCGAATCGAAATCCTGCGTACCGGCGGAGGTGCCAAAGGTCTGGCCGAGGCCGTAGCCCGTCGGCGAATGGCAGACGCGGGCGCAGGTGTCGACATTGTTGTTGCGGAAGCCGGCGCGGATCAGCTTCTGCACCAGATAGGTTTCCTCATTGGTGCAGCGTGACGAGGTGATGCCGCCGACAGAGTCGCGGCCATATTGATACTGGATGCGGCGGAATTCGTTGGCCGTGTAAGTCAGCGCCTCTTCCCACGACACTTCCCGCCACGGATCTGAGATCTTTTCGCGGATCATCGGGTTGAGGATGCGATCCTTGTGGGTGGCATAGCCCCAGGCGAAGCGGCCCTTGACGCAGGAATGGCCGCGGTTGGCCTTGCCATCCTTCCATGGCACCATGCGCACCAGTTCCTCGCCGCGCATTTCTGCCTTGAACGAGCAGCCGACGCCGCAATAGGCGCAGGTGGTGACCGCGGAATGTTCCGGCTGGCCGATTTCGATCACCGATTTTTCCGTCAGTGTCGCAGTCGGGCAGGCCTGTACGCAGGCGCCGCAGGAGACGCATTCGGAAGCCAGGAACTCTTCATGCATGCCGGCCGAGACGCGCGAATCAAAGCCGCGGCCTTCGATCGTCAGCGCGAACGTGCCCTGCACTTCTTCGCAGGCGCGGACGCAACGCGAGCAGACGATGCACTTCGACGGATCATAGGTGAAGTACGGGTTGGACTCGTCCTTCGGTGCCCATTTGAGATTGGCTTCGCCATTGCTGCGCGCCTTGACGTGATTGTCGCCCTCATAGCCATAGCGCACGTCGCGCAGGCCGACGGCGCCGGCCATGTCCTGCAATTCGCAATCGCCATTGGCAGCGCAGGTCAGGCAGTCGAGCGGGTGGTCGGAGATATAGAGCTCCATCACGCCCTTGCGGATATCCTTGAGGCGACTTGTCTGGGTATGGACCTTGAGCCCTGCAGCGACCGGCGTGGTGCACGAGGCGGGCGTGCCGTTGCGGCCCTCGATCTCCACCAGACAGAGGCGGCAGGAGCCGAAGGCATCCATCATATCGGTGGCGCAGAGTTTCGGCACTTCGATGCCGGCTTCCATTGACGCACGCATGATCGACGTACCCTCCGGCACGGTGATCTCATTGCCGTCGATGGTGAGTGTCACCATTTTCTCGGATTTCGAAGCGGGCGTGCCGTAGTCGATTTCATGAATGAGAGACATGGGTTTACTCCGCTGCCTGAAGGGTGGCTGCCGGACGGAAATCATCCGGGAAGTGGGTGACGGCGCTCATGACCGGATAGGGCGTGAAACCACCCAGCGCACAGAGCGAGCCGAATTTCATCGTGTTCGACAGGTCCTTGACCAGCGCCAGATTCTTCTCCGGCTCGACGCCTTGCGAGATCTTGTCGATGGTCTCGACGCCGCGGATCGAGCCGATGCGGCAGGGCGTGCACTTGCCGCAGGATTCGACGGCGCAGAATTCGAAGGCAAACCGCGCCTGGGCCAGCATGTCGGCGGTGTCGTCGAACACGGTGATGCCGGCATGGCCGATCAGGCCGTCTTTGGCCGCGAAGGCCTCATAGTCGAACGGCGTATCGAACAGCGAGGTCGGGAAATAGGCACCAAGCGGCCCACCGACTTGAACGGCCTTGACCGGCCGGCCACTGGCAGTGCCGCCGCCGATATCGTTGACGATCTCGCCGAGCGTCAGACCAAAGGCCACTTCATAGAGGCCGGAATATCTGACATTGCCGGCGATCTGGATGGGGATCGTGCCGCGTGAGCGGCCCATGCCGAAATTCTTGTAGAACTCGGCACCCTTTTCCATAATCACGGGCACGGAGGCGAGCGAAATGACATTGTTGACCACAGTCGGCCGGCCGAGGAAGCCTTCCAGTGCCGGCAGCGGCGGCTTGGCGCGGACGATGCCGCGCTTGCCTTCGAGCGAATTGAGCAGCGAGGTTTCCTCGCCGCAGACATAGGCGCCGGCGCCGGAGCGGATTTCCATGTCGAAGGCCTTGCCCGACCCCAGCACGGAGGTGCCGAGCACGCCGGCTCGGCGCGCGACCTCGACCGCCTCGTTCATGATCAGAATGGCGTTCGGATATTCCGAGCGCAGGTAGACATAGCCCTTAGTCGCGCCAACCGCGATGCCGGYGATGGCCATGCCCTCGATCAGCACGAAGGGATCACCTTCCATGATCATCCGGTCGGCAAAGGTTGCCGAGTCGCCCTCATCGGCATTGCATACGATATATTTCTGCGGGCCAGCGGCATCGTGAACCGTCTTCCACTTAATGCCGGTCGGGAAGCCCGCGCCGCCGCGGCCGCGCAAGCCGGAATCGGTGACCTGCTTGACCACATCGACAGGCACCATGGCCAGCGCGGTTTCAAGACCTTTGAGCCCACCATACGCTCTGTAATCCTCGATCGATAGTGGATCGGTGATGCCGCAGCGGGCGAAGGTCAGGCGCGTCTGGTTCTTGAGCCAGCTGATTTCCTCAGTCGCACCATGACAGAGCGGATGGCTTTTGCCGTCGATAAAGCCGGCATCGAGCAGGCCGGCGATATCCTTCGCCTTGACCGGGCCATAGGCGACACGGCTTTGCGGTGTTTCCACCTCGACCAGCGTTTCCAGCCAATGCAGGCCGCGCGAGCCATTGCGGATGACTTTGGCATCGAGCTTGCGGGCGGCGATTTCCTGTTCGAAGGCCGCGGCCACCTTGTCGGCGCCGACGGAAAGGGCGGCGGAATCGCGCGGGACAAAAATCCTGACGGTCACTGGCGCACCTCCTTGATGAGAGCGGTCAGTTCCTCGGCGTCAAGGCGGCCATGCAACTGCCCGTCGATTTCAGCCGAGGGAGCGACGGAACAAAGGCCGAGGCAATAGACTGGCTCCAGTGTCACGCGGCCGTCCGGCGTCGTCTCGTTCCAGTCGAGGTCGAGCAACTTGCGGGCATGGTCGGCAATCTCGCGGCCTCCTCTGGACTGGCAGGCCTCGGCACGACAGAGGCGCACGACATGCTGACCGGCCGGATGTTCGCGGAAT
Source organism: Rhizobium sp. P2_G9 (assembly GCF_056403475.1). NCBI lineage: Bacteria > Pseudomonadati > Pseudomonadota > Alphaproteobacteria > Hyphomicrobiales > Rhizobiaceae > Rhizobium > Rhizobium sp. P2_G9. The sequence continues at coordinate 38,089 of NZ_JBFUFK010000021.1, read as the reverse complement.
TCGTGGTAAAAGGTGACGACACCATGGACCTCGGCGCGCGACAGGTTGAGCTCGCGAGCGATCAGTGGCAGTGCAGCTTGCGGCACATGACCATATTCATGCTGGATCGCGTGCAGGATCGGCAGAAGCGGGCCTTCGAGGTTTTTCAATTCGGAAACGATGGCCAGCGTCCGCTCGGCGACATCGTCTTTCACATGGACATTCATCCGGGTCTCCACCCTTGTCTCCGGCATGACCTCCGCGTAACAGGCAAATTGCCGGCCATCCGCATCATACCGGATTTTTCCAGGAAATTTATGGCAAAATCGGAACCCTGTCGATTTCGCATCTGCGCCGGATGATGACGTTTGGCCGAAAGAAGGTCAATAAGGGGCGTTTTGTGGAGCGATAGGAAATTTCTATCAAACGCTGAACGCAGATATGCTGTTGTCGCTGTCGCCTGCAACCGGTATAATTCGAATTATTCGAAACTTTCGAGGATTTCGACCATGAAAGTCTCATCGGCAGAATTCATCAAGAACTACGGCACGCTGGCTGACAAGGCACTGCAGGAGCCGGTTACCATCACCCGAAATGGCCGCGATCGGCTCGTGCTGATTTCGAGCGAGGAATATGGAAGGTTGAGGGCAAGTTATCGCAGGGCTTTCCTGGCCGAGGAAATGTCCGACGAGGATCTCGCCTTGCTCGCCCAACAGCGCGTCCCAGAGGAATATGCTTACCTTGACGATCTGATTAAAGATTGGAAGCCTGAAAAATGAGGATCCCGGCACCGAAGGCGGGTATGGTGATCAGCTATTCCTATCTTTGGGCTCGAGAGGCCCGTGTTGGACGGGAAGAGGGTGCCAAGGATCGACCTTGCGCCATCATCCTTACGACCGAAAGCGGCGACAGAGGAACGCGGGTGCAGATAGTCCCCGTCACGCACTCGCCGCCTTCCAGGAATGATCTTGCCGTTGAAATACCKGCGGAAATCAAACGTTATTTGAAACTCGATGACGAACGGTCTTGGATCCTTATCAACGAATACAATCAATTTCTCTGGCCGGGATATGACCTGCGGGAAGCAAGCAACTCGGAGAGCCCGGTATATGGCTTCCTGCCACAGCGGTTCTTCCAGCATCTGATCGAGTGCTTTCGCTCTCAGGCCCGCCCCACGCAAGTGGATCGCACCTGAACTCAGGCCACATTGCGTGCCGCATTCAACAACGCCGACACCAGTGGCGTGTTCGGATCGCGTTCCAGCGCCACAACGCCAACCGAATGGCTGGCTTCCGGCTCAACGAGGGGGATGACAGCCACCTCCTCAGCGAAACCGAAGGAGCGCGCCGCATCAAGCGGCATGATCGAGGCCCAGCGGCCGGTCAGCACATGGGTGAAGAGCACGATCATCGAATTGGATTCGAGCCGTGGCTCGATTTTGGCACCGGCTTCGCTGATATGCCGGTTGATGATGCGTCGGTTCTGCATGTCGGCGGTCAGCAGACAGAGCGGCATACGGCTAGCTTCCGCCCAGGTGATCGAACTGCGCTCAGTTGGTACGGCACGCTTGGCGGTGACCAGGTAATAGCGTTCTTCGATCAGCGGCACGCTGACGACGCGGCCGAGCGGTTCGTTGTCGAGATAGGTGATGCCGATATCGGTCTCGAGGTTTTCGAGCTGGCTCATCACCTGCAGTGAAGTGGTGGACTGGATGGAGAAGGTGACGTTCGGATGCTTCTCCTGGAAAGGCGCGGTGATCTTCGGGATCAGCGACAACGCGGTCGGGATGGCGGCGATGCGTACATGCCCCGACAGGCCCGAGCGCGCGGCGCGCATCTCCTCCTTCATCGTGCGCGCGTCGCCGACGATGCGGCGAGCCCATTCCAGCACCCGCTGCCCTTCTGGCGTCAGGCCCTGGTAGCGCGAGCCGCGATTGACCAGCATCACCCCGAGCTCGCCTTCGAGCTGGCGGATCGCGGCGGAAAGCGTCGGCTGGGTGATGCCGCACTCTTCCGCCGCGCGACCGAAGTGTTTTTCGCGCGCCAGGGTCAGGAAGAATTGCAGTTTGTCGATCATCAGTGTGTGCCTGGCCTCTTCATGCGCCTGATCTTGGCATCAAACTGGCGGAATTGCACTCCAACGGCGTCATGTCGTCATAGGCAAAACGAATGCCTGACGCCGTGCTCACGACGACGCGATGCGGCGTGCGAAGAAAATCGTGCCATCACGCCAGCATGGGTGCTGTCCGCGATAATCCGGCAGAAGATTCCCCTTCATTTCTCGGCTGTCTTGGAGTAAACCGCAGCCCGCACGAAAAATCCGAAAGGTTGATCCATGGACAAGTTCACCACGCTGACCGGCATCGCCGCTCCGTATCCCGTCGTCAATATCGACACGGACATGATCATTCCGAAGGATTACCTCAAGACCATTAAGCGGACCGGTCTCGGCACGGGTCTGTTCGCCGAGGCGCGCTACAAGGAAGACGGCAGCGAAAATCCCGATTTCGTGCTCAACAAGCCGGCCTACCGGCATGCGCAGGTTCTTGTCGCCGGCGACAATTTCGGCTGTGGTTCCTCGCGCGAGCATGCGCCCTGGGCACTGCTTGATTTCGGCATCCGCTGCGTGATCTCAACCAGCTTTGCCGACATCTTCTACAACAACTGCTTCAAGAACGGCATCCTGCCGATCGTCGTGACACCGGACGAACTGGATAAGCTGCTCGACGACGCGAGCCGCGGCGCCAATGCGACGCTGACCATCGATCTCGAAGCACAGGAAATCCGCGGTCCCGACGGCGGCGTCATCAAGTTCGATCTCGATGCCTTCCGCAAGTATTGCCTGCTGAACGGCCTCGACGATATCGGCCTGACGCTGGAAAAGTCCGCGGCGATCGACGCTTTCGAGAAGACTGCGGCCGGCACTCGTCCCTGGGCCTGATCACAACTGCTTCCGGATCGGATGGTCATGGGCCATTCGATCCGCGCTCACCGTCACGGCGATCCGTTGCCGGAGAGGATTTGCGTAGCGCCATTGAGCGCAACCCTGAAGGCTTCGTCGAAATTGACGCCGCGCACGGTCCAGGCATAGGTCTTGCCATTTTCGGCCAGCCGCCATGTCGCGACCCAGCCGAGATCCTGGTCGCTCCAGGTGAGCGTTCCCGCCAAAGCTCTATCGCCCCCGGCTTTCCGAGCCACATCGGCGAGCTTGGGGGATGGGACATCCCCGTTCACATCAAGTTTGTCAACGATATCGGCAGTTGGAAATGCCAGCGCTAGCGCAAGCGGCGTTGCGGCAGTCGCAAAGGCTTCCCGCATTGCTTCATCGCGCGGATTGTCAGAAGACAGCCTAAATTTCTGTCCATTGCGCTCAACGGTGAGGAAAATGGTGAAGCGTGGACGCTTGCCAAGCCAGGGGCGACTGCCGAGTTGGGCGAGCGCCCCGTTGATCACTTGCGGGTCGTAGCGGCAGGTGAGGTCATGCGGGCGGTCATAGGTGCCCTGCTCGTCATGGATGGGGCGGCCGGCCAGACGGTCATGGTAGGAAAAGCTCCTGACGAAATCGCCGGCGTGACTGCGCAGCTTCGCCGCAGCCGGCAAGCCCGGCAGGCGGGGATCACCGGAAACACGGACAAGGACACGATCGAGGCAATCGCGGAAGCCCGGTTGCCGGTTCTCAACACCCTGGCCGGTGACGATGGCGACGGAGCTGTAGAGATCTTCGGTCTGCTCAGCCGCCGCCAGCCGCTCTGCCGGCAGCGAAAGCGCGGCGAACGCAATAAGAAACCTCAGCAAAACCATCGACACCTCCAGGATGACTGCTTGTCAAACAGTTTCGTAACCTGTTAATAGGTTACATGAAGATTTCGAGCAATTCAATCGATGAAGTCCGTGCCTATTTTTCCCATCTCGGCCGGATGCGGATGCTGGCCGGCGATCCGGCGCTCGATTTCGCCAATACTTTTCATTGGCGCGAGGGACGGCAGGCGGATTTCATTGGAGACTACCGATCACTGGTCGAGTGGTCCTTGCCAGCGGGTTTGCTGACACAGGCCGAGGTCGCGGCACTGCTTGCGGCTGCGGGGCCGGTGCCAGAAGCGGCAGAGGCCGTTCATGCCGAAGCGATTGCATTGAGGACGAGCTGGCGAGATTGCCTGTCCAGTCGCATGGTTCATCAGGAGACCAGGGGGAGAGAAGACGATTTGGAGCGCCGGCTTGCCAAGGCGCTTGCTGATCCGGTCCTATTGATCAATGGGCTGGAAACAATGCACGTCGCTCTGGCACGTTTGGTGTCGTTGCCTTTGGCCCGGATTGCACTGTCGATCGCGAGCCTTCAGCTGATTCCGGCCGAGCGCAGGATCGGTCGATGCGAGGGTGATCCCTGTGGTGGCTTTTTCCTCGACAACAGCCGCTCCAAGCCGAGGCGCTGGTGCTCGATGGATACCTGCGGCAACCGGGCAAAGGTGCGTGGTTTCCGCAGCCGGATGCAGGCTGAAGAGGTGAGCGCGAAGGGATGATGATCAGGCGGCGACGGTCGCTTCGATCGCCTCGATATCGTCGTCGGACAGGCCGAAATGATGGCCGATCTCGTGGATCAGCACATGGGTGATGATGTCGCCCAAAGTCTCTTCGTTTTCGGCCCAGTAGTCGAGGATCGGCCGGCGATAGAGCGAGACGCGGTTGGGCAGCTCTCCGTTCTCGACAGAGAACCGTTCGGTCACGCCACGCCCCTCGAACAGGCCGAGCAGGTCGAAAGGCGTTTCGAGCGCCATGTCCTCAAACACGTCGTCAGAAGGGAAGTCAGAGATCTCGATGATCAGGTCTTGGCAAAGTGCCCGAAAATCCTCGGGCAGATGTCCATAGGCCTCGCGCGCCAGCTGCTCAATCGCTTCCAGCGATGGCGAGAAGACGTCCCGCCACTTGTCTGTCTGGTCTATGCTCGCCATGGTCTCTCCTGTCGGGGCTTATATAAAGTGTCCGGGCGGGATTTGCGAGTGAATTTCAAGGCGTTTTCGGCAGGATGTTGAAATCGAACATCGTGCCGGCGAAAGGCTGGCGGGCATAAGTGAAGTGCCACCATTCGCGGCGATAGTTCTTGAAACCATGCACTTTCATAGCTGCGACGAGCCGTCGGCGGTTCGCCCCGGCAGCGGCGGAAACAGCGCGGGCATTGGTGAAGGCGAGTGGATCGAAGAGATCGAAGCCGGTGCCCATATCGACCGGCACGCCTTTATAGGTCATCGTCAGGTCGACCGTACTGCCGGCCGAATGCTCCGATTTGCGGCCGATATAGCCGTCGGCGATCAGGCGGTTACGCGCGACATGCGGATAGTGCGCCGGATCGGCCGGGCCGGCCTGCGACGCCCATTGAACGAAATGGCTGACCGCTTTTGCCGGGCGGTAACAATCATAGACAACGAGGCCATAACCCTCTGGCGCGAGGTCGGCCTGAACCGCCGCGAGTGCCCGCGCCGCTTTCTCGGTCAGCACGCATTCTGCGGCCTGATAGCCGGGCACAGGCGCATGGGTGAAGTTGTCGGGGCCGGCATAGCGGATGTCCTGGCGGATCGTCGGATCGATACCGGAGAGATAGACGAAGCCTTCATGCAGCTCCGCCGCGCTCGCATTCCAGACGAGCACGGCGGAAAATGTGAATGCGGTGGCCGTCCGAAGACACGCCATTACACTCTTCTGACAAGCCTTATCAGCAGGAGCAATATGATTGCGCCGATGGCGGCCGAAATAATGGAGCCGAGAATGCCGCCTCCCAGTGAAAGGCCGATGCGCGGGAAAAGAAATCCGGCGATGAAGGCGCCGACAATGCCGATGACGATATTGCCGATCAGGCCAAAGCCGTAGCCGCTCACGATCACACCGGCCAGCCAGCCGGCGATCGCACCAATGATGAGAAAGATGATAATGGCCTCAATGCCCATGATATGCTCCCTTTGCATGCCGCTCTCTTGATGCGGCGACTCCTAATGCAGGAATGGATTGTCCGTTCCCAAGCGGAAGACTACGCCAAACCGAATTGACCTGAAAGCTGGAATCCAGCGGCAATCTTATGTGCTGGTGGACACTCTTCAATCAATTGTGCCATGCCCCTGGGCCGCGCTATAGAGGATGAAGCGAAGCGGGATGCATGGGCATGGATGCGGAAAACATGAAGACGCTGGTCGTAAAGGGCCAGGAATTCGAATATTTCGAGGCCGGCACGGGCCGGCCGGTGATCTTCCTGCACGGTGCATTGGGCGATGCGCGGACGTTTGCGCCGCATGCCCAGATGCTGTCGCCGCATTATCGGGCGATCAGCTATACGCAGCGCCATTTCGGCACGCGGCCCTGGCCGGAGGCTGGTCCCTCGTTTGGAATCGAGACGCATGCCGAGGACCTGGTCGGCTTTGTCGAGGCGCTCGGCGCTGGTGCGGTTTTTCTCATCGCCTGGTCCTATGCAGGCCATGCGGCGCTGAGGGCCGCACAGCTGCGACCGGATCTCTTCCGGGCGATGTTCATCTACGAAACCGGCGTGCAGACCTTCCTGGCTGCCCCGACCGAGGTCGCCGCCTTCAAGGCTGATTCCGATGCGTTGATGGGCCCGGTGTTTGCGGCGGCTAGCGCCGGCCAGCTTGATGAGGCTGCCCGGTTGCTCGTCAATGGTTCGGCGCTGGACGACTGGTATTTCGACAGCCGCACCGAGCTGCAGATGCAGACCGAGCGCGAAAACGCGGCGATGCTGCCGAAGCTGATGGCGCAGATGCCGCCGCCCAGGATTTCCGCCGAGGACCTGGAGGCTTTGCAGGTGCCGATCACCATTGCCTGCGGCGCCAAGACCCGGCCGGCCTACAAGCTGGTCTCGGAGGTGGCAATGCGGCATGTGCCTGGCCAGCATTTCATGATACCCGGCGTCAACCATTTCTGGCCGGACGCCGAGCCGAGCGCATTCACGGATTTCCTCCGTGAATGGCTGAATGCGCAATAATCAGACGATGCCGCCGCCGAGGCCGGTAACGGCCGGYCGTTCGGCGCCAACCTTGCCGCGATAACCGGCGGCACGGTAGGTGGCGACCGGCTTGATCGCGCCGCCGCGCTCGTAGCGTGCCATGGCGAGGATCGGCTCGACATCGGTGCGGAAAGCCGTCTTCAGCGTCTCATAGGCCATCAGCGCGTCGCCGCCATTCTGGTAGCCGTCGAGCGCGCTTCTGTCGACGATCAAGGCCTGGGCATAGGCGCGGCAGACTTCCATGGCCGAGGTCATCAGGCTTTCGATCGGGTCGGTGACATTGTGGCTCTGGTCGAGCATATGGGCCGGATTGAAGCCATCCGCCTTCGACAGTTCGGCGTCTGCCAGTTCGTTGAAGACCAGGAACAGGCGGTAGGGATCGATCGAGCCGGTGTCGAGGTCGTCGTCGCCATATTTCGAATCGTTGAAATGGAAGCCGCCCAGCTTCTTGAACTGGATGAGGCGGGCGACGATCATCTCGATATTGACGTTCGGTGCATGGTGCCCGAGGTCGACAAGGCAGAAGGCTTTCGGACCGAGTTCCTGGGCAATCAGGTAGTTGCTGCCCCAGTCCTGTACCACGGTGGAATAGAAGGCCGGCTCATACATCTTGTGTTCGGTGAAGATACGCCAGTCATCCGGCAGGTGCTTGTAGATCGATTTCATCGCGTCGAGATAGCGCTCGAAGGCGCGGGCGAAATGGCTCTGGCCGGGGAAATTCGAACCGTCGCCGATCCACACCGTCAGTGCCTTGGAGCCCAGGACCTGGCCGATTTCGATGCATTCGATATTGTGGTCGATCGCCTGGCTGCGGGTGGCGCCATCGGCATGCGACAGCGAGCCGTTCTTATAGGAAAGGCGCTGCTGCGGCTGGTCCTGGAAGGTGTTGGAGTTCATGGCGTCGAAGCCGAGGCCGAGATCGTCGCCCTTCTGCTTCAGTTCCTTGAGGTCGTCGACCTTGTCCCAGGGAATGTGGAGGGAGACGGTCGGGGTGGCGCGGGTCAATTGCTGGATGACGGCGCAGTCTTCGAGCTTGTCGAAAATGTTGCGCGGTTCGCCCTGGCCGGGGAATCTCGCAAAGCGCGTGCCGCCGGTGCCGACACCCCAGGAGGGAACGGCGACGCCATAGGCCGCGACCTTGTTCTTCACCCAGTCGATATCGACGCCGCGGCGGGAGAGGACGTCGCCAAGATGGGCATAGTCGCTTTTGAGCGCCGCGATGGATTTTTCATTCTCGTCGTTGACGACGCTCTCGGAAATCATGGTCATGGTGTCCCTCCCAAATTTCTAATCGGCGCTCGGCGCCTCAACGTTGACACTCGCGTTCGGGATACCCTCTCTGGCCTGTCGGCCATCTCCCCCACAAGGGGGGAGAAGACTCGCGGCACCGCTCCTTACCTCAATTGGGGCGTAGCGGAGCGGCAAGTTAAGCCCCTCCCCCTTGTGGGGAGGAGTTGGGGAAGGGTGTTTCCCGCGCTCACTTACCGCGTAAACGCCTGCGCATTGCCCGCATCGACATTCAGAATATTACCCGTCGACTTCGCCGAGGCAGGCGAGGCGAAGAAGAAGATGCCTTCGGCGATATCTTCTGGATAGACCGACAGTTTCAGCATCGAGCGCGAACGGTAGTGTTCCTCGAGCTCGTCGGTCGACATCTTGTAGGCCGCGGCCCGCTGTTCCTTCCACTCGCCCGTCCAGATTTTCGAGCCGCGCAGCACGGCGTCCGGATTGACGGTGTTGACGCGGATGCCCTTTTCCGCGCCTTCGAGCGCCAGGCAGCGGGCGAGATGGATTTCTGCGGCCTTGCCGGTGCAATAGGCGGCGGCATTCGGCGAGGCGGCGAGGCCGTTCTTGGAGGCGACGAAGACGATGTTGCCGCCGATCTTCTGGGTCTCGAAGACGCGGAAGGCTTCGCGCGACACAAGGAAATAGCCTTTGGCAAGGATATCGATATTCTTGTCCCAGAGCGCCAGCGTCGTCTCGGTGACCGAGGCGGATGAGGCGAGGCCGGCATTGGAGACGAGGATGTCGAGGCCGCCAAATTCGACGACTGAATCGGCGAAACCGGCAATCACCGCATCCTCGCTGGTGACGTTGATCAGTGCTGTGCGCACCTGATCGGTGCCATAGCGCTTGGCGAAATCGCCGCTTGCCGCTTCGAGCGCGCCGGTGTCGATGTCGGCCAGCACGACGCAGGCGCCTTCCCTGAGGAAACGCTCGGCAGTGGCCTTGCCGATGCCGCCGGCGCCGCCGGTGATCAGCGCAACCTTGCCGGCCAATGTCTTCGGCTTCGGCATGCGCTGCAGTTTCGCCTCTTCGAGCAGCCAGTATTCGATGTCGAAGGCTTCCTGCTCCGGCAGGCCCATATAGGTAGAGACGGAGGAGGAGCCGCGCATGACGTTGATGGCGTTGATGTAGAATTCGCCGGAGATGCGGGCGGTGGCCTTGTCCTTGGCGAAGGTGATCATGCCGACGCCGGGGATCAGGTAAACGACGGCGTTAGGGTCGCGGATCGCGGGCGAATTCGAATGTTTGCAGCGCTCATAGTACGCAGCATAGTCGTCTCGATAGGCGGAGATCGCCGCGTCGAGCCCGGCAAGCGTGCCGGCGAGATCCGGATTGGCCGGGTCGAAGTCGACCACCAGCGGCCGGATCTTGGTGCGCAGGAAGTGGTCGGGGCAGGACGTGCCAAGTGCTGCCAGCGGCGCAAGATTGTTGGAGGAGACGAATTCCAGCACCGCGCTGCTGTCGTCGAAATGGCCGATCTTCGGTTCTGAGGCAGAAATCTTGCCGCGGATCACCGGCATCAGCGCGCCGGCAATGCGGCGGCGCTCGGCGGCGTCGAGCGGACGATGTTTTTCGCCGCCGAAAACCGGACCCTTGATGTTCTTTTCGAACCAGTCGATCGCCTTGTTGATGATCTCGACCGTCGTCAGATAGCTCTCTTCCGCCGTGTCGCCCCAGGTGAACAGACCGTGGCTTTCCAGCACGACGCCGCGCGCGGTCGGATTTTCCTCGCAGAACTTGCCGAGCCAGAGGCCCAATTCATAGCCGGGGCGCTTCCATGGCAGCCAGCCGATCTCGCCGCCGAAGATCTGCTGGGTCAATTCCTTGGAATTCTTGGAGGCAGCAATGGCAATGATCGCATCGGGATGCATGTGATCGACATGCGTCTTCGGCACATAGGCATGCAGCGGTGTGTCGATCGAGGCGGCGCGGGGATTGAGGTTGAACGTGCAGTGCGGCAGGTAATCGACCATCTCGTCTTCGAATTCGACGCCGCGATAGACATTCTTCAACGCTCGAAGCTTGTCCATGTAGAGGGTGGCGAAACCGTCGCGCTTGATCGAGCCGACATCGCCGCCCGAACCCTTGACCCACATGACCTCGACCGTCTGCCCGGTCAGCGGGTCCTTTTCCATGATCTTGGCCGAGGTGTTGCCGCCGCCGTAATTGGTGATGCGCTTGTCGGAGCCGAGCAGATTGGAGCGGTAGATCAGTCGCTCGGCCTCGCTCATGCTCTCGGCTTTCGTCCTGTCCCATAGGTTTGCGAGGCGCGAGCCCTTCGTTTCTTCCGCCATGATGTCCTCCCGGCACGTTCTCGTCTGCGCGATCAGCGCAATAGCATATTTGCGGCCAGATCACACGGATTAACCGCCTCTGTCAATCATAAATGATCATTTCCGATCATATTGCGCCGCACAATGAAATATTTTGATTAAACATGATTGACACTGCGCGAGTTTGATGGAAGCATGAAGGGCATTGGGAGGGATCATGCACGAGAAAGAGCGCCATCGGATCATCATGTCAGCGGTTCAGGAGAAGCCGGTCGTCACCGTGCCTGAACTTGTCGAGCTGACGGACAGTTCGGAAGCCACAATAAGGCGAGATATTGCCGCACTTCACGTGCAGAAGAAGTTGCGCCGGGTGCGCGGCGGCGCCGAGGCGCTGCATCCGCCGCAATTCGTCGGTCTGGCCGGCCGGCCGTTCTCGGTCAACGAAACGATCAATATCCGTCAGAAACAATCGATTGCGCGTGAAGCGGTGAAGCTCTGCAGCGATGGCGACGCGATCATCGTCAATGGCGGCACGACGACCTACCAGATGGTGCATTTCCTGGTGAACCGGCGCCTGCAGGTATTCACCAATTCATTCCCGATCGCCGAGCATTTGCTCAAGCACTCCAAGAACACGGTGATGCTGTCGGGCGGGGTGATCTATCGCGAGCAGAACATCATTCTGTCGCCGTTCGAAAACGACGTGACGCGCAATTTCTACGCCCAACGGATGTTCATGGGCGCGCAGGGCATCGGCGCGCTCGGCCTGATGGAGGCCGATCCGTTGTTGATCCAGGCCGAGCAGAAGCTGATCGACCAGGCCGACGACCTCGTCGTGCTGGTCGATTCGTCGAAATTCGCCAAGCGCTCCAGCCTCATTCTCTGCGGGCTGAAGCGCATTGCCACCATCATCACCGATTCCGGCATCGAGGACAGACATGCCTCGATGCTCGAAGCCGCCGGCGTCAACCTGATTGTCGCAGGCGTGGAAGACATGAAAAGCGAGAAATCGTCCGCCTGAACCTCGAGGGGAGGGGCGGGGAGTTTGTTTTACCCAAGGGAGGAAATCATGGGTGTTGCGAAGAAACTACTGTTTACAGCTGCAGTGTCGGTGGCGTTGATCGCCAACGTCGCGCATGCAGAGCACAAGAAGATCGCGCTGGTGGTCAAGGCGCTCGGCATCGGCTTCTTCGATGCAGCCCATAAGGGTGCCGAAGAAGCTGCCAAGCAACTCGGCGATGTCGACATCATCTATACCGGCCCGACCGACACGACGGCCGAAGGCCAGATCGAAGTGATCAATTCGCTGATCGCGCAGAAGGTCGACGCCATCGAAATCTCGGCCAATGACAAGGATGCGCTGGTGCCGGTGCTGAAGAAGGCGATGCAGCGCGGCATCATCGTCATCTCCTTCGACTCCGGCGTCGCCCCGGGCGGGCGGCTGATGCAGCTTAATCCGTCGTCGAACTCGCTGATCGGCAATATGTGCGTCAAGATGGCCGCCGATAACCTGCCGGGTGGTAAGGGCGATGTCGCCATTCTTTCGGCGACTGCGACCGCGACGAACCAGAACACCTGGATCGGGGAAATGAAGAAGGTTCTGYCGAAATATCCGGGCGTCAACATCGTCACGACCGTCTATGGCGACGACAAAACCGACAAGTCCTACACGGAAACGCAAGGCCTGATCAAAGCCTACCCGAACCTCAAGGCGATCATCGCGCCGACCTCCGTCGGTGTCGTGGCCGCGGCCCAGGCGGTTGAAGACGCCGGCCTGGTCGGCAAGATCAACGTCACCGGCCTCGGCCTGCCGTCCGAAATGGCCGGCCATGTGAAGACCGGTGCGTCCAAGTCGTTCGCTATCTGGAACCCGATCGACCTCGGCTATGCCGCGACGATGATCTCCTATAACCTGATGTCGAAGAAGGCCGAAGCCAAGCCGGGCGCCGAGATCGACATGGGCCGCATGGGCAAGGTCAAGCTTGACGACAATACCGAAGGCGCCATGGCCGATCCGTTCGTCTACGACAAGTCCAATGTCGAGAAGTTCGCCAAGATCTTCTGATCTGCTGGATCCGGCCATCGCCATGCCGCGGGGCCGGATCACTGTAACCTAGCACCCCCCTCTGCCCTACAGGGCATCTCCCCTCAAGGGGGGGAGATTGGCAAGACGCACGCTTCCCGCCTTACTTGAAACGTTGAGGTTGGAGCGAGCGGTTGCCACGATCCGATCTCCCCCCTTGAGGGGGAGATGGCTGGCAGGCCAGAGGGGGGTAGCCACACGCACAGGCTCTAAAGAACACCCATGGACGCAATGACCACCGAACAGGCATCCACGATCAGGCTCGAGGGGATTTCGAAATCCTTCCCCGGCGTGAAAGCGCTGTCGGGGGTCGCGCTCGGCCTTTATCCCGGCCAAGTGACGGCGCTTGTCGGTGAAAACGGCGCCGGCAAGTCGACGCTGGTCAAGGTGCTGACCGGCATCTACCAGCCTGATGAAGGCGCCATCTATCTCGGCCGTGAGCAGACTATATTTCCGAGCGCTTATGCGGCTCTGAAAGCCGGCATCACCGCCATCCATCAGGAAACTGTGCTGTTCGATGAGCTTTCGGTCGCCGAAAACATCTTTATCGGCCATGCGCCACGCGGCCGTTTTGGACTGATCGACTGGAACGTGATGTATGCCAAGGCGCGCGAGCTGCTGAAGCGTGCCGGCGCCGACATCGATCCGAAAATGCGGCTGCGTGATCTGTCGATCGCCTCGCGCCATCTCGTCGCCATCGCCAGGGCGCTGTCGGTCGACGCGCGCGTGGTGATCATGGACGAGCCGACGGCGGCTCTGTCGCACAAGGAAATCGGCGAACTCTATGAACTGGTCGAGCGCCTGAAGGCCGATGGCAAGGCGATCCTGTTCATCTCCCACAAATTCGATGAAATTTTCCGTATCGCCGACCGCTACACCGTGTTTCGCGACGGCCAGATGATTGGCGAAGGCCTGATCGCAGAGACCGGCCGTGATGCGTTGGTGCGGATGATGGTCGGCCGCGATATCGGCCAGGTTTTTCCGAAGAAGGAGGTCACGCCCGGCCCGCCGGTGCTGACCGTTTCCGGCTATTGCCATCCGACCGAATTCGACTCCATCGGCTTCGAATTGCRGCAAGGCGAAATTCTCGGCTTTTATGGGCTGATCGGCGCCGGCCGCTCGGAATTCATGCAGGCGCTGTTCGGCATTACCAAGCCGTCCAAGGGCGCGATCAAGATCGATGGCGAAGTGGCGGTGATCCGCACGCCGTCCGAAGCGGTGGCCAAGGGCATCGTCTATGTGCCGGAAGAGCGCGGCCGGCAGGGCGCGATCACAGCTATGCCGATCTTCCAGAACGTCACCCTGCCGTCGCTGCCGAAGACGTCGCGCTCCGGCTTTCTGCGGCTGGCGGAAGAATTCAAGCTGGCGCGTGAATATACATCGCGGCTCGACCTGCGCGCCGCCTCGCTCGACCAGCCGGTCGGCACGCTGTCCGGCGGCAACCAGCAGAAGGTGGTCATCGCCAAATGGCTGGCGACCAAGCCGAAGGTGATCATCCTCGATGAGCCGACCAAGGGCATCGACATCGGCTCGAAAGCCGCCGTGCACGAATTCATGAGCGAACTGGCTGCCCAGGGCCTGTCGGTGATCATGGTCTCCTCGGAAATCCCAGAAATTCTCGGCATGTCGGATCGCGTCATCGTCATGCGCGAGGGCCGCATCGTCGGCGAATTTTTACGCGCGGGCCTGACGGCGGAGACCCTGGTGCGTGCCGCCGCCGGCATTGGAGACGCGGCATGAAGACATTGTTCCGACATCGCGAGATCCAGCTGCTCGCGGCAATCGTTGCGTTGACGCTGATCATCGCCGCGCGTTTTCCAATCTTCCTCACGCCCTCCAGTCTTGGCAGCGTCTACACCGACACGTCGATCCTGATCATCCTGGCCCTCGGCCAGATGACGGTGATCCTGACGAAATGCGTCGATCTCTCGACATCCGCCGTGCTGGCGCTCTGCGGCATGATCGCAGCGATGCTCAACAGCATGTATCCGGATATTCCGGTGATCCTGCTGGTGCTGTTCGTCGTCGTGGTTGGCGGCCTGCTCGGCGCGATCAACGGCCTGCTGGTCTGGAAACTGGATATGCCGCCGATCGTCGTCACGCTCGGCACGATGACGGTATTCCGTGGCGTCATCTTCCTGCTTACCAACGGCAAGTGGATCAATGCGCATCAGATGAGCGACGCGTTCAAGGCACTGCCGCGCGACACTTTTATTGGCATTCCGGTGCTGAGCTGGGCGTCGATCATCGTCATCGCTATCATGTTCACAGCCCTTGGCCGTACGGCGCTCGGCCGCTCCTTCTTTGCTGTCGGGGGCAATTCCAATGCCGCTGTTTATGCCGGCATCGATCCGGGCCGGACGCGCTTCGTCGCCTTCGTGATCTCCGGCGCGCTCTCGGGTCTCGCCGGCTATCTCTGGATTTCGCGCTATGCCGTCGCCTATGTCGATATCGCGCTCGGCTTCGAACTCGACGTCGTCGCGGCCTGTGTCATCGGCGGCGTGTCGATCGCCGGCGGTATCGGCTCGGTGCCCGGGGCGGTGCTCGGTGCGCTCTTCCTCGGCATCATCAAGAATGCGCTGCCGGTAATCAATGTCTCGCCTTTCTGGCAACTTGCCATCTCCGGCACGGTGATCATCATCGCCGTGGCCTTCAATGCCCGGGCCGAGCGCAAGAAGGGCCGCGTAATCCTCAAACGGGCCGAGGTGACGGCATGAGCACGGTGACCACACGTCAGATTCCCGATCGCCTGCGCGGCGGCTTCGAACGAGCGCTGAAGAGCTGGGAAAGCCTGCTCCTCGCCGTCGCCGTGGTGATCTTCATCGTCAACTCCTTCGCCTCGCCCTATTTCCTCGACCCGTACAACCTCTCAGACGCGACCTATAATTTCACCGAGAAGGCGCTCGTGGCGCTCGCCATGGCGCTGGTGATCATTTCCGGCGAGATCGATCTCTCCGTCGCCTCGATCATCGCACTCTCCTCGACGCTGATGGGTGCGGCACTGAAGATGGGCGCCGGGCCCTATGAGCTGGTTGTCGTCGGCATCGTCGTCGGCGCGCTTTGCGGCATGGTCAATGGCTGGCTGGTAACTGGTCTCGGTCTGCCGTCGATCGTCGTCACCATCGGCACGATGAGCCTGTTTCGCGGCATCTCCTACATCATCCTCGGCGACCAGGCTTTTACCGGCTATCCGGACGATTTTTCCTGGTTCGGCCAGGGCTATGTCTGGTACGTCTTCACCTTCGAACTGGTGCTGTTCATTGTGATGGCGATCCTGTTCCATATCCTGCTCCATCGCACGAGTTTCGGCCGGCTGGTCTTCTCCATCGGCAACAACCAGACGGCGGCTTTGTTTTCCGGCGTCAAGGTTGGGCGGATCAAGTTCATCCTGTTCATGCTGACAGGACTGATGTCCGGGGTTGCCGCCGTCTGCCTGACGGCCCGGCTCGGTTCGACGCGGCCGTCGATCGCGACTGGCTTGGAACTGGAGGCGATCACCATGGTCGTGCTCGGCGGTGTCAACATCAATGGCGGCTCGGGCAGCATTCTCGGCGTGGTGCTGGCGGCGCTGATTGTCGGCCTCGTCACCTTCGGGCTTGGCCTGCTCAATGTGCCGGGCATCGTCATGTCGATCTTCACCGGCCTGCTGCTGATCCTGGTGATTGCAATCCCCGTCATTCTCGGCAAGATCAGCCGCAAGAGAAGAATGGCGTGAGGGGAGGACGCATGCCCGAGATCCGCACTATCGCGGTGATCGATATCGGCAAGACCAATGCCAAGGTCACCCGATTCGACATGACGACGCATCATGAGGCCGATGCCTTCACCTTCGCCAATGAGGTCATCCGCACGCCGCCCTATCCGCACTACGATATCGAGGGCATGTGGGCGTTCATTCTCGATTCGCTGAGCCGGATTCAAGCGTCCACGCCCATCGATGCCATTTCGATCACCGCCCATGGCGCGTCGATCACACTCGTCGATGCGGAGGGCAATCTGGCATTGCCGGTGCTGGATTACGAGTTTGATGGGCCGGATTCTCTCACGGCCGACTATGACGCGGTGCGTCCGCACTTCGACGAAACCGGTTCGCCGCGGCTGGTTTGCGGGCTCAATGTCGGCGCGCAGCTGTTCTGGCAGCAGAAGACATTTCCGACTGAGTTCGCCCGCACGACCTCGATCATTCCCTATCCGCAATATTGGGCCTTCCGGTTGACAGGCGTGCGAGCGACGGAAATGACCTCGATCGGCGCGCATACCGATCTCTGGAATCCATGGAAGCGTGATTATACTTCGCTGGTCGGGCAAATGGGCTGGAGTAGCCTGATGCCGCCGATGTCGAGCGCCTTCGATGCGCTTGGCACGCTGAAACCGGAACTCGCTGCCAAGACCGGCCTGTCGCCCGAAACACTGGTGTTCGGCGGACTGCACGATTCCAATGCCTCGCTGCTGACGCATCTCAAATCCCGCGCCGCACCGTTCTCGGTCGTCTCGACCGGCACATGGGTGATCTGCTTTTCTGTCGGCGGCAAGAGCGTGAAGCTCGACGAGGCGCGCGACACGCTGGTCAATGTCAACGCCTATGGCGATCCCGTCCCCTCCGCCCGCTTCATGGGCGGCCGCCTGTTCCAGATGCTGAAGGCCGATGGCAAGGCCGAGATTTCACCCGCCGATCGCGACCGGGTGTTCGGCGAAGGCATCATGCTCCTGCCATCGATCCCGGAAGATTCGGGACCGTTCACCGGCCGCAAGGGCGGCTGGGCGGGTGATCCGGAGACGCTCTCGCCCGGAGGCTATCTGCTGGCCGTGTCGCTGCATCTCGGCATGATGACCGCAACATCGCTCGAACTGATCGGCGCCGATGGGCCTGTGATCGTCGAGGGACCGTTTGCGCAGAACCAGACTTTCCTGGAAACGCTGGCGGTGATGACCGGCCGCGAGATCGTCACCGGGGGCGCGGGGCTGACGGGCACGAGCTCCGGCGCCGCCTGCCTGACGCTCGGCCGCGATGCCCGGATCGACACAGGTGCAGACGTCGTGACGCTGTCGCCCGATCCGCGGATCATGGATTATGTCGTCCGCTGGCAAGCGGCAATCGCAGCGTGCCGAGGGAAATAGATACCAACCCCGGCCTCATCCCCGTTCCACTTGCTCCTCCGATTCCAGCTTCGCTCGGAGTGACAGCAGCACGCGTTGCGCTGCTTCAATGTCCTCAAGGGAAAGCTCCTCCGCCAGTGCATTGACCTTCGGCTCATAGAGGCGAATGGCAGCATCGAATGTCTGCCGCCCCTTCTCCGTCAGCACGACGAGCTGCGCCCGCCGATGATGCGGATTGGGCTCGAACGCGACCAACCCCTCCTCTGCCAGATCATTGACGATGCGCTGGACGTTCTGGCGGTTGGCGCCGAGGTCACGCGCGAGCCAGGCAACGGGTTGTGGACGCTCTGTGGCCGAGATGGCGCCGAGGATCTGCCAGCGGGCGCTGGTCAGCCCAAGTGGTGCAACAAGCCTGTCACCCCAGGTCAAAGTGAGATTGTTGGCCCGGAAGAGGGAGAGAATAAGGGCGGTCAAGGCATCGCTTGCGGGCGTTCGCATCACATTGTCCAATTGTCATCAAGAAATCCAATTGACATTATAATGTCAATTATCTATGTACTCATCATACCCGATTGACATCATAATGCCATAGCGAACGGAGATCCCATGTCTCAAATGCATCCCCTCGACCCAGCCTTCCCGATCGACCGCCAGTTAGAGGTCGAAGCGACCAACGTCGTGCTCGTCAATGTCTTCACTCTCGATGCGGCAGATGAACAAGCTTTCCTGCTGGCCTGGCAGGATGATGCAGCGCTGATGAAGCGGCAGCCCGGCTTCATCTCGACGCAATTGCATCGCGCGATCGGCCCGAGCCCGACCTATCTCAACAATGCTGTCTGGCAATCGACGGCCGATTTTCGTGCTGCCTTCACCAGTCCGGAGTTCAGGGCAAAACTCTCAGCCTATCCGGCTTCGGCCAAGGCCTCTCCCCACCTGTTCCAAAAGGCTGCGGTTCCCGGCATCTGCGTCGCCTGATCAAAAGGTTGTGGGCACTATGACCAAGCTCATCCACCCGATTGCGGGCGCAATCGCGCTACTGACGATTGTGATTTTCTGGCTGTCGACCGCGGTCAGTGAGTTGTTCGGTTCCGAGGCCGATATTATCACCGTCAAGACAGCCCTGCCCTGGGGTTTCCTCATCCTGGTTCCGGCAATGGCGGCGGTCGGAGGCACGGGCTTTGCCCTCGCCAAGGGTCGGCAAGCCGGGCTGGTCGGCGTCAAAGTCCGACGCATGCCGTTGATTGTGCTCAATGGTGCCTTGATCCTTATTCCGGCGGCGCTCTTCCTTGCATCGAAGGCGCAAGCCGCGCAATTCGACCCTGCCTTTTATGCGGTCCAGACGATCGAACTCTTGGCTGGTGCCACGAACATCGTCCTGCTTGGGCTTAACATGCGCGATGGCCTGAAGATGAAGGGCCGGCTCCGCCGCCGGCCGGCTTGATCCGGATCGTCGCGATGGGCTGTTTCGCGATGGTGAACGGCTGATCGGGAGCCGGCCGTTCGATAGGCTCTATTGCTCCGAAAGCTTCATCTCCGGATCATAGTCCTTCCCCACAACCTCTTTCACCACAGCCTGTCCAGCCATCATCAGCTTGGTGTCGGCATTATAGGCATAGGTCGGCGACCCCTCTAATACCCAGCCTTTGTTGAGCGCAGCGGAGACCTTGTGGCAGAAGGAAGCGTCGTCCGGGCCGGTGAGGAAGCGGTAGAGTTTCATGCGTTTGTCCTTGCTTTGATTGCCTCGACCCTGGCCATCAGCGCCAGGGCTTGTTGGTAATGCAGCCGCTCGACCATCTTGCCGTCGATCGATGTGGCATTCAGCCCCGCAGCTTCGGGGCTGGAGAAGGCGGCGATGATTGCTTCCGCTTCCGCGACTTCTTCAGGCGACGGCCGGAAATGCCGGTTGGCTGCCTCGATCTGCGCCGGATGGATCAGCATCTTGCCGTCGAAGCCCATGGCGCGGCCTTGGGCGCATTCGGCCTCGAAGGGGGCAAGGTCGCGGAAATCATTGGAGACGGAATCGAGCACCGTCAGCCCGAAGGCGCCGGCGGCGAGCACTGTCTGCATCAGCCAGGGCATGACGAAGCGGCGTTCCGGGTCCGGCGGGACGCCCGTGTCTTTCCGGAGATCGTTGAGGCCGACCACGAGGCAATCAAGCCGACCGCCGGCTGTCCTGCCGGTTTCGGCGATCGGTCCCGCATTGAGGATGGCGAGCGGTGTCTCCATCATCGCCCAGATGCGCAGGCTCTCCGGTGCTTCGCTATCGGCAAGGACGCCGGCGAGTTCGAGGATATCGTCTGCCGTCTTGACCTTGGGCAGCAGCACGGCATCCGGCTGGCAATCCATGACCAGGCTGAGGTCGTCCGTATAGTGCGGCGATGAGATGTCATTGACGCGGATGATGATCTCGCGATCCCTCAGCGGCCTTTCGGCGAGGAAATTGCGGATGTTGCGGCGCCCGTCTTCCTTGGCGCTCTCGGCGACAGAGTCCTCAAGGTCTAGGATCACCCCGTCCATCGCCAGCGACGGCAGTTTGGCGATGGCTCTTTCGTTGGAAGCGGGCAGGCTGAGGATGGAGCGGTGCAGCAGTGTCATTTTCGGGTCATAGCATTGTTTTGGAGCCGTTATGGCGCGACTTTCGCCTTATTTCAAGAATATGTGAAACTCTGTATCGAGGTATGCCTTGCATTTGAGGGGAAACTGCCCCACATTAAAAATGTTAAAAAATGGTGGTTGCCATGAGAAGTGTACGTTCTTTTCTACTGACACTCGCCGGCCTGACCTTCGTGGCCGTGGCCGCGCTGTTTACCGCTTCGATCGGCCTGGCGATTGCCGGCGCGGTTTCGGTGCTGCTGCTCGGCCAGTGGCTGTCGAGCCTGCTCTCGGACAAACCGGCGCCGGTGCGTGCCTATGCCCGCGCACGGACACGCCGCGAACAGGACCAGATGCGCGTCTGGAACGACGGCAAGGGCACGATTATCGACATGTGATGAGGCGGCCGGGCGTGAGCCTTGGCCGATCGGAAGGCGGACGATTCGTTCCGCCTTTTTTGTTGCCCTGAATTTCCTCCGACAGTATCGTCACCGCGCATTTCCCGAAGAGCAGGCCGCATGCAGTTTACCGGTACCGAGCACTATATCGCCGACAAGGACCTGATGATCGCTGTCAACGCCGCGATCCGGCTGGAGCGGCCGCTTCTGGTCAAGGGCGAACCGGGTACCGGCAAGACGGAACTGGCGCGGCAGGTGGCGGCCGGTCTTGGGTTGAAGCTGATCGAATGGAACATCAAGTCCACCACCAAGGCGCAGCAGGGGCTTTACGAATATGACGCCGTCTCGCGCCTGCGTGACAGTCAGCTGGGCGATGAGCGCGTGCATGACATTTCCAACTATATCCGCCGCGGCAAACTCTGGGATGCCTTCGAAGCCGACGAGAAAATCGTTCTTCTGATCGACGAGATCGACAAGGCGGACATCGAATTCCCCAACGACCTGCTGCAGGAACTCGACCGCATGGAGTTCCATGTCTACGAGACCGGCAAGATGGTCCGGGCCAAGGTGCGGCCGATCGTCATCATTACCTCCAACAATGAGAAAGAACTGCCGGACGCCTTCCTGCGCCGCTGTTTCTTCCACTATATCCGCTTCCCCGACGCCGAGATGCTAGGCCGGATTGTCGAGGTGCATTATCCCGGCATCAAGCAGCGGCTGTTGTCGCAGGCGCTGACCCGCTTCTTCGAGATCCGCGAGACGCCTGGGCTGAAGAAGAAGCCCTCGACCTCGGAAGCACTCGATTGGATCCGTTTGCTGGTCGCCGACGATGTCGAACCGGAGACGCTGGCCGCGAGCGACAAGAACGCACTGCCCAAACTGCACGGCGCGCTGCTGAAGAACGAGCAGGATGTGCATCTCTTCGAACGCCTGGCCTTCATGGCGCGCAGGGAGATGCGATAGGGCGCGGTGCCCTAAGCAAGCTTCGCGTCCGTAACCGCCTGCTTTCCACCCGATTGATATTTTCCCTCACCCGGTATAAGAGAAAGACCGTGGTGATTTGCCGGCCGGCTTGCAGCCACGTTAAACAACTCGCTAAATGGGCCACCGCGTATACGGGGACCGGCGAATTGTATTTCGAGCCGGTGTTATGGAGTTCCCCGATGCCGATCAAGATTCCTGATCAATTGCCTGCATTCCAGACCCTGCTGTCCGAAGGCGTTTCGGTGATGACCGATTCCGTCGCCATCCGGCAGGATATCCGTCCGTTGCAGATCGGCCTGCTCAATCTCATGCCCAACAAGATCAAGACCGAGATCCAGATCGCCCGGCTGGTCGGCGCCTCGCCGCTGCAGGTCGAGCTGACGCTGGTGCGCATCGGCGGACACAAGTCCAAGAACACGTCGGAAGAACATCTGCTGTCCTTCTACAAGACCTGGGACGAGGTGAAGGATCGCAAGTTCGACGGCTTCATCATCACTGGCGCGCCGGTCGAGATGCTGGATTATGAGGACGTCACTTATTGGGACGAGCTGACGCAGATTTTTGAATGGACGACGACCAATGTCCATTCGACGCTCAACATTTGTTGGGGCGCGATGGCGGCGGTCTATCACTTCCACAATGTGCCGAAATATACGCTGTCGGAAAAGGCTTTCGGGGTCTATCAGCACCGCAATCTCAACCCGACCTCGCCCTATCTGCTCGGTTTCTCCGACGATTTCGCCGTGCCGGTATCGCGTTGGACCGAGGTGCTGCGCAAGGACATCGACCCGGGATCGGGTCTCGAAGTGCTGATGACCTCGGCCGATACCGGCCTCTGCCTCATCGCCGAGAAGAAGGGCAACCGGCTCTATATGTTCAATCATGTCGAATATGACTCGACCTCGTTGGCCGACGAATATTTCCGCGACCAGTCGGCCGGCGTGCCGATCAAGATGCCGGCGAATTATTTCCCGCACAATGACGAGACCCAGATTCCGCTGAACCGCTGGCGCAGCCATGCGCATCTGTTGTTCGGCAACTGGATCAACCAGGTCTACCAGACGACGCCGTTCGTGCTGGAAAAGATCGGCGAAGAGGAGCGGCTGCAAGAGCGCAGGGTGGCATAGGCGATGTTCCTCCCCTTCTTCCTCGAACTCAAGGCAGCAAAGGTCCCGGTGACGCTCCGGGAATTTTTGACGCTGATGGAGGGGATGGAAGCACATATCGCAGACTACGATGTCGAGGCTTTCTACTATCTGGCGCGGGCATCATTGGTGAAAGACGAGCGGTTCATCGACCGTTTCGACCAGGTTTTCGCGCACTATTTCAAGGGTGTTTCGGCGGTCTCGGGTGCGACCGAGATCGTCGACATCGCCGAAATCCCCGTCGAATGGCTGATGCGGCTCGCGGAAAAACATCTGAGCGAGGAAGAGAAGCGGCTGGTCGAAAGCCTTGGCGGCTTCGAAAAACTGATGGAGACGCTGAAGCAGCGGCTCGCCGAACAGACGGGCCGTCATCAGGGCGGTAATAAGTGGATCGGCACCGGCGGCACCTCGCCCTTTGGCGCCTATGGCTATAATCCCGAAGGTGTCCGTATCGGCCAACCGGAATCGCGTCATCGGCGCGCGGTGAAAGTCTGGGACGAGCGTAATTTCAAAAATCTCGACGATTCGGTCGAGCTTGGCACGCGCAACATCAAAGTCGCATTGAAGCGGTTGCGCCGCTGGGTGCGCGATGGCGCCGACGACGAGCTCGACCTCGACAACACAATTCGCGCGACAGCCGAGCATGGGTGGCTGGACGTGCAGACGCGGCCCGAGCGTCGCAATCGGGTGAAGCTCCTGATGTTCTTCGACATCGGCGGCTCGATGGACGATCACCTGAAGATCGCTGAAGAACTGTTTTCGGCGGCGCGGGCGGAATTCCGTCAGCTCGAATATTTCTATTTCCACAATTGCCTCTATGAAGGTGTCTGGAAGGACAATCTCAGGCGCAAGTCGTCGATGATCCCGACGGAAGACGTGATCCGCACCTATGGTCCCGACTATAAGGTGATCTTTGCCGGCGATGCGTCGATGAGCCCTTATGAGATCAGCATGGCCGGCGGCTCGGTCGAGCATTGGAACAAGGAGCCGGGCGCGGTCTGGCTCAACCGCATCACCGGTCATTTCCGCAAATGGGTCTGGTTGAATCCGGTGGCGGAGAGCTATTGGGGCCATACGCATTCGATCGGCATGATCCGCAGCCTGTTCGGGGGCAAAATGTATCCGCTGACGCTTGGCGGGCTGGAAGCCGCGGCAAAAGAATTGTCGCGATAGGGCGATCGACCCTATATAGGTCGTGCCGAAAGGGAGCATGACAATGACCGAAGCCGCCAAGACCAGCATAGACCAGTCGCAAGTCGACCTTTTCTCGGCCATGGCGGCGGAGTGGTGGAGCCCGACGGGAAAATTCAAGCCGCTGCACAAGTTCAACCCTGTGCGGCTTGCCTATATCCGCGACAAGGTATCGGAAAAATTCGGCCGAGATCCGAAATCGCATAGGCCGCTCGAAGGGCTGCGGGTGCTCGATATCGGCTGCGGTGGCGGCCTGCTCTCCGAGCCGATTGCCCGCATGGGCGCCAATGTGCTGGGTGCCGACGCGTCGGAAAAGAACATTGCCATCGCCCGCATCCATTCGGAGCAGAGCGGCGTGCCGGTCGACTACCGCGCCGTGACCGCTGAGGCACTGGCCGCCGATGACGAAAAATTCGATATCGTGCTCAATATGGAAGTGGTCGAGCATGTCGCCGACGTGCCCTTCTTCATCGAGACCTGCGCCACCATGGTCAAGCCCGGCGGCCTGATGTTCGTCGCCACCATCAATCGCACCTTCAAGGCGGCGGCACTTGCCATCGTGGCGGCGGAAAACATCCTGCGCTGGCTGCCGCGCGGCACGCATCAATATGAAAAGCTGGTGCGGCCGGAAGAGATCGAGAAGCCGCTGAATGCAGCGGGGATGAATGTGATCGACAGGACGGGCGTGTTCTTCAGCCCGTTTACCAATCAGTGGAATCTGTCGAAGGACATGGATGTGAATTACATGCTGTTGGCGGAACGGCAATAGGAGTGTTCCAGCCATGCCCTCGCCCTATGTTCTTTTTTGCTGCGATCCCGAGAATCCGCGAACAGTCGAGCCTTATTTCGCGGTCGAGGTCGAGATTGCGCGGAAATTCGGCTTTACCCCGATAGTGATTGATCATGACGTGGTAGATTGGCGAATGGACCCGGTCGCTGCTCTACGCGAAGCGCGGTTCGATTCTGATGGCTCTGCCGTTTGTTGCGGCCTGTGGCTTCTGCCGGAGGACTATGCCGGGCTCTTCGATGCTTTATCAAGTCGCGGCATCGGCCTGCTCACCTCTCCAGCAAACCATGCGGCTTGCCATTATACACCCAGTTGGTATCCGCCCCTGGCGAAATGGTTGCCTCTGACGAAGTGGTTGCCAGTTTCGCAGATCGACGACCGAGCCGCTATCGAGGCAACACTCTCGGCATTCGGGCCGATCCCGGTTACGGTTGAGGATTGGGTGGAGTATGACGGGGCAAGTGATCCCTCGGACGGGGACCTCCATATTTTGGATGCTTCCGATTTCGACGAAGCACTAAAGACCATCGCACATTTTCGCGAAATGAAGGGCGAGAGGCTGATGGGCGGCTTGGTGTTCAGGGCTTATTTTCGGCTCCAACCTATGGCGGGCCCTCCGTTTGTATACTGTGCCTTCGTCGTCAACGGCAGCGTTGTGGGCTGTTGGCCTTGTGGAGAGTGGGCGGGAGACCCCGGGCCGCCTCCTGCAAAATTGCTGGCGGATGTGGCGGCACATGTTCCGAGCCCGTTTGCCTGGGTCAGTTTCGGCATCGATATGAATGGAAAGTGGTGGCCGCGTTATGTCGGGGACGGGCAGGCGTGTGCGTTGGTGGATGGTAACGCTGATGATGTCGCTCCGGCAGTCTTTTCGGCTTTGAGTTTGGCGATGCGCTGAACAGCGCCTTTCGGCCAGGCGCTGGGAAACATCTTCATTGGAAGGCCCCAAACGCCGGGCATGAAAACGCCGCCCGGAGGCGGCGCTGTTCATCTCAACTGTGGCGGCCTCAAGCCGTCTGATAGGCCCCGTGGCAATGCTTGAACTTCTTGCCTGAGCCGCAGGGGCAGGGTTCGTTGCGGCCGACTTCGCCCCAGGTGGCGGGGTTGTTCGGGTCGCGGTGGATCTCGTTGGCCGAAAAGCCCTGGGCGCTATGGCCGCCAGAGTTGAAGTCGTCCTCGCCAGTCGTGGCGTCGATGTGGTGGCCTTGCATGAACGGCAGTTCCTCGCCTTCCATGTCGGGGGCGTTCTGCACCAGTTCGACACGCATCAGCTGGCCGGTGACCGTGTTGCGCAGGTTGGCGAGCAGGGCCTGGAAGAGTTCGAAGGCTTCCTGCTTGTATTCCTGCAGCGGGTCGCGCTGGGCGTAGCCGCGGAAGCCGATGACAGAGCGCAAATGTTCGAGGTTGACGATGTGCTCGCGCCAGAGGTTATCGAGCGTCTGCAGCACGACGGAACGCTCGACATAGGTCATGAGTTCGGCGCCAAAACGCTCGGCCTTTTCCTTCATTTCCTTGTCGGCGGCGTCCTTGATGCGCGTGAACACATCGTCTTCGGCAATGCCTTCCTCGGCCGCCCAGGCTTCGATCGGCAGGTCGAGGTTGAGATATTCAAGCGCTTCGGCGCGCAGGTCCTTGACGTTCCATTGCTCGGCATAGGCCTTTTCCGGCATGTGCTTCTTGGTGATCACCTCGATCACCTCGTCGCGCATGTCCTCGACCGTCTCGGTCATGCTCTCTGCTTCCATCAGCTCGAGGCGTTGTGAGTAGATCACCTTGCGCTGGTCGTTGAGCACGTCGTCATATTTGAGCAGGTTCTTGCGGATGTCGAAGTTGCGGGCCTCGACCTTCTTCTGGGCGCGTTCCAGGGCCTTGTTGATCCACGGATGGATGATCGCCTCGCCTTCTTTGAGGCCGAGCTTGACCAGCATCGAATCCATACGGTCGGAACCGAAGATGCGCATCAGGTCGTCCTGCAAAGACAGGAAGAATTTTGAGCGGCCCGGGTCACCCTGACGGCCGGAGCGGCCGCGCAACTGGTTGTCGATGCGGCGGCTTTCATGGCGCTCGGTGGCGAGAACATAAAGGCCGCCGGCGGCCAGCGCCTGTTGCTTGAGCGTCTTGACCTCATCGCGGATCGCGGCTTCGCGCGACTGGCGCTCCTGACCCGGCTCAAGATCGGTCAGTTCCTGTTCGATGCGCATGTCCGGGTTGCCGCCGAGCTGGATGTCGGTGCCGCGGCCGGCCATGTTGGTGGCAATGGTGACGGCACCCGGCACGCCGGCCTGGGCGACGATATAGGCTTCCTGCTCGTGATAGCGGGCGTTCAGCACCTGGAAATTGGAAAAACCCTGCTTTCTCAGGCGGTCGGCGAGCTGTTCGGACTTTTCGATCGAGGTCGTACCGACCAGCACCGGTTGGCCGCGCTTGTGGCTGTCGAGAATGTCGGCGATGATCGCCTTGTACTTCTCCTCGACTGTTCGGTAGACCTCGTCATCTTCGTCGAGACGCTTGATCGGCAGGTTGGTCGGCACTTCAACGACTTCGAGGCCATAGATGTTGCCGAATTCTTCAGCTTCGGTCGATGCCGTACCGGTCATGCCGGCCAGCTTGTCATACATGCGGAAATAGTTCTGGAACGTGATCGAGGCCAGCGTCTGGTTTTCAGGCTGGATCGACACCTTCTCCTTGGCTTCGAGCGCCTGGTGCAGGCCCTCCGAAAAGCGGCGGCCGGGCATCATGCGGCCGGTGAATTCGTCGATGATCACGACTTCGTCGTTGCGGACGATGTAATCCTTGTCGCGCTGGAACATTTTGTGCGCTTTGAGCGCGTTGTTGACGTGGTGGACGACGGCGACGTTCTCGACGTCGTAAAGCGACTCGCCCTTCAGGTGGCCGGCGGCGCGCAGCAGATTTTCGAGTTTCTCGGTGCCGACTTCGGAAAAGTTGACCGACTTCTGCTTCTCGTCGAGCTCATAGTCATCCTTGTTGAGCATCGGGATGAAGGCGTCGATCGTATTATAGAAGTCGGAACGGTCGTCGAGCGGGCCGGAAATGATCAGCGGCGTGCGCGCCTCGTCGACCAGGATCGAGTCGACTTCGTCGACGATGGCGAAATAGTGGTCGCGCTGGACCATCTGGCTTTTCTCGTACTTCATATTGTCGCGCAGATAATCGAAGCCGAGTTCGTTGTTGGTGGCGTAGGTGACGTCGCAGGCATAAGCCGCGCGGCGCTGGTCGTCGTCGAGACCATGGACGATGACGCCGGTTGTCAGGCCGAGGAAGCCGTAGATCTTGCCCATCATCTGCGCGTCGCGCTGGGCGAGGTAGTCATTGACGGTCACGAGGTGCACGCCCCTGCCGGCGAGCGCGTTGAGATAGATGGGCAGCGTGGCGACCAGCGTCTTGCCTTCGCCGGTCTTCATTTCGGCGATGCCCTTCTCATGCAGGATCATGCCGCCGGTCAGCTGGACGTCGAAAGGTCTCAAGCCAAGCACGCGCCGGGCTGCTTCACGGGCGACCGCAAAAGCCGGAGCCAGAATGTCGTCCAGCGTCTTGCCGGCGGCAAGCTGCTGCTTGAATTCGGCCGTCTTAGCCCTGAGCTGGTCATCCGTCAGCGCCTTTATCTGCGGCTCAAGCGCGTTGATCTCGCTGACGCGAGTGGAATATGAGCGAATGCGGCGTTCGTTGGAGGAGCCGAACAATTTGCGGGCCAGGCCGCCGAGACTGACCATCGTCATGGTCCTTTCTGAACTCAATCTTTGTTGCCGGAACGTATCGTCGACCGAAGTAAATCTGCCGGAAAACGTTCCACCGCACACTTCTATTCAAGCGCGCAAATCTGCGAGACAGATAAGAGGGGGCGTCTGGCATGTCAACTCAATGCGGTCGGACTCCCGCTTTTCCATTTGCCTTTTGGCCGGAAAAATGCAAATCCCGGGGCCACCTTTCGTAAATGCTCTAAAATGGTGAAAAAATGTTCCGCAAAGGCCTGCTCGCAGCCACTGCTCTGACCGCCCTCCTGGCCGTAGGCCCCATCGCCAACGCCGCAGATGCCAAGGATCCGGTCGTCGCCAAGATCGATGGCGTCGAGATCACCAAATCCGGCCTTGAACTTGCCGAGGGCTTCATCGATCCGCAGACGGCGCAGCAGCTGCCGCCGGACAAGAAGCAGATCGCAGCGCTGACGGCATTGATCGACGCCAAGGTCGTCGCCGAAAAGGCCAAGACCGAGAAGCTCGATGATGACGTCGATTTCAAGACGCGCGTCCAGTTCATTGTCGATCGCGAGCTGCACAACGAATATTTCAAGAAGCATATTGTCGACGCGATCACCGATGCCGATCTCAAGGCGCGCTATGATGCCGAAGTCGCCAAGATGCCGAAGGAAGAAGAGATTCATGCCCGCCACATCCTGGTGAAGACCGAGGATGAGGCCAAGGCGATCATCAAGGAACTCGACGCCGGCAAGGATTTCGCCAAGCTCGCCAAGGAAAAGTCGACCGATCCGAACAAATCCGATGGCGGCGATCTCGGCTTTTTCAAGAAGGGCCAGATGGTGCCGGAATTCGAAGCTGCGGCTTTCGCGCTCGAAAAGGGCAAGCACAGCGAAACCCCGATCAAGACCCAATTCGGCTACCATGTGATCCTGGTCGAGGATAAGCGCACTGCCGCTCCGCCGTCCTTCGATCAGGTCAAGGACCAGGTGCGGCAGCTCGTCATCCGCGAAAAGTATGTGGCGCTGCTCACCGCCGCCAAGGCGAGTGCCGCGCCTGCACGATGCAGGCGCCTTCTCGTTTTGAGCCATCACGCTTCTGCGTCTGTGCGTTGCCCTGGGACAGGCGTCCCAAATCGAGGTTCAGGGTCATGTCCCACGCTGTCTCCCCGCTCGCGCCGAAAAATTTTCCCGTCATGCCGGTGATCGACGGTGTCCGCATGGCCACCGCCGAAGCCGGCATCAAGTACAAGAACCGCACCGACGTGCTGATGATGGTGTTCGACGAACCGGCGAGCGTCGCTGGCGTCTTCACCCGCTCGAACTGCCCCTCGGCGCCGGTGGATTTCTGCCGCGCCAACCTGAAGGGCGGCCAGGCTCGCGCTGTCGTGGTCAATTCCGGCAATGCCAACGCTTTTACCGGCAAGAAGGGCAAGGCTGCGACGGAACTGACGGCCAAGTCGGCCTCCGAAGCGGTGGGCTGTTCGGTGGGTGAGGTTTTCCTTGCCTCGACCGGCGTGATTGGCGAGCCGCTCGATGCTACGAAATTTGCCGGCGTGCTGGGCGATATGAACGTGCGCGCGACGGGCGATTTCTGGCTGGAAGCCGCCAAGGCGATCATGACCACGGATACCTATCCGAAGGTCGCGACCCGGACGGCGCAGATTTCCGGCACCACCGTCACAATCAACGGCATTGCCAAGGGTGCGGGCATGATCGCGCCTGACATGGCGACGATGCTGTCTTTCGTCGTCACCGATGCGAATATCGCCCCGAACGTGCTGCAGAGCCTGCTTTCGCGGGGGGTCGGCCCGAGCTTCAACTCGGTCACTGTCGATAGCGACACCTCGACCTCCGACACGCTGATGCTGTTCGCCACTGGCGCAGCTGCCCGGCACGGCCAGAAGCGGGTCGAGATCGATGGTGGCGAGGTCGCCGGTTTCGCTGAGGCGCTCAACAGCCTGCTGCTCGACCTCGCCCACCAGGTCGTCTGCGATGGCGAAGGCGCTCGCAAGATGGTCGAGGTCACTGTCACCGGCGCTGTCAGCCACGAGAGCGCCAAGAAGATCGCGCTTTCGATCGCCAATTCACCGCTGGTCAAGACCGCGATCGCCGGCGAGGATGCCAATTGGGGCCGTGTCGTCATGGCTGTCGGCAAGGCCGGCGAGCCCGCAGACCGCGATCTGCTCGAAATTCGCTTCGGCGATATTCGCGTTGCGGTCGAGGGCGAGCGTGACCCTGATTATTCCGAGGCGGCTGCTTCGGCGGTCATGAAGAACCAGAAAATCCCTGTCAGAGTCGATCTCGGCCTCGGCCTGGGCAAGGCGACGGTGTGGACGTGCGACCTCACCAAGGAATATGTCGAAATCAATGGCGACTACCGTAGCTGATATGAGCCGTGTCCGGCTGCCGTTGGTGCGACGGCTGGAGGCGGCAGGATTCCGGGCATGGCCTGCGGCGAAGGTAACGTTCGACGGCAGCTGGCAATTGCGCCTGACGCCCGGCCATCCTTCCAAGCGCCTGAATTCGCTCGTGCCGCTCGACCCGTTCGACGGTTCGGACATGGCCGCGCGTATCCGCGCCGCCGAGGAAGCCTTCGCGTCCAATGGCCTGACGGCGTCGATCCGGCAATCGCCGCTTTGCCCACCAGGCCTCCCGGATTTGCTGGCGCATGAAGGCTGGGTACCGAAGTCGCGGACATTGGTCATGGCCGCCGATCTCGACGCGGTCGATACCGACCATGGCATGGATCACCTGCCGACCCACGACATACAGCGCTTTTCCGAAGCCTGCGTGAAGATCGACGATGGCCGCGAGACGACCGCGCCTGTGCTCGGCGGCATTATCGGCTCGATCGAGCCGACTGCCGGCCTGTTCCTGATGGAAGATTCCGAAGGCCCGAAGGCGGTCGGCATCTGTGTGCAGGACAATGAGCTCGCCGGCCTGCAGCAGATCGTGGTCGCAAAAAGCGCGCGCCGCCGGGGGCTCGGTCTCGAACTGGTTTCGGCGGCGCTGCGCTGGGCGCGGCTCCGCGGCGCCCGGCATGGTTGGCTGCAGGTGATCGCCGACAATCACCCGGCCCGGACGCTTTACGAACGGATCGGTTTCAAACCGGTCTACGACTACTGCTACTGGCAGAAAGAGGCCTGACATGGCGGATGGCGGCAATCGCATCGTGCTGGTCGCGGCCTGCGCGCTGATCGATGCGGATGGCCGCGTGCTGCTTGCCCAGCGTCCGGAAGGCAAATCGATGGCCGGGCTCTGGGAATTTCCGGGCGGCAAGGTCGAGAAGGGCGAGACGCCGGAGGAGACGCTGGTTCGCGAGCTCCGGGAAGAACTCGGCATCGAAACCAAGATCCCCTGCCTCGCGCCGCTGACCTTTGCCAGCCACGCCTATGACGATTTCCACCTGCTGATGCCTCTTTATATATGCAGGCGCTATGAGGGCATCGCGCGCGGAMTTGAAGGCCAGGCGATCAAATGGGTGCGGGCGAAGGATCTTCGGAGCTTCCCGATGCCGCCCGCCGACGACCCGCTCGTGCCGTTCCTCACCGATCTCCTGCCCTGATCGCTTGTACTCCCTACCGGCAAAAGGTCGGACATGTCCCGGTTTATAACGATCTGTT
Organism: Rhizobium sp. P2_G9; assembly: GCF_056403475.1. Lineage (NCBI taxonomy): Bacteria > Pseudomonadati > Pseudomonadota > Alphaproteobacteria > Hyphomicrobiales > Rhizobiaceae > Rhizobium > Rhizobium sp. P2_G9. The sequence goes on along the minus strand of NZ_JBFUFK010000021.1, from coordinate 5,939 downwards.
AAGACTTCGTTTAGCACTGGCCATTATCATTCCGGTAACCACGATCTGGAATGATAACAGGGCGCTGAACCATGGATGACGAGTTCTCGAAACCGCAGGAGCGGGAATTTTCGCGCGAGAGATCGGGTCCCATCGGTGCGCTCAACGTCGCCCTCCTGTTCGGCACGGCAATCATTGCGCTGACGCTGATCGTCACGCCGCTCGTGTCGCAGCAAAAGGACAGGATGGAGGCGAGCACCTTGGGCTATGACGACATCAAGACGGGATCGATCCCCTCGCATGATGGCAAGGTAAAGCATTACACGATCCGCCGGTCGGTCCTGCAGAGCGATCCGAGCGAGGTCTGCATTATCGATGACAATGGCAACAAGTCGGGGTGCTGAAGCGCCTCGACATGCCCACCGCATTGGTGGAGCAGTTTTCGGAGATCAACCTGCAGAATGTTGTCGAATTCGGGCGCAGTTGAGCCTCTCGGACCGCTTCTGCTTGACGATTCGCAAACCGCTGAAATCGCCCAAAAATCTCGCCTATCCGCCCTTTTCTTTCCCGAAATCCACACCATATTCGCGTCAACGGCTTGCCGATACGGGAGCTGAATCCTGATACTTCGGTCCGTGCCTTAGGGGCGGGGCGAGAAACGGAGACATTATGAATTTAGAGAAATATTCCGAACGCGTTCGCGGTTTCCTGCAGAACGCGCAGACTTATGCGGTCGGTGAAGGCAATCCGCAATTCACCGCCGAACATGTGCTCAAGGCACTGCTCGATGACAATCAGGGCATGGCTGCGTCGCTGATCGATCGCGCCGGAGGCGATTCCAAAGTCGCCCGGCTGGCGAATGACGAGGCGTTGAAGAAGCTGCCCAAGACATCCGGCGGCAATGGCCAGCTTTCGCTTGCCCAGCCCTTGGCGCGCATCTTCAACAATGCCGAGGAACAGGCCAAGAAGGCCGGTGACAGCTTTGTCACCGTCGAACGGCTGCTGATTGCCCTCGCCATGGAGCCGAGTGCCACGACGGCGGACTCGCTGAAGAAGGCCGGCGTCAATCCGCAGGCGCTGAACCAGGTGATCAACGAGATCCGCAAGGGCCGCACGGCAAACAGCGCCAATGCGGAGGCTGGTTTTGACGCGCTGAAGAAATATGCCCGTGACCTCACTGCCGAGGCTCGCGAGGGCAGGCTTGATCCGGTGATCGGCCGGGACGACGAAATCCGCCGCACGATCCAGGTCCTTTCCCGCCGCACCAAGAACAATCCGGTGCTGATCGGTGAGCCCGGCGTCGGAAAGACCGCCATTGCCGAAGGCCTGGCGCTCCGGATCGTCAATGGCGACGTGCCGGAATCGCTGAAGGACAAGAAGCTGATGGCGCTCGATATGGGCGCCTTGATTGCCGGCGCCAAATTCCGCGGTGAATTCGAGGAGCGGCTGAAATCCGTGCTCAGCGAGGTCCAGGCGGAGAATGGCGAAGTCATCCTGTTCATCGACGAGATGCATACGCTGGTCGGCGCGGGCAAGGCGGATGGCGCTATGGATGCGTCCAACCTCTTGAAGCCGGCGCTGGCGCGTGGCGAATTGCATTGCGTGGGTGCCACGACGCTCGACGAATATCGCAAGCATGTCGAGAAGGACGCGGCACTTGCCCGGCGTTTCCAGCCGGTCTTCGTCGACGAGCCGAAGGTCGACGACACGATCTCGATCCTGCGCGGCCTCAAGGAAAAGTACGAGCAGCATCATAAGGTACGGATTTCAGACTCTGCACTGGTGGCCGCGGCCACGCTGTCCAACCGTTACATTGCCGACCGGTTCCTGCCGGACAAGGCGATCGACCTGATGGACGAGGCCGCCTCGCGGCTGCGCATGCAGGTCGATTCCAAGCCGGAAGAGCTCGACGAACTCGATCGCCGCATCATCCAGCTGAAGATCGAGCGCGAGGCGCTGAAGAAGGAAACCGACACGGCGTCCAGAGATCGGCTCGAAAAGCTCGAAGCCGACCTCGCCTCGTTCGAGGAGCAGGCGGATGCGCTGACGGCCCGCTGGCAGGCGGAAAAGCAGAAGCTCGGCCTCGCCGCGGATTTGAAGAAGATGCTCGACGACGCCCGCAACGAGTTGGCGATCGCGCAGCGCAAGGGTGAATACCAAAGGGCCGGCGAACTGGCCTATGGCACGATCCCGGCTTTGGAAAAGCAGCTCACCGACGCGGAATCGAGCGATGGCCGAGGCGCCGCCATGGTGCAGGAAGTGGTCACGCCTGACCATATCGCCCATATCGTCTCGCGCTGGACCGGCATTCCGGTCGACAAGATGCTCGAAGGCGAACGCGACAAGCTGCTGCGGATGGAAGACGAGTTGGCGAAGTCGGTCGTCGGTCAGGGTGATGCGGTTCAGGCCGTGTCGCGCGCCGTCCGCCGCGCCCGCGCCGGCCTGCAGGATCCGAACCGGCCGATCGGCTCGTTCATCTTCCTCGGCCCGACCGGTGTCGGCAAGACGGAGTTGACCAAGGCGCTGGCTCGCTTCCTGTTCGATGACGAGCAGGCGATCACGCGCATGGACATGTCGGAATATATGGAGAAGCACTCCGTTTCGCGGCTGATCGGCGCCCCTCCGGGCTATGTCGGTTATGACGAGGGCGGGGCGCTCACCGAGGCAGTTCGGCGCCGGCCCTACCAGATCGTGCTGTTCGACGAAGTCGAGAAGGCGCATCCGGATGTGTTCAACGTGCTCCTGCAGGTTCTCGATGACGGCCGCCTGACCGATGGCCAGGGCCGTACGGTGGACTTCAAGAACACCCTGATCGTCATGACCTCCAATCTCGGTGCCGAATATCTGGTCCGGCTCGCCGATGACGAGGACAGCGACAAGGTGCGCGACCAGGTGATGGATGTGGTGAAGGCGGCCTTCCGGCCGGAATTCCTCAACCGCGTCGACGAGATCATCCTGTTCCATCGCCTGCGGCGCAGCGAGATGGGCGCGATCGTCGATATTCAGCTGACGCGCCTCGCAAAGCTTTTGGCCGATCGCAAGATCGAGCTCGAACTTGGCGAAGATGCCCGCAGCTGGCTGGCCGACAAGGGCTATGATCCTGTCTATGGCGCCCGGCCGCTGAAGCGGGCGATCCAGCGCTACGTGCAGGATCCGCTGTCGGAGCGTATTCTTTCCGGCGATTTCCCGGATGGATCGCGCATCCATGTCTCGTCCGGCTCCGACCGGCTGCTGTTCAAGGCGCGCAGCACCGAGAAGCAGGCGGCGTAGGCAAGCGCTATCGAATACGAACGGCGGCCTTTGGCCGCCGGTTTCGTCTGAGCTTCAATGGTGAACTACTGGCTGGCGACCCTGGTTTCGCCCTTGTCGATCAGGTCGTCGATGCGCTTGCGCTCCTGCTCGAATTTGGCGAGCTCGTCACCCTTCAATGCCTTGCCGGCCGGCAGGCGGATGCGCTGCGGATCGACGCGGTTGCCGTTGACGATCACCTCGTAATGCAGGTGCGGGCCAGTTGATTCGCCCGTCGTGCCGACCCAGCCGATGATCTGTCCCTGGTGGACATGGGCGCCGGGCACCACTTCCTTGGCGATCGCTGCCTGGTGATTATAGGACGTGACATAGCCGTTCGGATGCTGGATCAGCGTCTGGTTGCCATAGCCACCCTTGTCCCAGCCGGCCTTGATGACCGTGCCGTCGCCGGCCGCGATGATCGGCGAGCCCTTCGGGGCAGCCCAGTCGACGCCGGTATGCATGCGCATATAGCCAAGGATCGGATGCCGGCGCATGCCGAAACCGGACCTGAACACCGCGCCGGGCACCGGGTTACGTATCAGGAACTGCTTCAGGCTCTTGCCGTTCTGGTCATAATAATCGACCGACATGTCGGTCTGGTCTTGGAAACGGTAGAGCTTCGTGTCGGTATCGCCGAACTTGGCGTGGATGTAGAGCAGTTCGGAATCCTTGGTCGCCTCGCCGGTCTCGTCTTCGACGGAATAGAAGGCTTCGAGCTTGTCGGTCGGTTTCAGCTGCGCCTGGAAGTCGACATTGCTGGAAAGCAGCCGGATCACATTGGCGATCATATCCTTGCTCATGCCGTAGGAAAGACTGGCGCGATAAATGCCGTCATAGACCCGTGGCAGATCGTCATTGTCGGCAACCTGAGCGGAACTGTCATCGAAGGCAGTCTGGACGGCGGCGAGCGCCGGCGGTTCGGTGCCCGTCACCAGCTTTCCCTTGTCGTCGGCCGCCACGGTCAACTGGTGGACGCCGTGCGAATAGAGGCTGACGCGGACGATGCGCGCCTTCTCGCCTTCCTGGACGACGCCGACGCGCACCACGTCGCCTTCGGCGAGTTGGTCCTTTTGCAGAGCGGACGAGAGATAATCCTCGATATCCTTGACCGGCCCCTTGGCATAACCGGCGGCGACCAGCACCGAGCTTAGCGTTGCCGCCGTCCGCACGGGAATGACATCATCGGCATATTCCGGCGTTTTCGGCGTCACGAAGCTCGGCATAGCGACCGTGGTGTTCTCTTCGACCACCTTGGCCGAGAGCTTGCCCAGAACGTCGATCGTGTCGGTGTCGGAAGCGAAGCGCTGCGGGTCGACATAGGAGAGCGTCGCGACCTGGCTGTCGTCGGAGGTCAGAAGCGATCCGTTGGTTCGGACATTCTCCTCGACCTCGTCATAGGTCATCGATGGTCCAAGCGGGAAGGGGGAGGTGGTCGCTGGGAAATCGATCACCTTCAACGACACCTCCGATTCGACGTCGGAGCCGTAGAAGACGGGGGAGGGGGCTGCGGCGCCCGGCTTGTCGGCCTCGGAGGAGACGATATTCAGCGGGTCGAAGGCCGGATAATCGGTTTCACTCGAATAGTTGGCGGCGAGCGCCATCTTCACCAGAGCAAAGGGCTGCTTGCGCACCACCTGCTTGTCGCCATCGGCGACGACAGTCGGCACATCCATGACCTGCCTGTCGGACGGCTTGGCGGCGACGGTGGAGGTGATCAACCTGCCACCCTTCTGCACGGTGTCGATCGCATCATCCTTGGTATCCGCGCGGCCCATGGCGGACGCTTCGGCCGGAATGGTCAGCAGTTCGCGGCCTTCGAGCGCGGCAAAAAGTGCGACGCCCATAAGAATGGAACTGGTGATGCCGGTAAGAAATGTGCCTGAGAGCCAGCGCAGCGAAACCTCGCGCCGGTCAGGCGTGCGCCGTCCTTCTGCCAGGATCGGTGGCTTTTCTCCGAGTGACCGGATGATTCTCGCGTCATGCATGGATCAATTGTCCGGTCCCGAATGTCCGCCCCTCAAGAGCCGCCATGAGTGCAATATAATCGCGCGTGAGTCAAACTTGCCTGGCCGGCGCGATCCGATCCGGATGGATTCGGCTCTAAATGTGAAAAACTGGCGGCAGATCGGCAATTTTGTGCGTCGCAAACCGACCCTTTTCAAAATATCGCACCGCAACCGATTGGAAATCTCGGGCTTTCAAAAAAACTTCACAAAACTCGAAAAAAGCGTTTGACACTCTGAGGCCTCCCCCTTATAACCCGCTTCAAGACGAGGGCGGCGGTTGCTTCTGGCGGCCAACGAGCTCGCTCCTGCAAAACGGTTAAGACTGTGGCGCTGGAGGTTACATTAAGAGCAGACTACCAAGACATTGGTGAGCATGCTTTGACCGGGGATAGCAGGGATGTTGTTTCTGGGGACGGGGTTTTTTCGTCTGATCTTTGACATTGTTGGTTAAGAAGAAAGAGAGACGTGGACGGCGGGTGTCTGCGGTGGCGGAAGGGACTTTAGGGTTCTGGATGTTACCGAAAGAGACTTTGGCCAGTCTACGTTTTGAAATGAGAAGACGAAAGCTCGATTTTGGTTGGTGTTTTGCACTGATTGGGATTTTGAGTTTTTGAACTCTCGTCAATTTCGAGCGATGATGAAGGCTAATGATCAATTCTCAAC
>NZ_JBFUFK010000020.1:0-118766 GCF_056403475.1 Rhizobium sp. P2_G9 | reverse complement strand
CGCCCATCGCGAAGAATGTTCGGCCTCATGTTCCGACACCATTCGAACGGCGCGGGCGCGGACTTCAGGGGAAAATTTGTTCGTCGTCTTGCTTGTCATAGACCCTACTTCTCACGAGTTGGGGTCTCCGGCAAATCCGGCGCGGTTCAATCCGCTTCACAACAGCTTCCACAAGAAGAGATTGAGAAGCAATTGCTTGTGCTGGATGAAAAGCGAAAAGAATTGATGGATGTTGGGATTTTGGACAGTGAACAAGATGTCCCAATGGCTTTGCCGAGTAGAAAGCTTGATCCTGCGATTGCCAGGGTTTTAAGTGTTTATATTGAAGATAATAAGAAAAAACTCGATAGTCTCGATAATATATATGAGCGTATTGCGTTATTTAAGAAGTTAATAGATGCTCGATTTGGAAGAAAAGACGTAAAAGTAAGTAAGCAAAAGGGCCTTAACGTGCTTTATAGCGATCGTGAAGTCCCGATTGAGACGCTGTCGTCGGGTGAGCAACATCAGCTGGTACTATTTTTTGAGCTTCTATTCGAGACGCAAAAGAACTCGCTGATCTTAATCGATGAACCGGAAATATCACTTCACGTATCGTGGCAGAAGAAGTTTATCTCCGACCTTATGAGTATCATCGACCTCAACAGGTTTGACGTGGTGTTAGCGACGCATTCTCCGCAACTGATCGGTCGATGGGCGGATTTGGTAGTTGAGTTAGGCGACGTATTCGAAGGCGATGTAACGCCGGACTGGACTGGTTCCGTAGCATGATTTCCATCGGGCATTTAATGGACGCGGATGATATAGTTGCTGAAATCCGTATGGAAAGACAATCGTTTGCTGGTGCCTTCATGTTGGTCGAGGGTGTGACCGATATAAGGCGATTTGAGCAGTTCACGGACTTGCCTGCTGTCTCGATGGTGAACTGCTGGGGTAGGGCGAAGCTGCTTGGCAGTGTCAAGAAGCTGAATGAGGCCAAATTTCACGGCTTTGTTGCCTTAGCCGACGCCGATTTCGATAGATTGACCGGCGTTATCGCGGACCTGGATAACCTCATCTATTCGGAGAATCACGATTTCGAGATAGACGTAATCCGGACAGACGTATTCTCGCGGTATTTGCGAGAGGTGGCTGAGGAGGATTTGTGTGAAAAAGTTGGTGGCTTTGACGCGGTTTCAAAACAAATTGCCGATGGCCTACGCCCCTTATCGGCTGCGAAATTAGCGAACGCTAAAGGTCTGATTAACGTCAAATTTCCAGATGTCAACTGGTTGCCGGCCTTCGATGGCTTTCAAATAAACGCTGAGAGATTAGCCTACATCATTCTCAAGAAATCCAATCCAGGTCGCGAGCAAATTGATGCGTTTCTGGGGATAGTGGATGCAGAGAAGTCAGCTGAGATTTGGCAAGCCACCAATGGTCATGATTTCGCAGAAGCACTTGGCGCTTGCTTGCGGCTGTGTATTGCAAAGCGAAAGCATCCTCAAACTACCGGGGATGAAGTTGAGCGTCATCTCCGCCTTGCCTTATCTGAGACTGATTTTAGATCGATGGGCGTTTACGAACGAATTCTCGAATGGCAGGCCAATTCAAAACTTCCAATCCTGAAGGTGCACTCGTTGCATTGAGTTGCGATTTGGAAGTGCTTCTGCCACGCGCCAATTTGCAGATTTATGACAAGGAATTTTTCGTGCATTCCGCGACAAAGGCGATAAAGGGCTCAGCGATTTCTCGCTAAGCCCTTGAAAAGGATGGTGGGCGTGACAAGGATCGAACTTGTGACCCCTACGATGTCAACGTAGTGCTCTCCCGCTGAGCTACACGCCCATCCGATGGCGGCGCATATCCCACAGAAGCCTGGAGCGGTCAACAGCTTTTTTGGGCTTCTGTGAAAACTTTGCGACAGGCGCTGGATTGCAGCGCCTTGCCAGGGCTGCGGTCAGGCGGCAGCCAGCATCTTGTTGACCTCGTCGACGAGGTCGCGCAGGTGGAAGGGCTTGGACAGCACCTTGGCATCCTTCGGCGCCTGCGAATCGGGGTTCAGCGCCACGGCGGCGAATCCGGTGATGAACATCACCTTGAGGTCGGGATCGAGCTCGGTGGCGCGGCGCGCCAGCTCGATGCCGTCCATTTCCGGCATGACGATGTCGGTGAGGAGCAGCGAGAACRGCTCCTCACGCAAGCGGTCATAGGCGCTGGCGCCATTGTCATAGGAGATGACCTTGTAACCGGCCTTTTCCAGCGCCTTGACCAGAAAACGGCGCATGTCGTTATCGTCTTCGGCGAGAAGTATTTTTTGACTCATCTTTACGTCGTGACCTGTGTGGACCAGAAGGAGGTTTCCAGCGAATGTACGGATGCCGGGGTAAAAATCCAGTGAATCCATTCGCCGATCCCGGACAAATGTCAATTTGCCGGGCCGAATTATCGATTAACATGCTTTACGCCGGACTGCCGCGCTTGTCGAGCGGGCGTTCACCGGTGCCAGCGCATGCCGCCCGAAAGTGGTTTCCGGTTTCGGGATAACGGCATGCGCAAAATAAAAAGCATGCCGCCAGAAAGTGGTTTGCGGTTTCGGAACGACGACATGCGCAAGATAAAAGAGATAAAGCGCGTCACTCGAATTCAAAAACAGGCGACGCGCTTTGGAATTGACGCGGGTGGGGCATTCAAGACTCTGGACTTGCGCTCCGGCTACTGGCAACATGGCAAATCAACGATATGTCGCGGGTAGAGCCCGGGGAGCCGGATGGTCTGGGATTTCAGGGAAGGGGAACTGTTCGACATCTGGGAGCCGCCACAGCAGCATATCCCTCTGGTTCTCAATTCCCCTCATAGCGGCCGCATCTATCCGCGCATCTTTGTCGAGAATTCCCGACTCGACCAGAGCGGCATCCGTCGTTCGGAAGATTTTTTCGTCGATGAGCTGTTCTCTTCCGGGGTAGGGCTCGGCGCGCCGATGCTCTGTGCCAATTTCCCGCGCGCCTATGTCGACGTCAACCGCGAGCCCTATGAGCTCGACCCGAAAATGTTCGACGGCCTGCTGCCGCCGTTTGCCAATACCAGTTCGATCCGCGTCGCCGGCGGGCTCGGCACGGTGCCGCGCATCGTGGCGGAGAACATGGAGATCTATAAGCAGAAGCTGCCGGTCGATGAGGCCTTGCAGCGCGTCGAGCAGATCTACAAGCCCTATCATGCGGCGCTGAGGAGGCTGATTGCCCGCACGCATGCGCAGTTCGGCCGGGCGGTGCTGATCGATTGCCATTCCATGCCCGGCAATATCCGGCTTTCCGGCAGCGGCATCCGGCCGGATTTCATCATCGGCGACCGCTACGGCACCTCGGCTTCATCCGATCTGTCGCGCCTGGCGCTGCGGCTGCTGGAGGATATGGGTTTTGCCGCGGTGCGCAACAAGCCCTATGCCGGCGGCTTCATCACCGAGCATTACGGCCGGCCGGCGCGCAACCTGCATGCGCTGCAGATCGAGATCAACCGCTCGCTCTATATCGACGAGACGACGCTGAAGAAGAAATCCGACTTCATGCGGGTGGTGCTGGCCGTGCAGCACTTTCTCGAAAGTTTTGCGGCGGAAATCGGTGCCGGCGGCGAAAGCCTGCCCTTCGCGGCAGAATAGAGCTGCTGCTTCCGTAAAAACGCCGCCAAGCGCTTGCGCACATCCTTGACCAAAGACCGGCGGCGTTCATGAGATATGCACCAGCCAAAAAAGAACCGCGCTCAAAAGCGCGGTCAAGTCTAGGGAGGAAACACCCAAGGAGGGCATTTACAGCCGGTAAGGACTGTAAGGAAAAAGTTACTGCTGCATTGCGGAATAGTCAAGCGGAATGACGAAATAAACCGCCTAAAAAATAGCATATTGGAATATCTGTACTTTTTTTGTGCGATGGGCGAAATTTTCGCCAGCCGAATGGCCGTACCTGTCTTGAAAATGATCGGACCGGTCTCGTATGACAGGATTGTTTTTGAGAGATAGGGTCACTCCATGCTGCCAGACCGTGCTTTTTTCGACAGGCTCGCCGATGCGGCGAAGGCTGAGACGTTGCCGCGCTTCCGTTCAGGCCTCCGGGTGGTGGACAAGGGCGGGCAATATTACGATCCGGTGACCGAAGGCGACCAGGCGGCGGAAACGGCGATCCGCTCGCTGATCGAAGCGTCCTTTCCGGATCACGGCATTCTGGGCGAGGAGCATGGGTCGGTCGGGCTCGATCGGGAATTCGTCTGGGTGATCGATCCGATCGACGGCACGCGTGCCTTCATTTCCGGCGTGCCGGTCTGGGGCACGCTGATCGGCCTCTGGCAGGAGGGTAGGGCGCGGATGGGACTGATCGACCAGCCGTTTACCGGCGAGCGCTATTTCGCCGATGGCGAGCGCTCGCACTATCGCGGCCCGGGCGGCGATCGGGTGCTGCAGACTTCGACCTGCAGAACCGTCACCGACGCGATCATGTTCACCACGTCGCCGCATCTGTTCAAGGACGAGGACGACCGGCGCTATCGTAGCGTCGAGAGCCGGTCGAGGCTTTTTCGCTACGGCACCGATTGTTATGCCTATGCGCTGCTGGCGGCCGGCCATGTCGACCTGGTGGTGGAGAATTCGCTGAAACCTTACGATGTCGGCGGCATCATCCCCGTGGTCGAACAAGCCGGCGGCGTCATGACCGGCTGGGACGGCGGCCGGCCGGAAATGGGCGGTTATATCGTGGCGGCGGCGACGCCTGAACYGCATGCGGAGGTGCTGGAGTTGCTAAACGGGTGATCCCGGCGTTTTGGCGCTCGCGAGTACGTCTATTCCGAAACCGGTTGCCACTTTCGGAGGGCATGCTCCATTGTGCAATCTTAATGAAGAGAGCAATGATGGGCCACTATATTCTGCGATACATTCCAGCCGATCCATTCTGGCAACCATCTCCGGAGGATGCAGCGAAGGCGGTTTCCGTGTTGGCGGCGATTGCCCCAGAGGCGGAAGATGTGCAGCCGATCTTCGAAGACAAGGTTGTGTTTTACGATTCCGGTGAAAACTGGTCTGGAGTGGAATGCAGTGCTTGCGGTGCAGACGCTGAGGACTGGTGGGCAGAGGCTATGGACACTGCCTTTGCCGATGAGTTCAAAAACCTTAGCGTCAAGACTCCTTGCTGCGACGCCATCGTTTCTTTGAACGACTTGCGCTATATCTGGCCAGTCGGATTTGGTCGCTTTGCACTGGAGGCGCATAACCCCAACATTGGCGATACGTCAGAGGAACAGGACCAGCGTATCGCGGAAAGCCTTGGAAATCCGGTACGCAAAATATGGGTAAGCATTTAAGCGTCAACGCTTTCGGCTTTCGGCAACCTCTCAATTCCCATAGACACCATCGGCTGTGCATCCGAGCTTACAAGGGCCGAATTCTGTCTGGTGAAGTGCTCCTTGACGGACTATGCAAGCCCAAAAGCTTCGGGAAGACCTTCTACGAACACGCGCTGTGGCTGCTCATAAGCGATGGACAATCCGACAATCTGCTTTGCCAGTTGCTGCTGGTCACCTTCTGTCATCTGTCGTAGCTCAGCCGCGAGCTGTTCCATCGCTTCGACGGCCGCGTCTTCATCGAGAAGCTCGGCGGCACTGTATTCAAGGAACACGGCCATATCGACGATGGCTTTGACGAGATGTGCATCGATATTCATTGTGTTTTCTCCAAGAACCGCTTCGCCTTTCTGCGGGCCTCTCAATCCCCCGTAAACACCATCGGCTCCGCATCCGAGCCCGGAATGAACGCCTCGATGGCACCTAGCGTCTGGGCGCGAAAAACGTCGCGCTCGTTGAACAGTTCGTGCTTGGCGCCGGAAATGGTGATCAGCTTGCCCGCGCGGAAGATCCGCGACAATTGCTCGAAATAGTAATAGGGCACGACCTCGTCGTTGGATGGCGCCAGCACGAGACAGGGGATTTCGATCTTGCGCAGGAAATCCATCGTCACCACCCGCTCGATCATGTCCATCATCACGGCGATCCAGCGCGCCGTGGGCGGGCCGAGGCCGAGTTCGGGAAACTGCTTGACGATCGTCTGGTTGCGCTCGAAGCGGACGCGGTCGGAGGTGAGATTGTTGCCGTCGAATTTCCGGTCGCGCAGCGTATCCTTGATGAATTGCGCCCAGCCGAAGCCAGTGAGCGTAGCGGCATTGGCGAGGAATTTGAGCAGCCAGAGCGGCACGCCATAGCCCTTGCCGCCGACGAAGGGCGCTGTCAGCACCATGCGCTCGATGCGATTGGCAAGCCGCGGCGCCGATTTCATCGCCACCAGCGCACCCATGGAATGGGCGATGATGAAGAAGGGCAGCTTGGCATCGGGCAGGACCACGGTTTCGATGAAGGTGTCGAGGTCGCGTTCGAGATCGGAGAAGCGGCGCACATGGCCGCGGCGCGAATCTTTAAGGAGCCGTGCCGAGCCACCCTGGCCGCGCCAGTCGAAGGTTGCGACCCAGAGCCCCATGGCGGTGAGATCGTTGATCGTCTCGAAATATTTCTCGATCGATTCATTGCGGCCCTGCAGCAGTATGATCGTGCCCTTGGGCACCTGGGAGCCCGAGCGGAACACGGCATAGCGCAGCTTGCGGCCATCGAAGGCTTTGAAATAACCGGCGAAAAAGCTTGATGGCAGGGGATTGCCCGGCGTGGCGTGCAGGATGTCCGTCATGGGAACCGAATTCTTGTGTCCAGTGGCACTATTACGATTCGGCAGGGGGATGACAAGGTTGTTGGTGGGGGATGAGGGAGCGCTTTGCCCAAGAAACAAACTTGGGAATGCCGTTGCGCGGATTGCTGACAGTCAGCCGGAGGCCGCATCTCGTTCTCGACGCCGGTACAAAACCCGCGTCGGCGATGTCGGATGCATGAGGTCTTCAGACGTAATTACAATCCGAATGCTGCGCGGTTCCGGGCCGCTTTGCAGGGCGTCCCATTCGTATGCGAAGTCTTCGATTTCCTCTCGGTCCTCAGCGTCCTCGCGTTCCAGATCGAATATGATGACCCACTCTCTGCCATCGTGATCCAAAGTGACTCTGCGAAAATTCGGAGACACCATACCGAGCATGGCTTGCACGGTTACAAATGATTGGTAATTCCAGTCTTCAAGAGCCGGTTCCGTTGGCATGCTGAACGATTAGACGCGCCGGCATGCAGTGGCAAGCATGACCGCTTAGCATCAAGAGCGGCCGAGATCGTCCGAGCCGCTTTGCGCCATGAGCAGACATCGTCGCAGAGCGACGGCTCCACATGRCCGCGCGCCAAAACCACCACAGGTGTTGCCAATCGCGGCATGGCCGGGTTCGATAGGCCTGGCCTCGCGCACTATCCCAGCGAATGCAAGCGGGTGAGCACGCGTCCAGCTTCGTCGATCATGTCGCGCACAACGTCACCCGCCGGACGAATCTCCTTGATCGCACCGCCGACCTGGCCGGCATAGAGCGCCAACGCTTCCATGTCTCCCGTCATGTTCTTGAGCGGCGAATACGTGCTGTAGCGGTAGACTGGCTCACCCTGATCCTCCGCGATCGCCTCGAGCGTAAAATCGTCAGGCCCATGCCCGAGAAGATTGCCGGCGTACTCTTTGGTGACGCTGTTTTCGATCGTCCTGACGGGCGACTGCGGCGGCCAGCCAATCGCGAAGACATCGGAATAGATCGCATCCTCCGAACTGGCATCGATCACACGCTGCTTGTGATAGTCATGTGCATAGGATTCGTGGGTCGCCAGAAACGCGGTTCCGCAGTGAATTCCCTCGGCACCCAGGGCAAGCGCCGCGACGAGGCTGGCACCCGACCCGAAACCGCCGGCCCCCGCGACGGGCACGGAGACGGCGGCGGTCACTTGCGGAAGCAGCACCATGGAGGTCACCTTGCCGCGCACATGCCCGCCGGCTTCGAACCCCTGGCAAATGATCGCGTCAGCACCCGCTCGTTCGGCCGCGATCGCATCGGCGACGCTCCCGACCTGATAGAGGACGAGGCTCCCCGCCTTATGGGCGCGCTCGATCATGTCCGGTCGCACATCCCAGAAAAACACCATGGCTTTGACTTGCGCGGAGAAGCAGACGTCGAGTTGCTCTTCAAGAAGATGTGGGTCGGTGACGGAAGGAACAATGTTGACGCCGAAAGGCCGATTGGTTCTGGTTCTGACCGAGTCGATCTCGCGATGGATCAGGTCCGGCTTCTCCTTCACCATGCCGATGCAGCCAAAAGCGCCGGCGGCGCTGACGGCAGCACAAAGCTCGGAGCGACCCGGGCCGCCCATACCGGACTGGATGATCGGATAATCACAACCGAGCAAATCTGTCAGACGCGTACGCAATCCTGAAGAGGAATTGGTCATCGGGAACCTCCGCCGAAAGCCTACTGCACCATAAGACGCATCAAAACGGAGAAAGGCAATGATCTTGGTTGGCCAATGTCCGCAATGGGCCAATAGCGGTCAGACTGCCCGCGTCGCTTGGCGCCATTTGCAGACATGGCTGAGCGGTGCCGTCCTTACATAGTGGCGTCGTGCACCGGCGTCCCAAGTGTCAGCGTAAGCCTCGCACAAATGACAGTCATCCAAGCTGTCCAAAGATCAGGCTCGACATTGCCTCCGAAGACAAGGCCGCCTGGTTCGACCGATGCCCAGATGTGCTTGGCGTCTTCGTCGGAACCATACCAGCAGGGCATCTGGGTGCCTTCGATCCAGCCATCCATGCTGCGATAGACGTCCCCGACCTTCGCCCATTGTTCAACAGATAGATACGGATTGACGTTCAGCGTCATGGTTTGGCGCAAGTTGCATTCTCTGTTGTCCGTCATCTGCCATCTTAACGTCGAAGCCGATGATGGCAATGGGCCAGGAATGGTCAGGACGTCCAGGCTGCTTCGCGCCAACTGCGGTCATCAAGCGGCACTCTTCAGCAAATGCCCGCGATTTTTCAGTCGACAGGATTCCCAGCCCCAGACGTGTTCAGTGCAGCGACCAGGGCACGGACGTCCCGGCCAGTGCGCTTTTCAAGCGCTCGTTTGCCTCCACACCGGCCGTGTCCGCCGCATATTCCGGTTTCAAGCGGTCAAGGAAATACATCGTCATTTTGCCCCTGTTTTTTACTTCCAGGGCACCCCGTGCCGTGCAGTCGAAATAGGGCTTGACCTGTTGATACGTGCTTTCGGAAATGTTGACGTGGTCGGCTTCGTCGGTGCTCTCCATTCGCGATGCAATATTCACCGCGTCGCCCCAGACATCGTAGGTGAACTTCTTCTTTCCCACGACGCCGGACATCACGCTGCCGCTGTGCAGGCCGACGCGCAGGTGCCAGGGCCGCTCGCCGGCGGCGACCCAGCGCTTGTTCGAGCCCATCACGAAGCGCCTGATCTCAAGCGCGGCGAGGCAGCTGCCGACAGCGTGGTGCTTCTGGCCCTGCGTCAGACCGCCGATGCACATATAGGAATCGCCGATGGTCTTCAGTTTCTCCAGCCCATGCCGCGCGACAATGTTGTCGAACTCCGAAAAGTACATATCGAGGTCATCGACCAATTCCCGCGGAGAGAGTTCGGCGGCGGATGTGGTGAAGTCGACGAAATCGGTGAACAGGATCGTCGCGGACGGATGGTGGCGCGGCTCGACCGAGCCCTTCTCGGTCAATTCCGCGGCGATGTTGCGGGGCAGGATGTTGAGGAGCAGGTCATCGGAGCGCTGCTTCTCGGCCGCCAGATCCTGCTGCGACCGCACAAGCTCGGCGATCTTCAGGCGCAGTTCGAGCTGGGCGGTGGTTTGGCGCGCGATGCGCCGGATGCCTTCGGCGGCCTCGAAGCCGAGTTCGCGCGGCGTGACATCCATGATGCAAAGCGTTCCCAGCGCGCGGCCGCCCGAGTCTATCAGCGGCATGCCGGCATAAAAGCGGATGAAAGGTTCGGTTGCGATGAACGGCATCCAGCTGAAGCGATTGTCTGCGATGGTGTCGGGCACCACCAAGAGGTCGCTGCGGCAGACCGCATGGCTGCAGCAGACGCCGGCGCGAGGGACTTCCGCCAAATCGGGAGGAACACCGTGACGGGATTTCAGCCATATCTTGGTGTCGCCGACGATGTTGACGATCGCAATCGGTACATTGGCAATCGAGGCGGCGAGATCGGTCAGATCGTCGAATCCGGCTTCAGGGTCTGTGCCGTAGACGTTATATGCGCGCACCGCGGCCAAGCGTTCAACTTCGTTGTCGGGTACGGGAAAGTCCATGCCGGCACTCCCATCGCACAAAGGTCCAAAGCGCCCGACGGCTCAGATCGGTCCCGCTCCTGCCTCTCACAACATGAGGCCTGATGTCGGCCTCACCTGCGCAAGCAGCCCACCGTTCCTCGGGAGTCTTCCGCCTCTAGAAAGATACTCCAACTTTGCCGGTTGAGCAACGCCGCGGCAGAGGATGCGGGATATCCGGAAGCCGGGCCTTCTGAAACAATTGAAACAAAGAAGGCAGCGAGGGGAAGTTTCGGCGAAACAGTCGATGAATAGAGGTTCGTCCACAGCAGGCTCATACACGGAGAACAGACGTGGCCACCGAATATCTCGACTACTCGGACCTTCCGATGACCACCGCAACCGCCAATACGACCTATGTGCTTGATGACGCTTCGAACAGATATATTAACAGCGGCTACATGTTCGACCTCGACGCAACGGAGGGCCTGACGTTTGAGTTGGGCGGCGCTCTTTATTCGGAGGATTCGATATTCCGCTATGGTCAACAGGGGCAGCCGGCCCCTGCGATTCAGGTCCATATCGGCGCAACAGGCTTTATGCGCGGCGGGTCCGCCGGGTTCATGATCGCCGGTGACGGGAGCCTGTTCCACAACGACGGCATGGTCGCGGCCGGTGAGGGTCAAGCGGTGGAAATGGATGGAGACCACATCACCCTCGAGAATACGGGTGTCCTGACCACCATGGGCGGGAATGGCGTCTCYCTGCAAGGCTCCGATCTCAGGCTGGAGAATTCCGGCACGATCAACGGCACGGTACACATGTACAGCGATGCCGGGTCGACATCCACGCTCGTTAACAAGGGGCAGCTCAACAGTTCGAGTTCAGCGATATCGAGCGGCCAGGGCGATGACAGCGTCATCAATTTCGGGCAGATCCGGTCGAACATCAACATGGGACTGGGCGAAGATCGCTTCATCGACAAAGGAGGCCATGTCAGCGGCGCGATACAGGGCGGCGGCGATGACGATCTCTACGTGATCAAATCCGCGGACTATGATCTCCGGGAGTCGGCTGGCGGCGGCTTCGACACGGTCAAGACATTCGTCTCCTGGACCCTCGATCAGGAGTTCGAATCGGGCCGGCTGATGGGCAAGGGCAACATCAATCTCACCGGAAACCAAGGCGGCGAATTCCTCTACGGCAATGCCGGCAACAACAAGATCGACGGTGCAAGCGGCGCGGACTGGCTGGACGGCGGCCATGGCCGGGATCGCCTGACGGGTGGCTCGGACGCGGACCATTTCGTTTTCCATGCCGGTGGCGGCAAGGACGTGATCACCGATTTCGAGGACGGCAGCGACCAAATCGTGCTGCAAACCTATAAGGGCATCGACTCCTTCAAGGATATCGCGGTGAAACAGTCCGGCGACGATCTCGTGGTAAAACTGCTGGGCGGCGATGAGATCACGATCCACAACATGCACAAGGCCGACCTGACCGCCGGGGATTTCGCGTTCTGAACCCTGCGCTAAAAGTGACGCGCGACCGATCCAGTCCAAGCCGAGTTTCATCGCTCTGTTCATGGAGCGCTGAACCTCGGCAGCCGCTTCAGCCGCCTGCAATGGCCGCGAGGCTGTATGCTGAAAGGTTTCCGTTTCGCGCCGATTTCCGATGTCGCCAAAGATTTCCGGGGTTCCCTACCGGCGCGCCGGCAAATCCCAATCCCGGTAAAGGTCGTCGAGCGCTTCCGCCGTGCGGCATTCGATCATCGGCAAGCCGGAATCCTCGAGAATCTTTGCATATTCGACGCCGCTGTTGCGGGTCTTCACCAGGATCCAGTGGACCATCTCCCATTTGATGCTGTCCTGGGCGCCTTCGAGATGTCCGGCACGATCCGTGCGATTGATGAGCGTGCGCTTGAGGTAGCGGAAAAACCGCAGCCAATGGTGCGAACTGATCAGGATGGCGCCGGTCGCACGCGCGAAACGCTGCGGCATCAGGCGCGAATAATTGCCCTCCATCACCCATCGCTCACCCAGAATTGCCGCATCATGGAGTGCTGCGAACTCTGCTTCCGGACGCTGCTGCCAATCCGTATGCGGCAGATGGTGAAGCTGATCGAGATGGACGGCCGGAAAACCGAGTTTTTCGGCAAGGGCGACCGCCAGGGTTGACTTGCCGGCATTGGACGGGCCGAGAACGACGATGCGCTCGCCAAGCGCGTGCAAAGGCAGCATGGGACACCGTTCGGTATGTTGAGGTGGTTTCCCTTGGCCGGACTGAGTGGCGTTGTCAACGCTCAATGATGGGAAGCCGTTGGAGTTCTCCGTCAGAGCGAGCAATTTGCGGTAAAGCAGAGGCGCTTGACTTTGAAAAAGCTTGGGTGCGTCTGGCAGAGTGCAAGGTCGATGACGGTCCGTGGGGAAAAGTAAGCGCGATGATGTTTTGGATAGCAAGTGCGGTTGGACTGCTGATTGCCTATCTCCTCGGCTCCACGCCGACCGGCTACCTGGCCGGCAAGCTGCTTGGCGGCATCGATATCCGTGAGCACGGCTCCAAATCGACCGGGGCGACCAACGTGCTGCGCATTCTGGGCAAATGGCCTGCACTTTTCGTGCTGCTGGTCGATGTGTCGAAAGGTGCGGCGGCGATCGTCTTTGCGCGCTGGTATTATCCCTGGCTCTCTGCACAGCCCGCGTTCACGCCGCCGCAGAATCTCGATCTGCAAAACCTGGTGCCTTGGACGGTTTGCTTGTCCGGGCTGGCGGTGTTGCTGGGGCATGGTCGTTCGATCTGGCTGAAGTTCACAGGCGGAAAATCCGCAGCCACGGGACTCGGCGTCTTATTGGCCATGTCGCCGCCCGTCGGGTTGGGCGCCGCGGTGGTCTGGGGCGTTGCGCTGGCAGTTTTCCGCATCGTCTCGCTTGGCTCGATTCTCGCGGCCTTGACTGCCGTCGCCTTGGTCTTCGGCCTCGATCACCCRCCGGCCTATCGGTTGCTGGTGGTTGTCGGAGCCCTGTACGTCATCGTACGCCATCGCGCCAACATTCAGCGGCTGCTGGCCGGGGCGGAACCGCGGCTGGGACAGAGCGGTCCGGGATCGCGGTCGAGCCAATAATTCCAGGCGACCGTTGACTTCGGGCCAATGAACAACATGCGAGAATGTCCTGTTCGCGCCGAAAGCGACCAAGATCTTGCGGCAGCCCTGCACCGAGAGCCGGACAGAAACCTGTTTGAAAAGGCGAGCTTGATCGAGGCGACCTTGGATGCTACCAAAAGTCATGGACAGGAACCTGATCAACACCTCCGTGATGATGATGCCGCGCAGATAGCGTGGCGGGTTTCGTGCATCCATACTGCACCAAGCGACCGCCCTCGAGGCGGTCTTTTCATGGGTCGATCCGCCTCGTGGGCACTTTGCCTTCGAAAGGAGAAGCCGATGAGCAAGTCAGACATCTACATCACGACCTCGATCCCCTACGTCAATGCGCGGCCCCATGTGGGATTCGCGCTCGAGCTTGTCCAGGCGGACGCCTATGCGCGTCACTTCCGTCTTCTCGGGCATGGCGTCCGGTTCCAGTGTGGAACCGATGACAACAGCCTGAAGAATGTCAGGTCGGCGGACGCGGCTAGCCTGCCTGTCAGAGATTTCGTCAATGCCAATGCGGACAGGTTCGAACGGCTTGGCGACGAGCTCGATATCTCCAACGACGCGTTCGTGCGTACCTCGCGCGATCCGAGGCACGTGCCCAGCGTCCACGCATTGTGGCAGGCATGCGCCGCAAACGGTGACCTCTATCGCAAGGCTTACGAGGGCCTCTATTGCGTCGGCTGCGAGCAGTTCTACGAGCCATCGGAGCTCGATCATGGGCGATGCCCGGAGCATGGAGCGGCTCTCGAAAGCGTGAAAGAGGAGAACTGGTTTTTCCGGTTGTCGCGTTACGGCGACCGGATATGTGCGCTGGTGGAGACAGGCGAGCTTCGGATCGTTCCGGCGCATCGGCGCAACGAAATACTCGCCTTTCTGCGGCGCGGATTGTCGGATATCAGCGTGTCACGCAGCGCCGAGCGCGCCCGGGGCTGGGACGTTCCCGTCCCGGACGGAGACGACGTCGTTTATGTCTGGTTCGACGCCCTCGCCAACTATCTGACGGGGCTGGGCTATGCCACGGATGATCAGCTCTTCCGGCGTTGCTGGCAGGGGGAGGGCGAGCGCATTCATGTGGTCGGGAAAGGCATTTCAAAGTTCCACGCCATTTACTGGCCAGCCATTCTGCTCTCGGCAGGCCTGCCTCTTCCGACGTCGATCCTCGTGCATGGCTATGTCACGGTGGACGGGAAGAAAATCGGCAAATCATCGGGCAATGGCATCGATCCAGACCGCATCATACAAGCCTACAAGACGCCGGATGCGCTCCGCTACTACCTGCTCCGCCACATCCGCTCCGGAGACGATGGCGATTTTTCGGAAGCGCGTCTCGACGCTGCATGGTCAGGAGAACTCGGGGGACAGCTCGGGAACCTTGCCAACCGGGTGCTCGTCTTGCTCTCGACGGCCCTCGGAGGGATCGTTCCGCAACTGCCGGACAGCGCGTTTGTCCGCGAGGCGGCACAGCTTCCTGCAAAAGTGGCCAAATCCTTCGAGACCTTTGAGCTTCATGTCGGCCTCTCCGATATCTTCGCCTTTGTCGGTCACGCCAACAGGCAATTTGCACGGCTTACACCCTGGCTGGATGCCGCGGCGCTGCTTGGCGATCTGCCATCCGCAGACCGGCAAGCGACCGCCGATCGTCTCGGATCAACGCTTTCCGAACAGGTCTTCGGCCTGGCGACCGTCGCGCGTTGTCTGCTTCCCTTCCTGCCGAGGTCAGCTGTTGAACTGCACGAGAAACTTGGAATTCCACTGCCCGCGCTCTACCGCGAGCCGCCGATTGTGGACGGGGCAAGAACGGCACCCGAGGCGGTTCTGTTTCCGCGAAGAATATCGGCCTGAGAAGCGTGGAACGTGGCCGGTGCGACGTGGTTGATCTTCGGAGCCAAGAGCGGCCCAGAACCCGGCAGCTTCGCGCCATCAAAAGCGGTCATGCCTGAACGCAGTCAAGTCTGCTATCGGGCGCGGAACACCCACGAAGCCTGCCCCAGGGGTGGGGCAAGCAAGCGCCGCGTGAAGGAAGACCGGGCGGAGAGATGGTTTCGTCAAGCCATGTTGACAGGTGATCTCCGGACCGCGGCAACCGCGGCGTCGGAGAGCGCCTGCCTTTGCCCGGTCCGCACGACGTCCGGATCATAGCTTTTGCGCGCAAACACTTCGCGCACCATGGGTGCAAAGAAATCCAGCGGCAGTGTTGCGAAATCGGGGTCGAAACTGGATTGGTCCCATTTCTCGCAGAATGTCGCGCAGTCGTCGAAATACTGGCTGTCCCGATAGCCGTCGCGCTTGTTTGGATTGGCCCCGACATGCGCGCCATAATAGAGGAGCTGGAAGTCGCCATGCTTTTCGACCACCCAGGAACATTGCTCGCGCACGAAGGGACGCAGGATGGCGGCCGCATATTCATCGTGATTGTACGGGGCGTAGATATCCCCGATGTCGTGCAGCAGAGCGCAGACAATCCAATCCATGTCGGCGCCGTCTTTCCAGGCGCGGGTTGCCGCCTGAAGCGAATGGCCGAGGCGGGTGATCTTGTAGCCCGAGAGCGACGTGTCGAGCTCGACCATGGCGTCCAACAGCCGGTCGGCCGTGCCCGCGGCATATTCGACCTCGTGGGTGGTGAGGAAGGCATAGTCCTCGGCGTCGCCGTCCTTCATCTGGGTAAATTTGACCGTTTGCATATAACTTCTCCGTTGATCGGGGCTCGCGTCAGCGCGCGAGCTCGACATAGATTTCATCGTGTTCGACATGGACGGGAAAGGTCCGCGCCTTGAGCTTTTCGTCGACGAGGCAGGTGCCCGATTTGATGTCGAACTCCCATCCATGCCAGGCGCAGCGGACGATCTGTCCGGGGCGATCGTAGACGAACTCGGTCCGGTCGGTTTTGCGCGCCGTTCCGCAGACCGGCCCCTCACAGAGCTGGCCGGCCCGGTGGGGACAGACGTTGAGCATCGCGGCATAGCCATCCTCGAGCTCGAAAATGCCGATGCTCATCGGGCCGACCTTGACGATTTTGGGGCTCGCGGGACCGACGTCTCCGACCTTGCAGGCGAATGCCCGTTTGCTGGTCTCGGCCGACATCACGCGGCCCTCCCTATGGAGGCCGGAGCCTTGATGCGCTTGTAGACTTCAAGTGCGTTCAGGCCGAGGACCTTCTCGCGCCAAGCCGGGGGAATGTGGAGGTTGGTCGGCGCGTCGAAATCCCAGTGCGGATAGTCGGAGGCGAAGAGCAGCGTGTTCTGGCCGTCCATATGCTCCAGCGTCTCCCAGAGGTGCTTGACATTGGCCGGCTGCTCGAGCGGCTGGGTGCTGAAGCGGATGTTCCTGCGGCAATATTCGGAGGGAAGCATTTTCAGCCAAGGGGTCTCCTTCCGCAGCGCTTTGAAATTGGCGTCGAGCCGCCACATCAACGACGGCACCCAACAGACGCCGCATTCGATCACGACCATGTAGAGGCCGGGATATTTTTCAAACACGCCGTGCGAAATCATGCTGGCGACATGGGTCATCGCGGGCTGGCTCAGCAGCGCATGCGTCTCCCAATAGAAGGTAGTGAAGCCGCTGGCGACGGCGTTGTAATTGACGCCGCCCTGGCCGCCGAGATGAATGGCGAAGGGCAGACCGACCTCGGCACAGGCCTCGAAGATCGGATGGTAGAATGGATCGCCATAGGGCCGCTGGGAGCCATGACTCGCAAGCACCTGGACGATATCGGGATGGTGGCCGAGCCTGCGGATTTCGGCGGCGGCGCCATGCGGATCGGTGGGCGAGATGACGATCGATCCCTTGAACCGGCTGTCCTTGGGCAGCCACCAGTCGATCATGTAATCGTTATAGGCTTTTACCAAGGCGTTGGCATAATAGGGATTGGCGAGCGTCGAGGCTTCGAGCGGTTCGTCAGATGTCAGGATCGCGACGTCGATGCCGTAGTGATCGAGGTGCTTCTCCTTCATGACGAGATAGTTGTCCTCCTCGGTCTCCGGCTTGATGTCGTGGCGCGAGAAGCCTTCGGGATGCAGAAAAGGACGATGACCGTGCGGGAAGCTGCCGGTGGGGCCGGGTTTTTCGCCGCGGACGAGGAAGTCCTTCCAATAGGGCTCCAGGTAGGGGAGGAGAACCTCGGCGGTTGACCAGTAATTGTGAACGTCTGTGTCGACTATGAACATCGAATGCCATCCTCCTCGGGATCATGCAAGAATATGGGAGAAGAATGCACGGTCCGTCCCGCTCCGGCTACGCGACGGACGACCCGACATTGATCGAAAAACCCGATGACGGATTGCGGAGAATGAACCCTCGGGACAAGGTGGCGACTGAGACCAACAAGCGACGACGACCATGCAGATCGAACTTCTCGATACCTTTCTCGACCTCATCGAAACCCGCAGCTTCAACAAGACGGCGGAGCGGCTGGGCATTACCCAATCCACGGTGTCGAGCCGCATTCGGGCGCTCGAAGGGCTTCTGGAAAAGCAATTGTTCGTCCGCAACAAGAGCGGCACCGAGCCGACCGCGGCGGGAATCCGGTTCGAGGCCCATGCCAGGGCGGTGAAGCTCAGATGGCTCGACGCGCGGCGGGAAATCCAGGCTGTGGGAAAATTCGATCGCCTGATCCGGATCGGCGTCCATGTCGAGCTATACGAGGACCTGCTGACCAAATGGCTCGACTGGGCGCGCACGGCAATGCCGAAACTCGCGATCTATGTCGAGATCGATTATTCCAACCAGATGATCCTGGACCTGACGACCGGGAGCCTCGACCTCGCGGTGCTCTATTCCCCGCAGCACTTTCCCGACATGCATTACGAGCAGGTGGCGGAGGAACGCTTCCTGATGGTGAGCACGCGGCGGATCGCGCTCGCCGAGGTCAAATCTTCGGACTATATCCGGGCGAACTATTCCGCCGCCTTCGACCAGGCCCACAAGCAGATGCTGCCGGAACTCGATGCGAGCCCGATTTCGACAGGCCATGGGGGCGCGATCAGCTCGCTTCTCAGAACCCGCGGGGGCACCGCCTTCGTCACGGCGTCAATCGCGCAAAAGCTCAAGCAGGAAGGTATCGTGGAGGTGGTGGAGGACGCGCCGATCATCTCGCATCCGATCTACTCGGCTGTGCATGTGCGGAACCGTCATTCGCACACCCATCTCCGGCTGCTCAAGGCGCTTAAAAGTCTGACGGCCTCGCAATAGGTGCCGCTTCAGGCCTCCACCGTGACCGGACCCAAGGGCCTGCTGCAGCAGGCGAGCGCATAGCCTTCCGCCGTCTCGTCGTCGGAAATTCCGCCCAGGTGGTTCATGCTGACCTGGCCCTTGGTGATCTTGATCCGGCAACTGCCGCACACGCCCTGTTGACAGGAACTGTTGATCCATACCCCGGCATTCAGCGCCGCCTCGAGAACGGTCTCTCCCGGCCGGCACTGTCCCGTCATCCCCGAAAGCGAAAAGCTGACCGCGCCGCCCTCATCGCCCTCGTCCTCGACCACCACCTTTTCGCCAAAACTCTCTTCATGAACCGCGATGACGCCGAGTTCCGGGGCGATGGCGCGGGCGGCTTTCATGAAGCCTTCCGGACCGCACATGAAGATTTCACGCTTGTCGAGATCGGAGACCAACGCACGCATGAGCGAAGCGCTGATCTCGCCCCTGGCTCCGGTGAAGCCGGAATCGCCGCAATCGTCAGCCACCACTAGGTGCACCGCGACGTTGGCGAAGCGCCTGGCGATGAATTCCAGTTGGTCCCGGAAAATGATGTCTTTCGGGGTACGGGCGAAATGGACGAAGGCCACGTCGGCATCATCTGACGTGTCGATGATGAACTGCAGCATCGACATGACCGGTGTGATGCCCGAGCCGCCGGACAGGAACAGAGGCTTGCGGGCCGGAATGTCCAGGGAGTTGAAGCGCCCGCCGATATCGAGGATGTCGATCTCCATTCCGGGCCGGACCGTGTCGTTCAGCCAATTCGACACCGTACCACCGGGGGCACGTTTGACGGTGATGGAGACATTGTGCGGCCGGGTCGGCGTCGAGGAGAGAGAATAGGCCCTCGGATAGATCTTCCCGTCGATCTGGAACTTGAATGTGGCGTACTGGCCGGGCTTGAAATCGAAGCCCCGGTTTCGGCTATCCTCGAAAACGAACGTCTTCGTGTCATGCGTCTCGGCTATGACCGCCTTGCAGACCAGCGTCGCCGGGCCTCCACGATGGAAGGGCTGCCGGTTGGCGATCGCGAGGTCGTATCGAAAAGGGGACTTGGTGAGCATCGTGGGTTCTCCTGCCGAGGCTCCATCCATAGCAAAACCCGCCGGACCAGGTGATCCTGTTGCATCGGCCTGATAGATCGGAAATCCCGATCAGAAGAGTGCGAGGCGACGTGCTCGGGTCTGCGGCTTCGCGGTCACTGCGGAGGAACCGGCGCTCGCCAATTCTCCGAGCGCCAGTTCCCGAATTCGACATCAGCCCTTCACGGCGCTTTCGACGGCGTCAAGCGCGGGTTTGCCGTCGAATGTCGTCACGCCGTCGAGCCATGGTTTGACGACGTCCGGATGCGCCTTGAGCCAGGCGGCTGCGGCTTTTTTGGGCTCGGCGCCGTGATTGAGGATGGCGTCCATGATCTCGTTTTCCATTTTCAGCGAGAACTTCAGGTTCTGCAGGAACCGGGTCGCATTCGGGCATTGTGTGACGAAGTCGGAGCGGATGTTGGTGTAAACAGTCGCGCCACCGTAGTTCGGGCCGAAGGTAGCATCGCCGCCCGAGAGGTAGGACATCTTGTATTTCGTGTTCATCGGATGAGGTTCCCATCCGAGGAAGACGATCCAGCCATCCTGCCTGATCTCGCGGTCGACCTGGGTGAGCATGGCCTGTTCGGAGGATTCGATCAGTCTCCATCCCTTCAGGCCGAACTGGTTTTTGTCGATCATTGCCTGGATCATGTTGTTGCCCGTGCTTCCCGGCTCGATGCCGTAAATCTTCCGGTCGAATTTGTCGGCAAATTTCTGCAGGTCGGCAAAATCCTTGACGCCGGCATCGAACGCAGCCTTCGGCACCGCAAGCGTGTATTTCGCGCCTTCGAGATTGGGGCCGACCACGGTGATCGACTTGTCCTCGATATAGGGCTTGCGGTCCTGCACCATGGCAGGCTCCCAGTCACCGAGATAGACGTCGATGTCCTTGCGCTTGAGGCTTGCATAGGTCACCGGGATGGAGAGCATGATGCTGCGCGGCTCGTATCCCAGCGCCCCGAGTATGATCGACGAGATCGACGTCGTCGACGTGATGTCCGTCCAGCCGACGTCCGAAAAGCGGACCTGTTTGCAGCTCTGGGGCTCGGCGGCCTGAGCAATCGAAGGTGTGATAGAAAGCAGGCTGATGCCCGCGGCGAAGAGATATTTCAGCATTTCGGTTCCCTTTTTGTTGAGCTTGGCATGCGCAGCGATGGGAAGCCGGGTCCGAGACCTCGTGGTCTCAGGCGACGTGCTTCTCGTCGAAGAAGAAGCGCGGACGTTCCGGTTTGAGGGCCGGAATCCCGCTTATGCTGTCGGCGGCCTTTTCGGCCATCATGATCACGGTGGCGTTGAGGTTCGAACTGATCACGTTCGGCATGACCGAGGCGTCGACGACCCGAAGTCCGTCCACGCCCCTGACCTTGAGATCGGTGTCGACCACGGCGAGATCGTCTGTGCCCATCCGGCAAGAGCAGCTCGGATGGAACTCCGTCTCGCTCAAGCTCTGGACGAAGCGCAGGATGTCCTCCCGGGTCTCCGCGGACGGGCCGGGAACCAGTTCCTTGCCCAGGAATTCACGCAGCGCCGGTTGGTTGACGATATGGCGCGCCATCAAGACACCGTCGACGAGTTCTCGCTTGTCCTTCTCCGTCCGCAGGAAATTGAAGACGATGCGTGGTGGCCTCGACGGATCGGCGCTCGCCAGTTCAATGTGACCGCGGGCGTCCTGCCTGAGCTGGCTCACATGCATTTGGAAACCCTGCTCGAGCCGGATGGCATTGCCGACATAGCGCATTGCCACGGGGGCGAAATGGTATTGGATATTCGGAGCCGGCAGGCCGCTCTCGGTCCGCACGAGCCCGCCAGCCTCCCAGATGTTTGACGCGACCGGGCCGCTTCTGTTGAGCAGCCAGCGCGCGCCGACGAAGGCCTTGATCAACGGATTGGCGAGGTGCTTCAGCGTGACCGCCTTGGGGCAACTCCATTGCATCACCAGATCGATATGGTCCTGGAGGTTCTGCCCGACACCCGGGACGTCGGCATGGACCTCGATGCCAATGCGCCGAAGCGATTGAGCCGGACCGATCCCGGACAACATCAGCAATTGCGGCGAGTTGATCGCTCCCCCGCTCAGCACGATCTCGCGGTCCGCACGAACGATGTACTGCCCGCCGCCGTGACGGACGATGATCGATCGCGCGCGCCCGGCTTCGATGACAACTTTCTCGACCAGTGCTTCGGTGACGATCGTCAGATTCGGCCGCGCGGCCGCGGGATGGAGGTAAGCGACCGCGGCGGAACAGCGGCGGCCGTTCCATTTCGTGCTGTCGTAATGGCCGAGCCCTTCGGGCTTATAGCCATTGAGGTCGTCGGAAGTGCCGATGCCGGCCTCGTCGCCAGCGGCGACGAAGGCATCGTACAATATGCTCGCCGAGGAGCCCTTGCTGACGCCAAGCGGACCGGAGCCGCCGTGCCAGGGGTTCTCTCCGCGCTGGTTGCGCTCGGCCTTCTTGAAATAGGGGAGACAGTGGGCGTAATCCCAGGCCGGCAGACCGAACTCGCTCGCCCAGCGATCGTAGTCGGATGGGTGCCCTCTCAGATAGACCATGGAGTTGATCGACGAGCTGCCGCCGAGGACCTTGCCGCGCGGCACCGGGATTTCCCGGCCATCCATCTCGCCTTCCGGCGCGCTCGCATAGTTCCAGTTGAGTTTCGGGTCGTTCCAGACTTTGTAGACGCCGGCGGGCATGTGGATGAAAAGGCTGCGGTCGCGGACGCCCGCTTCGAGCACCAGGACCCTGGCATCAGGGTCTGCCGACAGACGATTGGCGATCACGCAACCTGCGGAGCCGGCACCCACGACGATGTAATCGTAGGACTGTTCCAGCGGATGCTTCGACGCGTTCGGCATGTCATCACTCCTCGAAACCGTCCAGCGGCAGGACTTCCATAACAAGTGTTATGGTGATAGATAACGATCGTTATTATACGCATAACAAGTGTTATGTGTGTGGTCAACTGGCTGATCGAATCATTATCGCTTTGCCTGGGGGCGACGGGAAAGTTATTGAGGGATGGAAACGGGGACTTTTGGACAGGCGATGCTGCAGAAGAAGGCGAACGCGAAGCTGCAAGAGGACGATCCGATCAGGCGCATCGTCGATGCCGTCTGCGACGYCATCGCCGACGAAGGCGTCGCCAATCTCAGCATGCGCAAGGTGGCCGAGCGTGCTGGTGCGACCATCGGCCTGATAACGCACCACTTTCCGAGCCGCGCTGCCATGGTGCAGGCCGCCGTCGAATACGCCTGGGACAAATCCAAGAAGGAAATCCGCTGGCCGACGACACTGGACCGCGACGAGATCACCGCGTGCCTCGAGGCCTTCCTGCCCATCGACCCGTCTCGTCGCCGTCAGCTTTCCGTCTGGCTCGCTTTCTGGGCCTTGACTCAGACGTCACCGGAACTCCAGGCGATCCACCAGAATATCCACACCTTCATGCGCGACAAGCACGTGAAGTGGATAAGGCTGCTGGGACATTCGCTCAAGGATGCCCGCCGGATCGCCGATGCCTTGCTGGTGCAGTGCGATGGAATTCTGGTCTATGCACTGCTGGACGAGAAGTATTGGACGCCGGAGCATCAACGGGCGATCGTCGCCGAGGCGGTCGACAAGGTGTTGAACGGCGGGCGACCGGCCTAGATATCCGAAGCGGCTATCGCGTCTATCTTGACCGCACAGACATTCATTTCCAACAACCGGGTTGTGCGTCCGGGCAGCAGGACTTACCGTCATGCCCACGAGCGAAGCATGGGAGGAAATCGAAATGGCGAAACAGCTGGAAGGCAAGGTTGCGGCCGTCACCGGGGCGGCGTCGGGCATCGGGCTTGCAAGCACTGAGGCGATGCTGGCCGCCGGTGCGCAAGTGGTGGTGATCGATCGCGACAAGGCGGCGCTGGACCGGGCGCGTGAAAAGCATGGCCCAGCCATCATCCCGCTGGTGATCGACCTTCTTGACGCCAGGGATTGCGCCACTTTGGCGCCGAAGATACTGGAAGCGGCTGGCCGGCTCGACATTTTTCACGCCAATGCGGGGTCTTATGTCGGCGGTGACCTGGTCGACAATGACACTGCGGCGATGGACAGGATGCTGACCCTCAATGTCAACGTCGTCATGAAGAACGTCCACGACGTACTTCCGCACATGATCGAGCGAGGATCGGGCGATATCATCGTCACCAGTTCGCTCGCCGCGCACTACCCGACCCCTTGGGAGCCCGTCTATGCGTCATCGAAATGGGCGATCAATTGTTTTGTCCAGACGACGCGGCGTCAGGTGTTCAAACACGGCATCCGCGTCGGCTCGATCTCACCGGGGCCGGTGATCACCTCGCTGCTGGCGGACTGGCCTGCCGAAAAACTCCAGGAGGCCAAGGATTCCGGCAGCCTGCTGGAGGCCGCCGAGGTCGCGGAAGTGATCCTGTTCATGCTGACGCGGCCGCGTGGCATGACGATCCGGGATGTCGTGATGATGCCGACCAATTTCGATCTCTAGCCCGAAGGGCGCCTGAAGGCTGGTCCATCGGGCCGCTCCGTTCTCAGGCGACCTTGGATTGCGGTGTGACCTCTGGCGCGAAGGCGCCGGGGCCGTCGACATTGACGACCGTCTCGCCTTCACCCACCCGCACGAAGACATAGTGGACATCGTCTCCGCCTTCGATGATCTGGCAGCGGTGGATGGCGCGGCGGGGGAAATAGGCATAATCGCCTTTGCCGATCTCGAAGGACTTTTCGCCATTCTCGCCGAAGTCGACGCGAATGCGGCCGGAGAGCATATACATGACGCTGTCGAATTCCTGGTGATGATGCCATTGGCTGGGCGCCGCCAGCGCCGTGACATGGCATTGGCCGACCCAGAGGTTCCCGGCCTCGAGCGCCTTGCGGCGGTTTTGTCCTGGTGTGATCGGTCCGTCCACCAGTTGATCCGCCGTCACATATCCGATTTCCTTGAAAAGCCCGGTGCTCATCTTTCCCACCTCGTTTGGAACCGCATCCTTGCAAGATGCAGACAAAAGCCTACACTTGCCGAATGGAAACATCTGGACAATTCCTGTTGCCAACCAGACAGGCCGAGATCTTGCCGTTCGAGACGGCTGAGCGACCGATCGTCGGTTTCGCGCATGACTATCCGTCCGGCCTGGCGACCGGCTTCCACAGCCATCCGCGGGCGCAATTGGTCTATGCGATTTCCGGCGTCATGCGCGTCGAAACCCGTGGCTCGAACTATGTGGTGCCGCCGACAACGGCGCTGCTGCTGCCGGCCGATGTGGAACATGCGGTGCGGATGGACGGACCTGTGGCGATGCGTGAACTCTTCCTGCGGGAGGATGCGACGGAGCGGCTCGGCAGCCGGTCCAGGGTCATCGTCGTGACGCCGCTGCTTCGGGAATTGATCGTCGCGGTCTGTGCGGAGCCGCTGGACTGGAACCCGAACGGACGCGGCCATCATCTCGCCGAACTGGTGATCAGCGAGATCGAAAAATCCACCACCATGCCGCTCGATCTGCCTCTTCCCCGAGATGCGCGGCTCAGACGCGTCGTGACCGTTCTGCGCGATCGGCCCAACGACAATCGCGGCCTGGAGGAATGGACCGAGGTCGGCAATGCGTCGAGCCGGACATTGGCGCGGCTCTTCCGCGCCGAAACCGGCCTCAGCTTTCGCCAATGGCGGCAGCAGGCGCGCCTGACGGAGGCGCTGAGCGCCTTGAGCGTTGGAGCAACACCGTCCAAAGCCGCGGCGATCGCCGGATTCAACAGTGTGCCTGCCTTCGGCGTGGCATTCCGGGAATTTTTCGGCATGACACCCGGCCAGGCGCGGTCATTGAGCGCCGGAGCAGCCCCAAGCCAATAATCCTGTCTGATTGGCGACAACAGTTGGCAAGACCGGACAGGCCGATCGGTCTCATATGCGCATCCGCAAACAAGCTTGCGATGATCGTTATCGGAATGAGGTGACCAGAAATATGGATCTTTCGACCTGGACAGGCGTGGCAAAGCCGGCGCGAAAACCCCTGGAAGGGCGTTACGCGCGCCTGGAGCCTTTGAACCCGGCGCAGCACGGTGAGCAATTGCTGCGATCGGCAAAGGCGCCCGGCGCGGATGATCGTTTTCGCTATCTGTTCGAATCGACGCCATCCAGCGACCGGGATTTTTACGACTGGCTCGAGAAAGCGTCTTCTGCGGATGATCCGATGTTCTTTGCCGTCATCGACAAGAGAACCAACACCGCCGAGGGTCGTCAGGCCTTGATGCGGATCGATGCCACCCATGGCGTGATCGAGATCGGCAACATTTTGTGGGGTCCGGCGATAGCGAGAAGCACCGTCTGCACCGAGGCGCTCTTCCTCTTCGCCCAATATGTGTTCGACGAACTTGGCTATCGCCGCTTCGAATGGAAATGCAACAACCTGAACGAACCCTCCAAGAAGGCGGCGATCCGGTTTGGATTCCGCTTCGAGGGCGTGTTTCGAAACCACATGGTGGCCAAGGGCCAAAATCGCGACACGGCGTGGTTCGCAATGACCAGCGAGGACTGGCCGGAGATCAGGCAGGAATATCTGCGCTGGCTCGCCCCGGAGAATTTCGACGGTGACGGACGACAGAAGACGAGACTGTCAATCCCAGGTGCCTAGCGCGGGGAGGGAGTGGCGACGGTCTCTCGCGGACCGTCGGTCGGCGGCAGGATAGGGCAAGACCTGGGAGCGGCGATGGTGCTGCATGCGACCACGCTTGCCATGGCGGACGAT
Organism: Rhizobium sp. P2_G9; assembly: GCF_056403475.1. NCBI lineage: Bacteria > Pseudomonadati > Pseudomonadota > Alphaproteobacteria > Hyphomicrobiales > Rhizobiaceae > Rhizobium > Rhizobium sp. P2_G9. The sequence goes on along the minus strand of NZ_JBFUFK010000020.1, from coordinate 92,380 downwards.
GCACATCCTGGCACCAACAGCTGGCACTCTCAGCCGCAGCACCTCGCTCCCGCCACCGATGGCCCGCAGCAGGCCGATGTCTGCTGAGCCGTCTCGGCCAGCCAGCGGTCGCGAGGCTTGCAGCTCGCCGGGCGCGCATCGAGGGCCACGTGCAGGACGCCGTCGCTGAGGGTGGGCGAAGCCGCCTTGTGCAGTTGCATCGGCGCCACGCCGTCGCTGACCTCGAAGGTCAGCCTGGCGGAACCGTCGAGCGCAACATGCTCCGATACCTTGCGGACGATTGACGCGAACTTTTTCGCGGCCATATGCGTGCGGGCGTCTTCGTCTATGTCCCAGAGCTGCACGAAAATCTCTGACCAGGCTTCCGGATTGGCGCCGCAGTCGAGTGCCGAGAACTGCCCGGCCTTGACCTCGGTGATGTGATAGCCCGGCCTGATGTCGCTGCCGTCATAGGAGAAGACCAGCGGGGCATCGGGATTGGCGTCCAGCGCCGCGAGCAGCAGGCCGAGGTCGATGCCGTCAGGCGCCGATTGGCTGCCGTCAGGTGCCGATTGGCTATTGAGAACCATTTCCATTTGCGCTATTCCTTATTTCGATACTTTTAGGATTGTTGAAATATGGAAGAACGTCAAGCCCTCTTGTCATTCGGCGCATTGTCGCAGGAAACGAGGCTCAGGATCGTCCGGGCGCTGGTGATCGCCGGGCCGGACGGCATGGCGGCCGGATCGATCGCGGAAAAAGTCGGCGTCTCCGCCACCAATGTCTCGTTCCACCTCAAGGAACTGGAGCGGGCCGGTCTGGTCACGCAACAGCGGGCCTCCCGCTCGATCATCTATACCGCGAGCTTCGACGCGCTCGGAGCACTGGTCCGCTTTCTGATGGAGGACTGCTGCGCCGGCCATCCCGGGATCTGTGCACCGGCCCGCGAAGTCTCCGCCTGCTGTTCAACTGCCACGAAGGAACTGACACCATGAACGACCGCTTCACCAGCGAGACCCAGGGGCCAGGTGCCCCGGATGGCACCAGCCGCCGAACCCCCGAGGTGGCCTGAATGGTTGCGCTTCTGCTCGAACCCATCACCGGCACCGAGCCGGATTTCCGCGCGGCCCTGGCGGCGGAAGGCCTGCCGGTCGATGACCTCGGTGAGGGCGGCCGGACCTTCTTCCGCATCGTCGACGGGCCGGAAACCGTTGGCTTCGGCGGCTTTGAACTCTATGGCGCAAACATGTTGCTGCGCTCGCTGGTCATCCATCCGGACCGGCGTCGCCACGGCGATGGGCAAGCCGCCACATCGATGTTGCTGGGCAAGGCCTATGCCGCAGGGGCACGGCAGGCTTACCTGCTGACCACGAGTGCTGCATCGTTCTTCGAGCGGCTGGGCTTCGCCCGGATCGACCGAACCGATGCGCCCGCGGCGATCCTGCAAACGCGCCAGGCGGCGGGTCTGTGCCCGTCCTCGGCCGCCTTGATGAGCCGGGAGCTGGCAGGATGAACACGTTCGATCTCTCGCGCCGGCTGGGCGCGGAATTGCTCGGCACCGCCACGCTCGTTGCCACTGTGGTCGGCTCGGGCATCATGGCTGCCAGGCTCAGCCACGACACCGCCGTCTCGCTGCTCGGCAACACCATCCCCACCGGCGCCATGCTGATGGTCCTGATCACCCTGTTGGGGCCGATTTCGGGCGCGCATTTCAATCCCGTCGTGACGCTGGTCTTCTCCCTTCGCCGCCAGCTGACGGCAGCCGAGGCCGGCGCCTATATGCTGGCACAGGTCCTCGGCGGTATTTTCGGCACCTGGCTGGCGCATGCCATGTTCGAGCTGCCGCTGCTGCAGCTCTCGCTGACAGCCCGCACCGGAACGGGCCAATGGCTCGCGGAAGCGGTCGCCACCTTTGGCCTTTTGATGACCATCCTTTTGGGGCTGCGGTTCAGGGGCGAGGCCATTCCGTGGCTCGTCGGCCTCTACATCACCGCCGCCTACTGGTTCACCGCCTCGACCTCTTTTGCCAACCCGGCCGTGGCCATCGCCCGCGCCTTCTCCAACACATTCGCCGGCATTCGCCCGCTCGACCTGCCCGGCTTCATCGTCGCGGAAACCCTCGGCGCCCTGCTGGCCATGGTGGTGGCGGGCTGGCTGCTGGCCGAATCCGCCTCCCCATCCTCCCTCAAAAACCTCGAAAGCACACCATGAGCTTCCCCGTCACCATCTACCACAACCCTGATTGCGGCACGTCGCGCAACACGCTGGCAATCATCCGCCACGCCGGCATCGAGCCGACCGTGGTCGAATATCTCAAGACCCCGCCCTCGCGCGGAGAGCTGGCGAAGATGATCGCCGATGCCGGGCTGACGGTGCGCGAGGCGATCCGTGAAAAGGGCACGCCCTACGCCGAGCTCGGCCTCGACAACCCGGCTTTGACCGATGGCGAGCTCATGGATGCCATGCTGGCGACGCCCATCCTGATCAACCGGCCGTTCGTCGTCACGCCCCTGGGCACGCGCCTGTCGCGGCCGTCCGAGGCCGTGCTCGACGTCATCCCGGCCGAGATGTTCACCTCGGAATTCATCAAGGAGGATGGCGAGCGCGTGCTCGACGCCCAAGGCAAGCGGGTCGCCTGAACGGATGGACCGAAAACTTCCGCTCTGGGCGCTGGCCGGGCTGGGCACGACCCAGATCGTCGGCTACGGCACGCTCTATTATGCCTTCAGCATCCTCGCCGCCGATATGGCGCGGGATCTCGGCAAATCGAATGCATGGGTGTTCGGAGCCTTCTCTTTGGCGCTTCTGATCGGCAGCTTCCTGGCGCCGGCCGCGGGGCGCCTGGCTGACCGGTTCGGCGCCGGCCGGATGATGGCCGGCGGATCGGCCGCCGCCGCGCTGACACTCGCCTTGGCCGCCGCATCCCCCGGTCCCATTACTCTCGCGCTGTCGCTGATCGCCATGCAGGCGGTGGCGGCGACCGTGCTCTACGCCACGGCGTTCACGGCGATCGTGCAGGCCGGCGGCAGGACCGCAAGTGCCTCCATCGTCCACCTGACGCTGATCGCCGGCTTCGCCTCGACCTTGTTCTGGCCGCTGACCGCATGGCTGCACACCTTCCTCACATGGCGCGCGATATTCATGGCTTTCGCCGCCGCCAACCTCGTCATCTGCTTTCCGCTGCATCTGGCGCTGTCGCGCCTGACGATCCCGACAATCCTTGCAAATCCGGAACCGGCAACCGAGGGCGAGCTGCCGCCGCCGGGCAATATGCTCCTGTTCGGCCTGATGCTTGCCGGCTTCGCCATCGAGGGCTACGCGCTTTCCGCCGTGCTGGCGCAACTGGTGCCGCTGACCCAGGCGCTGGGCCTCGGCGCGTCGGGACTCATTGTCGCGACACTCTTCGGCCCGGCGCAGTTGGCGAGCCGCCTCGTCAACCTGTTCTTCGGGCGCGGACTGTCGCAGGCATGGCTCGCGGTGATCGCGGCGTCGCTGCTGCCGATCGGCCTGGCCATCCTGCTCTGGACCTCACCATGGTTTGCCGGGGCCGTGCTGTTCGCCGTGGCAGCCGGTCTCGGCTCCGGGTTGACCAGCATTGTCGGCGGCACGCTGCCGCTGGAACTGTTCGGTCGGCGGGGTTACGGCAAGCTGATCGGATGGTCGACCTTCGCCAAGCAGGTGCCGGCGGCGGTTGCGCCGTTTGCGATGTCGGCATCGCTGTCGTCGGTCGGTGTCGTATCGTCGCTCTGGCTCGTTGCGGCCGTCGGTATGGCCGCGGTGGCGGCCTTTATCGCCATCCCCGTGGCGCTCAGGCTGTCGCAGGCTCGAGCCAGCGCACCCTATACACGGACGATCTGAGCCCACCCCTGGGGTCGACGAAATGTTTCGGCCCGACGCCGATCTCCATCCATCCGAGGCCGGCTGCCCGGCCGCGGGCAACAGCCGCCCCTGCTTGATCTCGGCCCGTGCCATCAGTGTCGACATGCTCAGGACCGCGCGTCGTCGGCGACACCCTGTCCATGCTCGGCGTTCACGGCCTGACACGTCCTGGGCAGGCGACACCGTTCGGCCCCTGGTCGGCAGCAGAGATGACGACGCTTTTCTTCGACTACCTGCGCCGGGGGCGAATGAACGTAGCGCGCCTGACCTCGCGTACCGTCTCTCCCGTCGATGCCGTGCATGTCTACGAAACGCTGCTCGCCGGCCCGACCGGCGACATCGGCATCGTCTTCGATTGGACTGAAATCGGAGATCCGCGCATCTGAGGCACCGGCGGCCAAACATGGCCGCCGGAGATGCGCTGTCTCCTCTCCCTTACCGCTGGAACGTCAGGTGAATAGTCCCACTCTCCGCCGTCTCCGACTTGACCGTGTGGCCAGCCTCCAGGCCGCGCAGATCGTCCCACAGGCGGATGCCGCGCCCGAGCAGGATCGGCGTGATGGCGACATGGAGGCGATCGACAAGGCCCGCCTTGAGGAAGTCGCCCACGACGGTCGGACCGCCGCCCACCCGCACATCCTTGCCGCCGGCCACGGCGACAGCGCGCTCGAGCGCATCGGCCGGCGAGGTGTCGAGGAAATGGAACGTCGTGCCGCCGGCCATGTCCAGCGAGGGCCGTGGTTTGTGGGTCAGTACGAAGACCGGGCAGCGGAATGGCGGCTCGTCGCCCCACCAGCCGCGCCAGTTCGGATCGTCGGGAAAATTGTGCAGGCCGAACATGCCGGCGCCCATGATCTCGGCGCCGATATTTTCGAAATATTCCCGCGCGTAGTCATCGTCGATGCCTGTCGTGCCGGCACCGGTCGTATCCTTGAACACGCGCTCGCGGAACGTTTTGGTGGCAACATAGGCGCCGACGAGACGCGACCAGTCCTCGCCGAACGGGTTTTCCGGCGTCTGGTCCGTCGTTGTCGCGAAACCGTCGAGCGAGAGTATCAGATCGACACGAACAGCCATGGCAGTCCTCCTTGTGTGTGGTTGCATAACCGCCTCGATGTCGGGCGGCCGGATAGTAAGGCAAGTACCTTCATATCCGGAGCGAAACACTAAGGCAAGTGCCTTTCTTTCCTTGACCTACGCCAAAATGCGTTTTAATAAGTCCTATGCCTTATCATTCGACCCCGCTCGATCTTGCCTTTCATGCGCTCAGCGACCCGACCCGCCGCGCGGTGGTGTCGCGGCTGGCTGACGGCGAAGTGCCGGTCAGCGTGCTCGCCGAGCCCTTCGGCATGGCGCTGCCCTCCTTCGCCCAGCATCTGAAGGTGCTGGAAGATTGCGGACTGATCGCCAGCGAAAAGCGCGGGCGCAGCCGCTGGTGCCGGCTGGTCGAGGCGCGCTTCGACGAGGCGGCGGACTGGATGGAAGCGGAGCGCCGACGCTGGACGGCGCGACTGGATCGCCTGGAAGTCTATTTGGATAGGCCCGAATTGAACGGGGCCGAGGAGGATGGTGAAGGACATGGCGAACCTGTTTGATTGGTCGCTCGATCGCGAAATCGTGCTSGTCAAGCTCTTGAACCACCCGCGCGCAAAAGTCTTTGCCGCCTGGATGGACCCACGCGCGCTGGCCGAGTGGTATGGTCCGGCCGGCCTCACGATCGAGAGCCACGAGGCCGATATCCGCGAGGGCGGGATCTGGCGGTTCGACATGGTGGGCGTGTTCGAGGGCAAGGAACAGCGCTTCCCCAACCTCATGCGCTTCCTGGAAATCGTGCCGAACGAGCGGATCGTCATGGATTATGGCACGCCCGACCCTGACGACCCCCATCGCTTCCGCGCCACGGTGACCTTTGATGAACAGGCCGACGGCAAGACGGTGCTGACGCTACGCCAGCTCCACCCCAGCCGCGAACGGCGCCAGGAGGTCATCGGCTTCGGCGCGGTGGAATACGGCCTGCAGACGCTGGCCGGGCTGGAGGCGTGGCTGGATGGGTGAGAGATCGGCCGAGCGTGGGCTCACTCGATTTGCGAGTGGCCTCGATCGGCCAGAAGCTGCGGTTCGTCCTATTCGCAATGCGCCATTCGGGACTCAGCGCCATTCATCGATGACGGAGGAACTGTCGACAATCTCGGCGAAATCAGACTTCAGATGCGCCATCGTGACATCGAAAATGGTGCGCGCCGACAGGTTTTCAGACGGCATGTCGAATCCCAGGACGGCGTCATGAACGACGATCATCTTGAAGCCGAGGTCACACCCGACGCGAACGGTCGTATTGACGCAGAAGCCGGCGACAGCGCCCGTCACGAAGAGCGTGTCGATGCCGTTGTTGCGGAGGTGTTTTTCCAGGTCGGTGGAGGCAAAGGGCGATGACGTCCGCTTGACGAAAATCGGTTCATCGCCAATCGCTTCCGCGCAGGGCATGACCTTTTGATCCGGTGCGCCATGGTGCATGGGCGATGCCGGATCGGGCTCGGCGTGGCGCACATGGATCACGCTTCGGCCTGTCTCGCGGGCCGCAGCAGCCAAAGCGGCAACCGCATTCGGCGCTTCACCGTTGACGTGATCTCTTCCGGCATCGAGGCGATGCTGCATCAACATCTGCATATCGATAATGACAAGCGCCGCTTTCATGTTTTCCCGTGCCTCATGATGTCTGTTTGTCAGGCGCGACGCGTATCATGGGCAGGAATGACCGGATAGGGCCAAAGTCGGCCGAACGCCTCCAGTTGCAATGTGTCAATTGCAGACTTCATTTACCCTTGGCTGCCGAATGCTCCGGGACGCGCTGATCGCCTCGGCGAGCATTCCCGGCATGTTCCCCGTCGTCTGCTGCTGCCCATCTGACGTCTGAGGAAGTCGTTACGAAGCCGAGAATTTCACCGTCACGCCCCGCTGCCGAAAGTAGGCCTGCATCAGCTTCCGGCCGGACCGGTTGTTCTGCACGAGCCTGGCCGGGTCGAATACGGCCTCTTTCAAACCCGCTTGCGTCAACGCTGCCTTGAGAGTCGCGATATGCATGTCGATGTCGGCATTGTCCGCCTGGAGCGATTCATAAATGCGGTTTGTTGCATCGGCTACGGTCGGTTCGCTCACTATGACACTCCTGTTGTTGTTCGGCTGGCGGTTAGCACATTTTTCGGCTTGACCCTATTGTGCTGAAAAATGCCCACGTCAATGGGTGACGATGGATTGGAGCATTGCATTGGCTTGCGAAGATGAGGCACCAGAAGCAGAACAGCGGGAGCCGGCCTCTTCCGGTCGAGACGCCACGGCAGCTTCGCGCCGACAGCGGACGACCCGCAAGCCACGATGCCGCGGCTCACGGACCTTGACTTCATCGACATCTCGGAACAGTGAGGGGTTATGGAGCGAGTGATGACAACAACCCTTCTTCAGCATGCCTGGTCGCAACTCGAAGCCGCAGCGCGGAGCCGCTCGCCATTCAATTTTCTGCAACTGGCGACCATCGGGCTGGACGGCGCTCCCGAGCTCCGCACGGTGGTGCTCAGAAGATGCGACGTCCGCGCCGGCACGCTGTCCTTCGTCACCGACCTGCGCTCGCCAAAAGTCGCCGAGATACGGCGCGATCCCCGGGTCTCGCTGGTGGGATTCGACGGTGCCGGCTCGACGCAACTCCGCCTTTCCGGGACGGCTGCCATCGTCGAAGACGAGGCCGAGAAGCGAAGCGTTTGGGAAGCGCTGCGAAACAGGACGTTGGTCCTGTTCGACGCGCCGCTCGCGCCGGGCACCGGGCTCGATGAGCACGGCGCTGCCTTGGGCGGCAATGCGACAGCGGACGCGTCGGCCGATCCATACGACCGTTTCGCGCTTGTTGCCGTCACGCTCGCCCGTATCGAGTGGCTTGATCTCTCGGCCGAGCCACATCGCAGACATGCCTTCGTCCGCTTGTCCGAGGGCTGGCACGGAACCCGGCTCGCGCCATGAATGGCGTCACGCCGCGACCCGTGACCGCATCCATCCCCGGAGCCTCTCCACCGCCTCCGATTTCCGGTACCGCGGCCATACGCAATAGAAGTCCGCGCGTGCATGCAGCGACTGATCGAACACCTGGCTCAGCCGTCCCTGCTGGATGTCGAGCGACACGAAACTCCTTGTCGCGAGCGCGATGCCCTGTCCGGCGATGGCCGCCTCGATGGCATGCGATGTGTGGCTGAAGCTGATCCCCTTGAACCACGCCTGTTCGCCGCCGCCGAGATATTTGTCGATGAATTCCGGCCAGAAGTTATGGGTGTCGTGGAGAAGCGTGTATCGGGCCAGGGCCTCCGTATTCTCCGGCTCCTGACCTTCCGGAACCAGGTGCGGGCTGCACACAGCGACGATCTCCTGCTCGAACAGCAGTTCGGCGGCGAGGCCGGGTCCGAAGGGCGGCTTGCCGTACCGTATCGCCAGATCGACGCCATCCGCCTGGAAATTGGAAATGCGATCCGTGGCGAGGATATGGAGATCGACGCCGGGATGCCGTTCGGTGAAGTCCGGCAAGCGCGGGATCAGCCATTTCGATGCGAATGTCGGGGTGGTGCTGACCGTCAGCTTGACGGGCTGAGGCTTGAGATTCGCCGTCGCGTTCGAGATCAGCTCGAATGCCCGGCTGACATCGGCGATATAGCTCCGGCCTTCTCCGGTCAGTGCCAGCGCCTTCGGCAGACGTTCGAACAGCTTGACGCCCAGTTCAGCCTCCAGACCTCGCACATGCTGGGCGACCGCGCCCTGGGTGACGCCGAGTTCCTCGGCCGCCAGCCTAAAGCTCAGGTGACGGGCCGCGGCGTCGAAGGCCTTGAGGCCGTTCAGTGAAGGAAGGTTTCCGGGCATGGGATACTTGGCAATAGTTTTTCTACAGGAAGACGAAAGCAGAACTCATGCGACCCTCGCGCGACGGCCATGATATTTGAATGATCACAATCGATCAATCGAGACAACACCGAAGAGGAAACGACCATGGCAGTAGAAAAAGTTGCGATCATCACGGCTGGCGGCAGCGGCATGGGCGCGGAAGCCGCCAGGCGCCTTGCGACGGATGGCTACAAGGTCGCGATCCTGTCCTCGTCGGGCAAAGGCGAGGCGCTCGCCAGGGAATTGGGCGGTATCGGCGTGACCGGGTCCAACCAGTCGAACGACGATCTCAAGCGCCTTGTCGATGCGACGGTCGAGAAATGGGGCCGCGTCGATGTCCTCGTCAACAGCGCCGGCCACGGACCGCGCGCGCCGATCATCGAAATCACCGACGAGCAGTGGCACGCGGGCATGGATGTCTATCTGATGAACGTCATCCGCCCGGTGCGCCTGGTGACGCCGATCATGCAGGCGCAGAAATCCGGTTCGATCGTCAATATCTCGACGGCCTGGGTGTTCGAGCCGACGCCGATGTTCCCGACCTCGGCCGTCTTCCGCGCCGGCCTTGCCGCCTACACCAAGGTCTATGCCGACACCTATGCGGGCGACAATATCCGTATCAACAACGTGCTGCCGGGCTGGATCGACAGCCTGCCGCAGACCGACGCGCGGCGCGATAGCGTGCCGATGAAACGCTACGGCACCAGCGCCGAGGTGGCCGCCACGATCGCCTTCCTCGCCTCTGACGGCGCGAGCTACATCACCGGACAAAGCCTCAAGGTCGACGGCGGCCTGATGCGCTCCGTCTGACGGGTCAGGAGATCATTCGTGCGGATCCATGCTTTTCGAGAGAGCGTCGTACGCGCGGACAAAAGAACAAGACAATGTACCGCGCCTATGCCGCACTCGCACGCTGGGCCTGATCCTCGGCGGTGTCGTCCTGATCCAGACCGGAAGGCGCCGACCATCTCCGGTAGCCGCGTCAAGGTCGGGGATGTTCGACTGGCTGACGGTTGACCGCCCACACAAACGCCATTGCGGACGACTCACTCGTCCGCAATGGGCCAATATCGGCCAAATGGACGCCGCCTCTCTGCGGACGTCTCGATCCGCTCAATCACCAGGCCTTCAGCCCAAGCAGTTTCTCGCCTAGCGGCGAAAGCTCAGCCACCCCGGCATTCTTCTTCTCCCACTCCCGCGGATCGCCCGGAAAGGCATCGCGCTGCGGATGGTCCAGTTCGCGCCATAGCCGGATGCGCTCCAACCGCTCGGCTTCATTGTCGAACTCGGCCGGATGCATGGAGATATATTGCGCCATGCGCACCCGGCTGTCGGAATGGTTCGGGCGGACGCCGTGGGCCAGCAGCGAGTTGAAGATCATCAGGTCGCCCGGCTCCATGTCGATATTGACGACGGAGAGGCCGGTCATATTCGGATGCATCGGGTCGCGGTCATCGGGCTGGGTTTTGACCCATTCGTCGAAATGCTCGAACAGATACGGCACGCATTGGAAGCCGCCGACATCGCCGTCCTGTTTCTTCAGGCTCAGCACGCCCTGCACGCCGATCGGCAGCGGCCGGATCGAGGTGTCGACGTCCCAATGGATGAAGCCGTTGGGATTGCCTTTGAGCTTCTTCGGCGGGTTGAGATTGGCGCGGTCGATGGTCACCCAGAGGTCCTCGCGATCCCAGATGTCGACGAAGGTGTCGTAGACGCGGCGCTCCATCCTGTTGTCCCAGAGATATTGGTGGTTATAGATTTCCAGCATGCCGGTATTGTTGAGCTCTTTCATCTTGTGCTCGCGGCGCTGCGGCGCATACCAGGTCGAGGCGTCCTCGGGGTCCTTCTCGTCGAAGGCCCAGAGCAGGTCGACGAGCCGCTCGACATTGGCCGACGGCACCACCTGGCGGACGATGACATAGCCCTTGGTCACCCAATGCTGCCAATCGGTCTGGGACAGCACGCGCAGCGGCAATGCTTTCTGGATGTCCTTCAACTGCGTGGCGGCTTTGGCGGTCGGATGACTGTCGCGAAGGATGGTGCGCGCGGCGTCCATGGTGCTCTCCCGTTGAGGTCTACCTGTCGATCAGGCGATGATGGAAGGATAGAACTTTTGCGCCGCCATTCTTGTCTTCTCCGGGATAAAACTGATACTATTCTGGCGTCATACGGGCTGTTGGAGCATGCTGAGACCCTATCTCGAAAAACTGCCGGTGACGCCGGATTCGTCGCTGTCGACGCTCAACCGCCGGCTCGACGCGGCGATCCCGTTCGAATGGCACCATCATCCCGAATATGAATTGACGCTGACGCTCAATTCCCGCGGCCAGCGCTTCATCGGTGACCATGTCGGCACCTATGAGCATGGCGACCTCGTGCTCGTCGGGCCGAACCTGCCGCATACCTGGTCATCGCGCATGAAGCTGGACGACAGCCAGCCGCACCGGGCGCTGGTCTTCTGGTTCCGCCAGGACTGGATCGACGGTTTTCTCGGAAGCACGGTGGAATTTGCCTCGGTCCGGAAACTTTTCGCCAAGGCCGCGCCGGGATTGTCCTTCGGGCCGGAGGCCGGGCGCGCGCTGACGTCACGGTTCGAGCACGCATTGATGCTTGACCCGGCCGCACGGCTGATGGTTGTGCTGCGCATGCTCCTCGATCTCGCCGAGCACAAGCACGCGGAGCCGCTGTCGACCGTCGCACCTCAGCCAACAGCAGACAGCCGTTCGCGCATCGACCGCGTGCTGCTGCACCTGCACCAGCACTATGCCCGGCCGATACGGATGCGCGATCTCGCCGACCTCGCGGCGCTGAGCCAATCCGGCCTGCACCGGATGTTTTCCAAGCACACGAACACGACCGTTTCCGCCTATGTCACGCGGTTGCGCATCGGCGATGCCTGCGCCCGCCTGTCCGGAACCGAGCAGCCGATCACCCGGATCGCAGCGGATGTCGGCTACGACAATCTCGCCAACTTCAATCGACAGTTTCGTGCCTTGAGAGGCATGGCGCCGCGCGACTACAGGGCATCTTTCAGGACGTAGGCATGCCTCCGTGTTGGTGAAGGGTGTCGCTTCAACGCGTATGCAGCGACGCTGTAGTCTCAGTCTGGAAGTGTCACTTTGGCCTGGTGGATCACAAACGCTGTAAAAGGAAACCTGCCGCCAAGGCATGAAAAGCCTCGACAGCCTTCGGCAGCACGCTTTGCGGGTTTTCGCTCGCCGCAATCCAGAGAGCAGCGTTGAGAGCCGCGCCGCTCAGCAGTCGGGCCACCGCCTCGACGTCAAGCGGTTTGAGGACGCCGTGTGCTATAAGGCGCTCCACAGTGCTCTTGGTCACCTGTAGACAACTGTTCTGGCTGGGCCACTGCGATGGGTCCCCCAATACCGCAGGTCCATCGAGCAGAACGATGCGTTGGACTTCCGGATTTAGCGCCATCTCGATATAGGCCGCACCCTCGGCCAGCAGGCCCAGCCATTCGTTACCCGCCCGCGCACCAATCTCTTTGGCACGTGCTGCCATTTCGGTGTCGATCTGCTCGACAACCGCGGCCAGGAGCCCGCTTTTGTCGCCGAAGTTGTGGTAAAGCGCGCCTCGCGTCAGACCGGCGTCAGCTGTCAGCTCGTCCATTGACGCTGCGGAATACCCTTTTTCGGCAAAAGCCTTTCGTGCAGCCGCTATCAACTTGCCGCGGTTTTCCTGCATCGTTTCGCTGCGTGTCTTCGCCATTCAATCCTTCAAATTCATATACGGTGCGTATATGGGATTGACATACGGTACGTATGTCGAGTAATCCACATACGTACCGTATGTCAACTTGAGGCGCGCTTGTGAAGCATTACTCCGCTTCTCATCGCTCGTTGCTCATGACAAAGAGAGATCAAAATGACCCAGCGCGAAGCAATCTTTCCCGCCAACAGGCACATTCTTTACGAAGAGCACGGCTATTCCGCCGCTATTAGATCTGGTGATCTGCTGTTTGTGTCCGGACAGGTTGGCAGCCGTTCCGATGGAACACCCGAGCCCGATTTCGAACGCCAAGTACGGCTGGCTTTTGAAAATCTGAACGCGACGCTGAGCGCAGGGGGGTGCACGATGGACGATATCGTCGACATCACCACTTTCCACACCGACCCTGAAAACCAGTTCGGAACGATCATGGCTGTCAAGGAAGAGATTTTCGGTAAGCCGCCCTACCCGAATTGGACTGCGCTTGGCGTAAACTGGCTCGCCGGTTTTGACTTTGAAATAAAAGTCATCGCCCGCATTCCGGCAATAAATTGAGAGCGCCAAACCCTGCCGTGGGAGATCGCCATAGCCTGTCGCGCGAGCGGCCTGTAAGCCAAGCCGAGGAACAGCTTTGCGAAGATGGGGTGTCCTCCGCGACCAGGCATGTCTGAAAACGAGGGAATAATGTCGTTTACGCCATGACCGTAAAACCCTAAACCCCTTTCATCATCTGAAAGGGAACTCCCATGGTTTTGCGAGTGGCGATCAACGGTTACGGCCGCATAGGAAGAAACGCGCTTCGAGCCCTCTATGAGACCGGCAGGCGAGGGGAGATCGAGGTCGTGGCCGTCAACGATCTTGCCAGCGCCGAGATCAACGCTCATCTGACTGCCTTCGACACAACCCACGGCAAGTTCGGAGGCGAGGTTGCCGTGCGGGGCGATGCGCTTGTCGTCAACGGCGATGCGATCCGGGTCCTGGCGGAGCGCGATCCGTCGAAATTGCCCTGGGCCGAGATGGACATCGACGTGATCCTCGAATGCACCGGGCGGTTTGCCAGCCGCGACGGCGCGTCCGCCCATCTTGTCGCCGGCGCCAAGCGCGTGATCATCTCCGCCCCGGCAGGTCGCGATGTCGACGCGACGATCGTCCGCGGCGTGAACGATCACGTATTGCAGGCGGATCACCGCGTCATCGCAATCGGCTCGTGCACGACCAACTGCCTGGCTGTGGTCGCCAAGCCGCTGCACGAGCGGATCGGTATTGTCGCCGGAACCATGACCACGGTGCACGCCGTCACCAACGACCAGGTGCTGACGGATGTCTATCATGCCGACCCACGCCGGGCACGGTCGGCGATGGCGTCGATCATTCCGACGAAGACCGGGGCGGCGTCGGCGATCGGGCTTGTGTTGCCGGAATTGGAAGGCCGGATGGATGGTTTCTCGATCCGGGTGCCGACGATGGATGTCTGCCTGCTGATCGTCAGCTTCACCACGGCGCGCCCGACCTCGGCTGACGAGATCAATACCATGATGCGCGAGGCGTCCGACGGGCCACTCAGGCGCATGCTCAAGATCAACGACCTGCCGCTGGTTTCGAGCGACTTCATCCACGACGATGCGTCCGCCATTTTCGACACGACCCTGACCAAGGTCATCGGCGGCTCGCATGCGACCGTCTACGCCTGGTACGACAATGAATGGGGTTTCGCCAACCGGCTGCTGGACAATGCGGTGGCGTTCGGCCGCATGCCGGCCGCCTTCCTGCAGCCTGCATGAGAGGGGCCGATATGCGCTGGCTGTCCCGCGACCTCACCCTGCCGAACCGAAGCACGCTAGTCCTGGCGATATGCCAGGGCCTCTATACGGCGGCCCTTTCCATCGATCTCACGCTGACAGGTCTGACCGGATATCAGCTCGCGCCGATAAAATCGCTGGCGACCCTGCCATTCGCGCTGATCACGGTTGCCGGCGCGGTGGTGACGCTGTTTGCGTCACTGCTGATGCAGCGCGTCGGCCGTCGCGCAGGCTTTCTTCTCGGTGCGCTGACCTGCGCCGCAGGCGGGGCGATTTCCGTCTGGTCGGTCATGCATGACAATTTCTGGGTATTCTGCCTCGGAACGGCCTGTGTCGGCGTGTTTCAGGCTTTCGCCCAATATTATCGCCTTGCCGCCGCCGACACGGTTGCGCTGGAGGACAAGGCCAGGGCGATTTCCTTCGTCCTTGCCGGCGGCGTGCTCGCAGCCATCCTGGGTCCTGCTTTGGCCGCATGGAGCAAGGACCTTCTCTCGGCAATGTTTGCCGGTTCCTATGTGATGGTTTCCGCGCTCGGAATCGCTTCGGCATTGGTGTTCATGTTCGCTTTCACGGATCACGCTCCCGACGCGACAGGGGTCGGCGCCGCTGAAGAGAAACCGCGCCCCGTAGCGGCCGTATTGATGCAGCCGATTTCATGGGCGGCGGTCGCCAACAATGTGATCGGCGGCGTGGTGATGATGCTCTTGATGACGGCGGCACCGCTCGCGGCTGTCAGTTGTGGGCACAGCATCGAGGATGGCGCCGGGATGATTCAATGGCACCTTGTCGGCATGTATGCACCGTCCCTGTTTGCCGGCGCGTTGATCAAGCGTTTTGGGCTGGCGTCGATCCTGATGTCGGGCATGGTGCTGACAGCGATGTGCGCGGTCATGGCGGTGACCTCGACCAGCGTGACCGCGTTCTATGTGGCGCTCCTCTGTCTCGGTATCGGTTGGAATTTTATGTTCGTTGGCGGCACGACGCTTCTCGCCCGCTCCTATAGGCCGAGCGAGAGAGCCAAGGTCCAGGGCGTGGCGGAACTGATACGCTCCGCGGCCACCGCGCTCGCCTCGCTTGCCGCGGGCCCGATGCTGGAATGGTTCGGCTGGGCGCAATTGAACCTGCTTTCTCTTCCCGTGATCGTCATTGCGGTGGCATTGACCCTATATTGGATCATGGATGAGCGGAAAGCGCGGGGCACCGTGCCCGCACTTTCCTGAGGTCAACAGATCGGTAGTCGCGATGCTGAGCGCGGTCGCCGGAAGGATGGCGGATATGGCCAGAACGATCGGAATTTTCGTTTTTCCCGGCTTTCAGATGCTCGATCTCGCCGGCCCGCTGGCAGCGTTTCAGGCCGCTGGCCGGGTGTCGGGCAGCGATAGCTATCACATATGCGCGGTCTCGCAGCATGGCGGTCTGGTCTGCAGTTCCGTGGGCGTGGATGTCATGACGATGCCGGTCGATCAATTCACATTCGATACCCTGATCTTCGCCGGCGGCCGATGCGTGCCGCCCGAGCCGATCGGTGACGTGGCAGAGATCGCCGCCCGGCACGCGCAATCCGCGCGGCGGATCGCAAGCGTCTGCACCGGCGCTTTCATTCTTGCGGCGGCGGGCTTGCTCGACCAGCGGCCGGCGACGACCCATTGGCGCTATGCGGCGACGCTGCAGCGGCTTTTTCCCGGCATTCGCGTCGAAGGCGACCGGATATTCGTCAGGTCCGGCGCCGTATGGACATCGGCGGGCATCTCTTCCGGCATCGATCTGTCGCTCGCCCTGATCGAGGACGATCTCGGCAGGGAGGTTTCCCGTGCGGTGGCGCGCGACCTCGTCGTCTATCATCGGCGCCAGGGCGGCCAATCGCAATTTTCCGCCCTGCTCGACATAGAGCCATCCTCCGACCGCATCAGGGCGGCGCTCAGCTATGCGCGCGAGCATCTCGAGGAGAGGCTGTCCGTCGACCGGCTGGCGGAAATTGCCTGCCTCAGTCCGCGTCAGTTCGGGCGCAGTTTCCTGCTCGAAACCGGCGAAACGCCCGCCAAGGCGGTCGAGCGCTTGCGTGCGGAGGCGGCCCGCGCCCGGATTGAAGATAGCAACGAACCGATCGAACTGATCGCCAGAGAGGTCGGATTTGCCGACCCGGAACGCATGCGGCGCGCCTTTGTCCGCATTTTTGGCCAGCCGCCGCAGAATGTCAGACGCCAGGCGCGTGCAGTCACGGCATAGTGCAAGGCGCGTCGCCGTTTCGCCCCACGCCGGCCGAAACGGGCCGCCCGCAAGCCGCCCGTCACCGGTCCTCTCGCCCTACAGAAGCCGCACGGACATGCCGCCGTCGACGATCATCGGGCTGCCGGTCATGAATTGCGAGCGGTCGGAGAGCAGGAAGAGTGCTGCCTGGGCGATTTCTGCGGCGGACGCCATCCTTTTCATCGGGTGCAGGCCGGCGATGAATTCCAGAACCGCAGGATTTCCTTCGCCGCTTGCGGGCGTGATCGTGCCTCCCGGCAGAAGCGCGTTGATGCGGATGCCGTCGGCGGCATGTTCGGCGGCCAGCGATTGCACCAGGCCGTTCAGCCCTGCCTTCGACGCCGCATAGGCGCCCATGCCGGGCATGCCGGCATTGCTGAAGCCGACGAAGGAGGAGGTGAAGACGATCGAGCCGCCGCCCTGTTGCTTCATCACCGGCACCTGCGCCTTTGCCGCCCAGAAGGCGCTTGTCAGATTGGTCGAGAGCACGCTGTTCCAATTGTCGATCGACATATCCGGGATCGTGCCCATCTCTCCCACCGAGCCGACATTGTTGAACGCGCCGTCCAGGCGTCCGAAGGTGTCGATGGCGAGCGCGGTCAGCGCCTGCGCATAGCCATCCTCCCGAACATCGCCGGCGAGGAAGACGGCGTGGCCGCCCCCAGTGGCGATCTCCTCGGCGAGCGTGCGCAGTTCCTCAGAACGCCGCGCGCCCAGCACGACATTCGCGCCCTCCTCGGCGAAAAGCCTTGCCGCCGCGGCGCCAATGCCGCTCGAGGCTCCGGTGACGATGATCGTTTTGCTTGCGAGTTCCATATCCATCTCCTGATCTGTGCCGGGAGAGGGGTAGAGCGATCACCGGTTGGCTGCCACCCGATTCCTGGAGGAGGGGCTTTGCGCGTCAGCGGTCGTGGTTGGCTGATGCCACACTCACATGGTGGCATCTTGCACGGCATTCCCGTTCATTTCACTTGCGTGGCTGCTGCGTCCAACGCGCCAAGCGTTTGCAGCGCCCGAACCTCCCAGGTCTTCGCGCCCTGTTTGCGCGCGATGGCAACCGCCTTGCGCAGCACCGACCGGGCCTCCGATATCTCGGCGGTCGACTTCAGTTCTCCGCTCAATCGCAAGAGCTCGGCGAGGAAGTAGCGCTCTCCGGTCTTCTCTGCCAGAGCGAGCGCGCCGTCCACGGTCTGCAATGCTTCCGCCACCCGTCCCATGCGCAAAAAACTCTCCGCAAGAACCCCCAGGTAACAGGTCTTGTCGATCTCCTGTTCACCCATATTGTCGCAGATATTGCGCATCTGCTGCAGGCCGGATGCATCCTGGCGTGTCATGACCAGCATCCAGCCCTGAAAGAACGACGCCATATTGAGCCAGAGCTGGAATCCGTTTCTTTTCGCGACCAGCATCAGTTCGGCGATCATCTCCTCGAGCATTCTCGTGTCGTGCCGAAGGCCCATGAGGATACAGCCGTTGCCGAGGCACGCCGCAAGGCGATAGTCCGTCTGCAGGCGCGCCTGCGCCAAGGCCTTCAGGTAGAGCGCCAGCGCCTCGTCTTCTTCTCCCAGGAGCTGCAGCGTCCACGACATGTAGATCATCGACATGCTGGGAAAATCACTTCCCACCTCGTCTGTATGCGATTGGTGCGCCAGTGCCTCATTCAAATATGATCTGGCCTCCTTGAACCGCCCGCGCGAGAAGGAGCACATGCCGAGGAACTGCGTCCCGAGAACCAGAGCCTTGATGTTCTGCCGTTCCTTGCCGATGCTGAGGAGCTGATTGCTCGCCCATTCCGCATCGCTGAAGCGGGCAGAATTGAATGCCGTGCCGAACAATCCGTCGAGTGCGCGAATAGCCGCCTCGGCGTCGCCCAATGCTTCGCTGAGCCTCATCACGTTTCGGTAGGCGTCACTTCCCTCGCGCGTCACATATCCGTAAGTCGCATAGAGCACGTCGCCCCGTTCGAGCTCCAGCCGAAGTTCCCTGCGGTCGCGATGGGGCGACGGCGGCAGCTTGGCGAGGCATTCCAGGCCCTTGGCGAACATGTTCGCCGCCTCGACCTTCGCCCATGTCTGTCCGACCTTGATTCCGGCAGCGAGCCAGTGATCCGCCGCACGCTCGAACTGCCCCGCTTCATCCAGGTGCTGCGCCAACACCTCGGGGTGTTCATGTGCCGTCTTCGGCTCGGTTTCCTCGATCATGTCGGCGACACGCGCATGCAGTTGCCGGCGGCTGTGCCGCAGCATTGCCCCGCAGGCGGCCTCCTGCAACAGCACGTGGGTGAAAGCGTATCTTGGCCAGTCCGCGAACGGCTGCGGGGCGATCAGTCCGACTTCCGTCAGGCGTTCCAGCTGCGGCCTCAATGCGTCGACGGAAATATCGGTAACCCGCGCGAGTGTGTTGACGTCGAATTCCCGGCCGATGACGGCGGCCACCTGGGCGATTTTCTTGCCTTCACCCAATTTGTCGAGCCTGGCAAGCAGCGCCGATTGCAGGTTGTTGGGAACCTCTATCGGAAGATCGTGCGAGCTCTGGGAAGCGTCGCGCGCGCTTGTCAACTCCACGGCATACTTTACCAGTTCTTCCACATAGAGCGGCACCCCCTCCGCTTTTCCCAGCAGAGACCGTGCCACGTCCGATGCGAGCTTGACACCTGGAGCGACGCTTTCAGCCAGAGCGCTCGCCTGTTCACGCGTCAGACGCCCAATCCGCATCACATCCATATGTGGTCGCTGAGCACCGAATTTGAGCTTTTCCTGGCGCGATGTGACCAGGACAAGAACAGCAAAATCCTCACTTTCCTCGTTCAGCGCCCTGAGGAGGCTGCTGGTGGAAGGGTCCATCCATTGTGCGTCTTCGATCGCAAGCAGCAGCGGACCCTGGCGGGTGAGATGGCGCAGCCATTCGACGAACACCTTGCGTATGGTCGTCTGCTGCTCGGTGGATGTCAGGTCCGAAGGCGGATAATCCGTTTGGTGGACGGCCAGCAAACGTGCCAGGATCGGCACGGCGTGAGACAGCGGCACCGTGCCGGCGGTTAGAAATTCTTCCAACCTCTGCATTGCTTCGGCCATCGGCAGTGCATCCGATATGGCACACTCTTGCCTGAGAAGCTGCAGAAAAGGGAAAAGAGCGCTGTTGGCGTGCGCCAGGGAGCATTGCGCTGTCATCGTCTTTGCCGTCGGCAGCTTGCCGGCAACTTCGAACAAGAGCCGCGACTTGCCGATCCCCGGCTCTCCGCAAACCAGCAGCCAGCGCGGGCAACGGTCCGCAGCGACCTGTTGGCTGAGCGCGAGAATTTTTCGGATTTCATCCTCACGCCCGACGAGCGGCGTAAGGCCCGTCCTCGTGAACCTGCCGCCGCGCGGCAGCGCCTTGGTGGCGCATCGAACATGAACCGGCTCCTTGAAGCCCTTCAAGGCGATGAGGCCGAGATCTCGGAACTCGAAGGCACGATAGGCGGACGCGTAGGTGTTCGGGTCGACAAGGATCGCTTTCGGTTCCGCCACTGTCTCCAGCCGCTGCGCGAGATTGGGTATGGGACCGAAAGCCACGGTGGAGACGCCCTCCGGCGCCCCTTTGACATCACCGACGACGACGAGCCCGGTGGCAATTCCGATCCGGACATTCGGCCGACTGCCATCAGGCGCCTCTATCTGTGGGACCGCCTCGACAAGATCGAGCGCGAGCGTTATCGCCCGCTCCGCGTCGTTTTCTTCGGCGACCGGATAGCCGAACAGGACCTGCAGCGAGTCTCCGATATAGTTCGCGACGAAGCCGCCGTGAGACCTGGCAAGCCCGTTGCATCGATTAAGATATCTTTGAGTGAGCTCGCTGAAGTCTTCCGGATCCAGCCGCGTTGCATATTCGGTGGAACCCACCATGTCACAGAACAGGATTGTCAGTTGACGGCGCTCGGGTTGCTGCCTCAGATCGTCGGCCGGCGCCGGCGTCATCGCCGCGACGGCGGCAAGCAGTTTGCGCCTGGGGCCCAGCGGTATCCGCAACTCGCGCAGGTCTTCATTGGTCAGGAGCTTGAGGCTGTCGACATCAATCTGGGCGCGAGCGAAAGTTTGCGCCAGCTGCGCAAGTCCTATCTCCGTCAGCCACTTGCCGATGTCACTCATGCTGCTCCTTCACGGGGCAACGAAGGTTCTAGAGCATGCTTTCGTATTTTCATAGGCTACATTAGAAGTAGGAAATATCCAGAAAATTGTCGGCTATGGGTTCTTCTCGCCGTGCTTTTGCTGGCTCCGGGCGCCAAAATGGCTTTTAGGCCAGCAAGATAGTGCAAGCTTTTCACGCGACCTTCGCTTGTGTGCCATTTGAACACCGGAGGGCACCACCTCCAGGCCTCCTCTCAACGGCACGAAACATCTGCGTAGCGCAGGTAGTCCGTTCGTCCATAGGCGATGAGATTCTGGTCGAAGCAAAACCGCTTGGGGAGCAAGCGAACCAGGTAGCGGCGGTTGCATTTCGCCGGCAGATCAAGCTGGAACGCCCGCAAGTCGGTCGTCGGCATGGGGTCGGTGAATCTCTTGTGTCCGAAGTAGGACACGTCGCGAATGAGCATAGCCGTACCGGAGGTTCCGACGTCATCCGCAATGGCGACGAAATTCGTATCCTTGGCGTCCTCCAGGCCCGGATAGGCCTTGGCCGGCGGAACTGCGCGCGAGATCGGAATATCCGTGGGTGTCACGGCAACATTGAAGCGGACATCATCGCGTTGCGCAACAGCGCCGTAAGCGTTGAGATACTTCCAGTTCAGCCGAAGCATTCGATCCGCCTGCAAATCCGCGGGCGCGGTCGACAGCACCCTGACAGAGAAATCGACGGGTTCGGAGATATCGCCCTGTTGGGCGAGGCCAGGTGCGGGGCAGGGGGTGTAAAGGGGTTCGTAGTCACATTCAGCTCCGCCCGCACCCCAAAGGCAGTTGCTCAGCACGCGCCAGTCGTCAGGACTGATTTCCGGCGCCGGCGTCGACAGGCTGTTGCCCTCGATCGGCACCATCCAGGGGTGGATTTTCCCGCGGCCGGCGCGGCTTGCCCATGCTGTCCGGTGCGCGGCAATGTCCTGCAACTTGTCCTGTTCCGCCCTCAGCCGAAGGAGCTGCGACCTGCTAGGTTGTTCGATTGTCGGAGCCTGTGCCACCGCATCGGCAGCAAAGCGCTGGCCAGTGACCTGGGTCGTCAGCGTATGGCACTCGGTGCAGTTGCCCGTCGGGTCGCGGACCGTCCTGGCCCGTTCGAGGCTGACCCGGTACGTGCCGGTATAGGCCGATCCGATGATGCGGAACGGTGTCGACCTATGTCGCTGTGTTTCCGGCAGGAAAGCGCCAAGGCTGAAACCCGGGGCCTGCGGATTCTGATTGCCGGCGAAACCCACGCGCGCCTGCTGGATGCTGGGCGTGATCACGAATGCGCTCTTGTCATCATGGCATGCGGAACACTCGATGCGGAAAGTGGGATCGTAGAGCGCCGCGGCGGCCTCGCGGCCCTTGCGATCGTCGTAGGAGGCCCCTCCGGGGGCCACGAACTTCTCGGACCAATCGAACTCGTCACGATCCTTGCGGCCGTCAAAAAAGGCTGTCTCGCCGGTTTGCCGGTTGAAACCCATGACCCCCAGCAGGGCAAATCTGGGATTTGAACGCTGCCAGTAGGGCGTCGGAGCGATGTCGCCGCTGGCGTTCGATTTGCGGCAGAAGAACAGCCATTCCACATTGCCCCTCTCGACACGGCTCAGACGGGAATTAAACCCGCAATATGTCGCGCTTCCGGCCAGGGAAGGCTTGTCGCATTGCGCAATCGCTCGCGTCCATTTGACGACATTGCCTGCTGCATCCCGATGCTCGAACTCAAGGGGATGACCTTGCTTGCCTGGGTTCGGCTTGAGGTCGACAAGATTGCCGTCGACCTGCAGGGTCAGGGTTCGGGCGTCGTCGTTCGAACAGTCACCCTCGGGGATTGGGCCCAGGGTGGCGCGGACCTCGTCTCCGAATCTGGTGATCGTGTCGACACTCGCCGACGCCGGCGCCCATAGAAAGGCACCGTTCCAGCGCTGGGCGATCTCAGCAAAGTTGAACACTTCGAGCCCGGGAGCACGAAAGTCAATCAGACGGAGATCATCGCCTTTCGCCGTTGCCGACAATTGCGACAATTGCCGGCATCGCCGGAAAATCTCCAGATCGCGAAGATACCGGTCGTGCGCCTCGTCATCCGGCAGCACCTCGGCGACGGTCCCCTGTGGCCGTATCGGCGCAAGGCAGCCGGTCGTCCTGTCACAACGGGGCTCCTTGTCACAGGCCGGTCCGCTGATGCGCCGGATCGCAGCCAGGGGATAGGGTTCGGCTGCCTGGCCAGCCAATTGCTCCCCCGGGATCGGCGCGCCCGCGGGAGCAAAAACCATGATCATGATCGCGAAGAGCCGGCCAATGGTCCTCACGGCCGTGCTCCAGGTCGTTATCGCGCCCGCAACTGGAGCCGGGGACCGTCGGTGATGAGGGTGATTTTCGAGAACTTCCACACATTGTCCACCTTCGTGAACTCGGTTCTCAACACACCGGTGTAATCCAGCACAGGCGTCTCTATATCAGGATGTTGAAGGGTCACGACGACAGTCGTTTTGCCCCGCACGGTATTTGCATCCACCAGATCGAGCAACGTGTTGCTCTCGATGTGCCGCGCCTGGGTCCCATCGCGCACAAATGCGTTGAAATAGCCGTTCAGATAGGTGCTCAGCTGCTCCTCGCCGATTTCCTGTACAAGCTGATCGCCGGCGGCATTGCACAGTTCATAGTAGACATTGTCGGCGAAAAGCCCCTCCAATTGCTGTGCCTTGTGATCGTCCAGTGCCCAGTCATATGTGCTTATCAATTTCCTGATGGCACGCTCGTCCGCGGCATCCGGGTCGTTCGCGGTCGCCAGCCAGGTTATGTCGGGGTTGTTCACGCACTGAACTGCCCAGGATTGCTGTGCAGACGCGAATGCGATGCAAATGCCGACGCCAATCACCGAGGCCATGGATTTGGCGCGGCAGACAAGAAGCTTCCAGCTTTCAGGCGACATGGGATCCTCCCTCTTTGACAATGACGTCAGACAGCCAGGCAGCGGCTGCAATGAATGAGAACTCTCTTCAGGCGAAGCTTGCCACCGATACGTTCGATGCGGTGGGTCGCTTGCAAAGGCGAGGGCCTGTCCGGGACCTTGCCGCCCTTGTCATCCTTGACGTCGGCATCGCCGTAATCGACGAGGCCTCTCAGGAACAGTCGATCCACGAATGCCTTGGCCGCCTCCTCGGGGCTCGGCGGGGTAAATGAATTCTTGTTCGAGGCCGCGCTCCTTGCAATGGTTGCGTTCACAGCGACCGGCATTTCGACATAGAGCGGCTCAGTCAGGCCATAAGCATCGGCCGCGAGCGGGGCGACTGTCGGCGCGCCATCATCTTCCACGATCTCTTCGGCAAAGCCTGTGTCTTCCTCCGGCGTCGGCGACGACAAGACGGCATTCGCCGATGCGGATGAGAGGATCGAACGTCCGACGAATATGTCCCGGAAGACCAAGGCATAGGCCACATTGAGCTCTCTCGCAGCCAGCATCATTTTTGCTGCGACCGACGCATAATATTGCGGAACCGGAGGAGCATGTCTCGCCGCTGCGACAATGATGTCACGCAGCTCCATCGTGACATCGCGTAAATCATCTGCTGTCGCTGGAGCATGAACGGCCAGCATGCCGGCGAGAATTTCGAAGACGGCGCCGGTGAAGATCCGTGAGAAGGAATGAGGTTCGGAGGTCAGGCCCGGCGAGCCCAGGCTTCCAGGCGGCGTGTAGTGGAATAAATTATATGCATTGCGCAGGCAGTCGGGAGCCGCATCTGCGGGAGACAGTGGGTGGAGCGCTGTTCCGAACTGCTCGGCAATACGCGACAATGCTGAATCGCTGAATATTGCTCCCCCCGTGCTCGCCATTATCGAGTTTCGAAATGTCGGGACCTGGAGCGCGCACAGGATCGCGCTTATGTCTCCGAAGGATTCGTGAAAGGCGTCGACCTCTTGATTGGCAGTGTGCCAAAGTTGCTGCTGGACGACGTCGAGCATTGCATGGCCGAGTTCATGGCAAAGCAGGTCGGCGCTGCCTGATGCATAGATCAGATGTTCCTGATCCACTTCGCCGTGGTAAAAGTTGAGTGCCTGCCTGTCATAGTCCGAGTTCCAATCGAGGCCGACATCCAGCCTGACTTCGAGCACCGGACCGGTAAACCACGTCGTGCCGGGCGCCACGACGACCGCCGGCTGCCAGAAATCGGCGCCGCGACGCAGTGCTTCCGCAGCATTCCAGTATCTGAAATTCGGCGTTGCCGGATCGGGGTCGGGAATGAAATGCGGCGGCGGAAAAAAGAACTTGAACGGCGGCTGGTCAATTTTCGGCTTGTCCGCACTCACCAGCCCGCTCGAAGCAGGATCGTTCTCCCAGATCATGATTTGCTCTGCCAAGACACCCTCCTGCGCGCTGCGCGGACGGAGGCACAATGACGCCTCTCGGTCCGACCGTCGTCCACATGTTCGATGCATGAATGGCATGAAGGCGATGCTGAAATCCGGGTGCTGCAGGATTACCGGCGAAAGGAGTCGAGCAGGTCATTCACTCATTCCGCTATCGGGCACTTGTTTACACAAAGAAGACCCAACCCCTCGCGAAAGCCTATCATAGTTTTGCGCAACTTTAAATGGGTTTGTCGAATTAGCCGCGCATGGACTGGGGCTGGTTCCCTTCCTCAACCACGCGCTTGGGAAAAGGAGGGATCAGTGACTGTCCCAGCGGTGGAATCGCTGAGACATAAGCGAGGATGCCCGAGATGTTGCCAGGACGATGGCCGCCACGTCGGAATACCAACAATCACGCCACACGATTGGCGGAGGAGGATGGCGTGGTGCTGCAGGCCGCCTTCTCACCGCAATCGGTATTCTTGTTGTATCACCACTGGCGGAAACTGGACGAAGTCCGTGGCGTCGAACTCGACCGCGAATTCCAATCGTTTCTGTCTTGCCCACTCCATGGCTGCATTTGCCCTTGAGCTTGGCACCTTGGTCGCAAGGCTGCAGTGGGGAACCCAACGATCCACACGATAATGCTCGTGACAAGTCGCAGGATCGAAGGTCCGGTGCAGTCTGTGGTGAAGATCGCGCAGAACATCACAGTGACGCGGTTTAGCCCAGAGCACCAGGAAATCACCGACAAAATAGCTGACCGCTTCGAAGGGGATGGATAAGCTGGGCTGGGAAGCGAATATGTCTTTCACCATGTCACCGATTTGACCGGGATCATTTGGAAAGACAGCCAGGGTGAGATGTGGCGGATAGTTCAAAGCCTTCATCGATGCGATTGACTCAAAGGCGCTTGCCTCGTCCCATAGCTTCACAATGGGGGATGCCGTGTCATTGGTAAGCGCGTAGGCCATCCCACGTATTTTTCGGACTGCTGATGGGCGATGATCTGCATGAATCATGCGGAGAATTCTATGAGCGACAGTGTGAATCCCCCTCGAGCCTTTGAGGTTTTGACGGCGGAGCCGGTGCGCAGACGGCGCAAGCCGCGTGAGTGGTCGGAAGACGAAAAGGCGCGGATCGTCGCCGCGACGCTTGCGCCTGGGGCGAATGTCTCGGCGGTTGCCCGATCTGAAGGCTTGGATCCCTCACAGCTTTATGGGTGGCGTCGCAAGGCGCTGGCGTCGGGAATTGTTGCGCCCCTGACGGAGGGAACGGGCAAGCAGATCAAGTTCGCGCGTGTTGAAACGGCAAGCAGCAGTTCTGTCGATATTGTCATTGCAGATATGGTGGTGCGCATCGGCGGCGATTTCGACTCCGATCATCTGGTGAAGGTTCTGCAGGCGGTTCGCAAGGCATGATMGCTTCGGGTGTGGTGGTCTATATGTCGTGCCAGCCGGTCGACTTCCGYAAGGGGGCCGCGTCGTTGATGGCGCTGGTGCGGGATGGCGGTCTCGATCCCTTCAATGGCGCGCTTTACGTCTTCCGGTCGAAACGGGCCGACCGTATTCGTATTGTCTGGTGGGATGGCAGTGGTGTCTGCCTTTATTCGAAAACGCTCGAAGATCAGGGCTTCTGCTGGCCGGGCATATCGGCGGCACGGATACGTCTGGACCATTCTCAGCTGATGGCATTGTTGGCCGGAATGGATTGGAAAAAGATCCGCCCGACCAAGGTCAGGCGACCTTTGCTGACGGGCTGACAGCGCCTGCGGCAAGATGAATCATGGCGCTGTAACGGTTGGGAAAACAGCTGTTTTTGTGCTCTACTCGTTGCCATGGATTTGCCCCTTCACGACCTGCCGGACGATGTTGACGCGTTCAAAGCGATGGTTCTCGCGATGGCGCGCGAGCAGGCTGCGAAAGAAGTGCGGCTGAAGGTCGCTGAAGCTGAGATCGCCCGGCTGGAGGCGGTGGAGAAGAATGCCAACGAGAGGATTGCCAACCTCACATCGATCCTGAAGGTTCTGCAGCGCACCCAACATGGCACCCGTTCCGAACGACTGCGCGTTGGCGTCAATGACGAACAGGTGTCCTTTGCCTTCGAGGAAATCGAGACCGGCCTTTCGGCAATCCAGCGCGAGCTTGATCATGCGACCAAAGACAAGCCGAAGCGGGCACCACGTCCGCGCAAGGGTTTTGCCGCTCATCTCGAACGCATAGAGGAAGTGATCGAGCCGGAGATCCCGGCCGGCTGCGAGGGGCTGGAAAAGGTCCTGATCGGTGAGGATCGCTGCGAACGACTGGATGTCGTGCCGCCGAAGTTCAGGGTCATCGTGACGCGTCGCCCCAAATATGCCTTCCGGGGCAGCGATGGCGTGCTCCAGGCTTTGGCACCGGCCCACATCATCGAAAGCGGCCTGCCGACGGAGCGGCTGCTCGCCTATATCGCCGTTTCCAAATATGCCGACGGTCTTCCGCTTTACCGGCAGGAGGCAATCTATCTACGCGACGGTGTCGAGATCAGCCGATCGCTGATGGCCCAGTGGATGGGGCATCTGGGCTTGGAGCTGCAGATATGCGCCGATTACATCCTGGAGCGCGTCAAGGAGAGCGAACGGATCTTCGCCGACGAAACCACCTTACCCACTCTTGCGCCCGGTTCGGGGAAAACGACGAAGGCCTGGCTTTGGGCTTATGCTCGCGATGATCGCCCCTATGGTGGAACCAGTCCGCCGATGGTGGCCTATCGTTTTGAGGACAGCAGGGGCGCTGATTGCGTGGCGCGTCATCTCGCCGGATTCAGCGGCATCCTGCAGGTCGACGGCTACTCGGCCTATACCAATCTCGCCAAGACGCGTGTCGGCAGCAATGAAACGATCCAGCTCGCAGGGTGCTGGGCACATCTACGCCGCAAGTTTTACGACCTGCACATCAGCGGCGTGTCGAAGGCTGCAACGGACACGATCATCGCGATGACCGAGCTGTGGCGCATCGAGGATGATGTCCGCGGTCGGAATGCCGACAGCCGTTCCATGCTGCGTCAGGAAAAATCTGCAACCATCGTCTCCCGCCTCTTTGATCTTTGGCAGAAGGAATTGGACAAGATCTCTGGCAAGTCCAAGACCGCTGACGCGATCCGCTACGCGCTCACTCGGCGCGAAGCACTGGAGCGCTTCCTGACGGACGGTCGCATCGAAATTGACTCCAATATCGTCGAGCGCGCGATCAGGCCTCAAACAATTACGAGAAAGAACAGTCTATTCGCCGGCAGCGAGGGCGGTGGACGGACGTGGGCAACACTGGCCACGCTTCTCCAGACAGCCAAAATGAACAACGTCGATCCGCTCGGCTGGCTCTCCCAGACATTAACCCGCATCGCTAAAGGCTGGCCAGTATCCGAGCTCGACGCGCTTATGCCATGGAACTTCAAGCCTGACGCCGTCAGCTAACCGCTTACTGTCATTGAGACATTTGATGCTGATCCCATACGACATTGCGGGCGGCTCCCTGTTTGCGGCATCACAAACTTAGTCGTCAGCATTCTTCATGCAACCGATGAATGCGACGCACTGGATCTCATGGTTCGGCGTCGGTCGTCTGCGTAAAATCACGCAGCTAAAATACGGCGAGCCCTTCCTTCTGCGCTGCCTCCTGATTGTTGGAACGGTTCCCGATGTCTCTTCTCGACTGCGACTTGCGCCGCCGGAAGAGGTTTGCGATCTGCCGATCGACCATTTCGACGGCCTCGATACATGGCAAGAGCTTCCGGCAAAAGGGGCGATGCATGGGTGACCTCTGGTTCTAGGCCGCTTCTCGGCAGGAGCGGACATCGGCTCCGTCCAGAGAAGTGACTGATTTCGGGCCGACAGCGGAATGACGGCTTTTGTGAAGGAACCTTTGATAGTGGTCGTTCCGGAGCCGGCCGGATTCGGCCGAAGATACGAACTGAATCCTCTTTCCATTCCCGAACGGGAGATACCACTTGGAAACAGCCAACTACGAGCCCGCTCCTGGAATATGAGAAGGCGAAAGATGCCGTAGGCATTGCCTGTGTATGGTCTATCGCCGTGCTCTCTTGCTTCCATACGGCGCAAACCACAGCCAGGTCAGTTGGAAGCTAGAGCGGCCGACCACGCCTTCAATTTGCCTTCCATCGAACGCCGTACCGCCTCCTCATTATCGGCCGTGGCACTTCTTGTATTTCAACCCGCTCTTACAGGGGCACGGGTCGTTTCGACCTATTTTAGGGTTGCCGACTGCAGGCTGTATCTTTTGCGGCGCTGCTCTCTGACTACGCAGGAAGTTATTAGCACGTTGCTGCATGCGTTCGGCGTCATCAAAAATGTGCGCGTTGGCCTCCGTGCGACTAGCGGGTCGAGTGATTGGGAAGGTGAAGGCCGCCTTGTAATTGCCACCTGCTGTAGTTTCGATCATCAACCCGGTCACCGCCGCGGCAGATGTCATCACCGCCGCTGAACTCGCCTTGTCGTTCACCTTCTTCCAGTCAATGATGCCACCGGATCGGTGGAGCCATATGAAGAAAGGTGTTTCCACTTCCTGACCATAAATGAAGTAGCGTCCGTCGTGTTGTTTCAATGAATTGCGAAGGTCAACAAGCATCCCTGCCAACTCATTGCGACCTTCGCTACCCAGATTCCTGAGGTAACTGTCCGCGCGAAGCCAGCCGGCCTTGCGCGTCACGTCGAAAGCCCGCAGGAGTCTGAGCATTTCGTCGGGATATTCTTGTGTCGGACGTTGATCAGTCTCCCAGCTTTCACTCTCGAAGCTTCGGTCAACGTCAAAGCTCATGCCATCCCACATAACGAAGTCAGCGTCTTTCTTGAGCTGTTCGGTCATCTCTACATCGACGCGGTTTTTCTTCAAATAGGCGCCCAGATGGTCCATTTCGTCGAACAGGTGGGCGCTACGCAAGCCAGCCACGGCCTGGCGAACTTCCATGTAGTGCGCGAACTCGCCCGGTGTCGGTAGGAAACGCCTAAGGACGAACAGGTCATCGATCGAAAGGGAAATGAAAGCGTGTTTCCCGAGCAACGGCACGATTTCGGGCAGTTCCTTACAGAATGCGGAAAGCGGAGTGAACGATTCAACCGTAAGCCCGATGGGTAGCATTACACGGTAGTCAGCACGGCGCACGCGCGCGCACTCCACGTACTTGCCGTCAATCAAATGGAAGAGTGGCACTTCATCGGCGGTGTTCAGGTAATTGAAGAAGCGCTCGCATTGCTTGTAAGCCTTTATGACTAGGTCCTGCACCGACTGAGCATGACGCCCGAAGTCCAAGGCTGGTGACGCGATGGTCGCTGCGGCGCCTGCTTTTGCCTCGACCAGATACAGAACGTCATCAATGAGAATGAGGGTGTCGTTCTCCGACCATTGCTTGCTGACGGCGTCCTTGTAATAAACCTCCTGCAAAACCTTGGCGCCGGGCAACTGGGTGCTGAGAATGTCGGCGAAGGCGGCTTCGCTCATTGCCTTTTGGCGCTCATTGAACTCGATCTTGTAGACAGGTTTACGCTGCAAGAGGTTGAATAAGAGCGCGCGATACCCGGCGTCGCGGGTAAAGCATGGGTCGACGGCGAAATAGTCCGATCCCAGCTTGATCAGCGGTTTTTTGCGGACGGGGAGCGTACGATATGGCGTGCCAGAGTGATCGCCAGCCGCGAAAAACTCACTGTCCTCGCCTCGTTCATAGGCCAAGTCAGCTAGAAGTTCCTGTGGCAGGTCGGTATGACGGCTAACATTGGCTACGCCACCACGCAGCATGTCCTCTATGGCTTGCCCGACCGCTTTCGACTGTTTCTTGTTTCCCGCGACCCAATCTTCCATGACCTCTTCGAGCGGCTTTGCTTGTGCTGCCGCAAAGGCACGTGCCGCCTGAAACTGGTTCATCATTTCTTCGATGGCAGAAGCTTGTCCCGTGCGGGCGGCGTCGGCCATGGCCTGAAAGCCTGCCGCCACCTCCCTCGCCCCTACCCCGTAAATCTCTTTCAGGACCTCGTCATGCGGTTCAAGGACATAACGGTAGAACTCACCTTCAAGGACTTGGTAGCGATTGCCACGAAGCAGAACCCAGCTAGACTTTGCGTGAAATTCTATGTCAGCGGTATTTGGGCCGAATGCTCCTTCCTTCTTGTCGGCGGAGCTGGCCATCGCGTAAAACATCGCCTGTTCCCTAAGCTTGCTGCCTAGCTCAAACAGCTCGGCACATTTCTCTTCACTGAATTCAACCTTGTCCGGTACAGGGTCTGTGGCCAGCACGGCGTGGATATATTCGAGAAGAAACTGGTTCTGATTGATGAGGTCATCCGGCCCCTGGGTCTCACGCTCCTCCTTCGTGACGTTCTGCTCCGACATCGCCTTCATCATGTGCTGCGCATAAATGTAGCCAAGAAGGTCGTGCGGGGGCATGCCGACAATAAGTTCGCGCATGCGTGCGGCAGTAGCTTCCATATCCTTCACTAAGGACGCTGCGAGTTCCCTACGCTTCTCTTCGTCGGCTTGGTTTTGTATCATGATGTTGCCCAAAACGTTGACTACTCCCCAACAGGTACACTTCGGGCCTACTCGGGCCTCTCACATTGAAATGGGCGATTTCTAGAAGTGCTGTCTAACAGCGTTTGCCTTCGCAGCCTTGCACTTGCTCAGGACTCAACCCATCGCCTTGCGCGACGAACAAATTTAGGTCTCGATAGAAGGCGTGACCACAAGCCGACGGGCTACGTGCTTTCGTTCTCAGATTCCGCTTTCCGGAACAGTCGAGTGCAGCGCAAGCAACAGAAATGAGGGCGCGCAATGCTGTTTATGGGAAAATGCGCGGCCCCGTTGGCACGAAGCCGCGTACTTTCAAATTTCAGTGTGCTCCGCCAGTTCCAGCGCATCCTCGATGTCAACACCCAGGTACCTGACTGTGTTCTCAATTTTGGTATGACCGAGCAAGATCTGGATCGCACGAAGATTTCCGGTGGCCTTGTAGATCATTGCAGCCTTCGTGCGTCGAAGAGAGTGTGTGCCGTAGTCTTCACAACGCAACCCAACCGCGGTGACCCACTCATCGACCAGCCTAGCGTACTGGCGGGTGCTGAGATGATCATCATGATC
Organism: Rhizobium sp. P2_G9; assembly: GCF_056403475.1. Lineage (NCBI taxonomy): Bacteria > Pseudomonadati > Pseudomonadota > Alphaproteobacteria > Hyphomicrobiales > Rhizobiaceae > Rhizobium > Rhizobium sp. P2_G9. The sequence continues at coordinate 60,232 of NZ_JBFUFK010000020.1, read as the reverse complement.
GACGCGGCTCGGAAATGCGAAGTCATCTATCGTACCGCCTCTTCGCTGGAGCCATGCGAGCAGACTTGCCCTGACCTCCGCCGTAATCTCGAACTGTACAGGGCGTCCGGTCTTCTGCTGGGTGACCATTGCTCGTGTTCGGACCTCCTGGCCCGTAACGAGGGTTCCAATCTTGATTTTTACAAGATCACAGCCTCGTAGTTTGCTGTCGATCGCGAGATCGAACAACGCTCGGTCTCGCATGCGCCCCTCTCTATCGAGAAAGAAACGAATTGCCCAAATCTGCCGCTGTTTCAACGGCTTCTTCACGCCGACCTTCCTGCCGGCGTTCCACGCGGGCCGCCCCATTGCAGCAGGATCATATTGTGCGATACCCATTTGAGTTCTCCTTTGACCACAATTGGCCGCTGGAAGAACGCGCAAATTCAAGGTCAGGGCGCCGCTAGCCGCAAGTCTGAATTCCTATGGAGGATAGCCAAAAGCGGACATCAGCAGCAGTTCGGCTGCGTATGAAGTGAGATGTGGCTATCCGGTGCCGACCATCTGAAATGGACAGAGACAAGATAGCAGCACTTCCGCCTCGGCGACAACTCGCTTAGTGGAGCAAAAGCAACATTTGATACCCAAGCATGAAGAACCCGGATAGACTTACGTGATGTCCGACGATCTATTCAGCAACTTGCCGCGTGGAGAGAGCATCGAGGCCGTCCGAGCAAACAGCTGTTCGCCATACGGGGAAGGGGCATTATGAGAATAGCGCTTCTCGAAATTGAAAATTTTAGGGGGATCAGGTCGGGAAAGGTGGTTTTCGGGGACCACTCGGTTTTGATCGGTGCCAACAACAGCGGCAAGACGACCGTAGTAGAGGCACTGGCCTTAGTCCTCGGACGAGACCGCCTGGTCCGGTCGTTAACGGAGCACGATTTCTTTGGCTCCGATCCTGCCGCGAACGACCGTCTCAAGATAGTGGCAACGGTTATCGGATTTGGAACCGAAGACCCCGCCAATCATCCGGACTGGTTTCGCGATGGGCGTGGGGTGCCTTTCTGGTTTGACCCTACGACGGAAGGCATCGTCCCGGAGCGGGCGAACGACGCTCAGACTCTGGCGTGCCAAATCATCTTTTCAGCTCGTTTCGATCGTGACTCCCTTGAGGTTGAGACCGCGCGGCATTTTGCCGATGCGGACGATATCGACGTGTTCGGCGAAGAAAGCTTTGTTTCTGTTTCACCCAAACTCATTCGGGAACTCGGGCTGTTCATCATGCCCGCTAGCCGGACGTGGGACCGGATGCTGTCGTTCGGCTCCGAACTGTTCCGACGGGTTGTTCGATCAGCCGATGGTATGCCATCGGATACCGTCCTGGAGGAGCGCGATCGCTTACGCGATCCTGAAAACAAGCTCGACGAGGATCCGCGTTTCAAGCCAATCGTCGATGCGGTCAACGACGAAATGTCCCGCCTCATGGGTGATGGCGTCTCCGCACTGCGCCTCCGCCTCACATCAACTGACAGCGTCGGCGTCCTCGAAGCGACCGTACCACATTTCTCGAATGCGGCCCAGTTGCCGGTTCCATCGAAGCGGCAAGGAAATGGGCTTATCTCGCTGCAAAGCCTCTTTCTCCTCCTCCATTTCGCGCAAAAGCGAATTGAAGAGGGTGGCAGTTTCATGATGGCGCTCGAGGAGCCGGAGTTGCATTTGCCACCAAGCGTGCAGCGCAGAATCCTGGCCCGGCTCCAAGCACTTTCCACCCAGACGATCGTCACGACCCATTCGCCTCTCATCTCTGCTTACTGCGAGCCGACCTCGCTTCTCATGGTTCGCAATGATGCAGGTTCCCTCGGTGCAAAGCCTCTTCTCAAGGCGCCCCTCGTCGCCGACGCCTCCAACGGCGTTCGTAAGCTTTTTCAGATCAATCGAATCGAAACGGTCGCAGCGATGATGAGCGACCGGGTGCTTGTGCCAGAAGGCCGCTTCGATTTCGAATGGCTTGATCTGCTCTTGCGAGTGGTCGAACTGGGCGACGGCGGTGAAATCAATTGCTCCTTCGGAAGCCACATCGGCGTCATCCCGACCCATGACTCGTGCGTCGAAGTGACATGCGCCTGCCTGTCTCGCGCGCATCCCCACGTCATCGCCCTCGTCGACGGGGACCATGCTGGACACGGTTATTCGGCCGCTCTCGTTCGGGATCAAACCTGCGGGGCGATCCTGCGCTGGCCCGATGGCTGGACGATTGAGGATGCTATCGCGTTGACAATACAGGCGGACGAAGCGGCGGTGCTAGCCATTCTCAATGCCGATCTCCCAGCTGCTCCCGGTGACCTCTTAACGCTGATCACTCGCCTAAAGGCAAAACGAAGCGGCGCTGAGCCAAACGGACTGAAAGACGATCGGATCGCTCACGAGTCGATCGCCAACGCGCTGGCCCGCCGGGTTGCCTGCAGAAATCGAGCAGCGCAAATCCTTCAGAGCATTGCCGACGTAGCCTGTGGAAATCCTACTGCCCACTTCATCCGTCAAAACCAGGGGCAGGCGGTGCCGATCATGGTGTTCGTGCCGTGACGATGAACGCTTTTGAGGGACCGGCAGGTTGCGGCAAGACGCATCGGCTCATGGACGAACTTGTCGGTACCCTTGAACGCGAACCGCTAAAATCTCATCAGCGCGTGCTTGCGGTAACGTTTATGCACGGCTCCCGGCGTAGGCTGGAAAGCCGCCTCTCGATCATCGAGCCGCTCCGGGGGCGCTACGAAGCGGTCGTCTTGGATGGATTTGCCTGGCGCCTGATCCAACGCTGGCGCAGGTTGATCGCCCATCTGGGGTTTCCCGTGCCTCCGGAACATGATTTTGATGCCTGCTGCGCGATCGCCGCGAGGCTCGTCGCTATCCCAATCGTGGCGCAATGGGTGAAATCTTCCTTCCCGATCATGATTGTCGACGAGGCACAGGACCTGTGCGTCAACCGTAGTGCTATCGTTTCAGCCCTTTCGGCCACGGTTACCGTGATCCTAGCGTTTGACGAATTCCAGTGTCTAGCGCCTGAGCTTCGTCCCGTTCCTATTCAAGCATGGCTGGCCGAGAACGCGCCGCCTATAGCGCTGCAAGGGAATCGACGGACGAACATTGCTCAGTTGCTTGCCGCTGCCGACGCTGTCCGACAAGGATTGTCCATTCCAGATGGAGGTCGTGAATTTCGTCTCACTGCAGCGCCAAGCTTGTCATTAATGGCCACGTGGTTAGCCAATGCTGTGCGGTTTCGGCGAAATGGTGGAACTCTAGCAGTCCTGACGCCGTCCCGTGGTGGACCTGCCGCAGCCGCCGTAGCCCGCGTTGCTGCGGGACCGATTGGGCGTCAGCAAAGCGGCCCCTTCACCATCCGTTGGGAAAATAGCGACGCCGAGGATCTCGACGACATTTGGAACCGCGTTGCCCTTGCTGGCCAGTGTCAGATTCACGAGGCGATCGCTACGCTGCATGAGTGTCGTGACGATCCAATACTCCTGCGGGCGAGGGATTGGCTCAAGCACAAAGAGCGCAGTTCGGGCATTACGCACATAGCAGCAGCCGAAGTCCGTGCTCAGGTCGAACGATTGGTAACGCGGCGACGGCAGTTCGGTGGTCGGCGCGATCCACTATTATCCGCGATGACAATCCATCAGGCCAAGAACCGTGAGTTTGATCATGTGGTCGTGATCTGGCCGCATCGAGTCCCTAACGGTGATGATCAACGGCGACGGCTGCTCTATAATGCAATCACGCGGGCACGTCGCAGCTGCACCGTTCTCGTCCAAGCGCAGCAGTTGCTGGACGGTGCCCCATTCGCGCCGACGCCGCCGGCTGTCTAACGCGCAAGGACTTGCTGCTTTTCGAACTGGGTTTCCGAATCGGCGGTTTAAGTCGAGTTCGTTGAGCGCATCAATGAACGGCAGCTTACGGGATCGGGAACGATTTCGCTGAACGGCTGACAAGGAGGCGCGAAGCAGTCTTTGAGTGATTCAACCTTCTATGTCCGCAATGGGCCAGAAACGGTCTGAAGGCCCGAATGGCCGGAAACTGACGGCCGGTTTTCGGTTTCCAAGCGTTGAGAGCGACCGTTCCAAAGCGCCGGTTACGGGACGCAAACCCCGCCCGTCATCAATCGAGATTACCAGCGCTTTCCAAAACCGCGCTGCCGACGCTGGCCTGTTCAAGATCATCAAGCGGTGCGAGTATTTCGCAGAGCTGATCGCGCAGCCAGGCGTGTGCACGAGAGGCGGAATTGCGCCGGTGCCAAGTCATTGCCAACAGCGTTGGCGGCAAGGCAAAGGGCAGTGGGTGAATGGCAAGACCTTCTGCGGCGGCCACTTTCTGGGCCATCCGGCGCGGTACAATCCCGACGAGGTTTGTCGCGGCCACGGACCGCCAGACGGCCGCAAAGGTCGGCACCGACAGGACGACCTCGCGTTGCAGGCCCAGTGCAGCAAGTGCGGCAGTTTCTCGATCGGGTACCGTCTCGATGACGCGGAACGCGGCGTGACGCAGACTGCAATACAATTCAACGGGCATCGCCGCCGCTGGCGTAACATCGTGCTGGCGTAGAACCGGATGGTCCTGCCGCGCAACGACAACGTAACTGGCATGAAAAATCGATCGCCAATCGGCCCAGGGCGGAAAATTGCCCACAGGCAACAAGATCAGATCCAGCCTGGCTTCTCGCAGGTCGTCCATGGTCTGAGGATTGAGCGAGTCCGTATAGCGCAGCGAGATGCCCGGCGCCCGCTGTTCCAGGTTAGCCAGCAGGCCGGGAAGCATCATCTCGGTGAAAAAATCCGACGCCGCAATGCGGAACGTCTGCACCGCGCTCACGGGATCGAAGCCTGCCGGGTTCAAAAGGCGGCTTGAATCCTCAAGCAGCTGCGTCAGCGGCAACACCAGGCCAAGTGCGAATTCGGTGGGGCGCATTTGCTGGCCATCACGCACCAGCAGTGGATCGCCGAAGGCGGCGCGCAACCGCCCAAGGGCCGCCGAGACGGCCGGCTGCGATAGGCCAACCCGTTCCCCGGCGCGCACGGTAGACCGTTCGCGCAACAAGGCATCCAGCACTTTCAACAGGTTGAGGTCGAAGGCGGATAAATTCATCGGATCAATTCAGTCGATATAATCATTCAATTTATCACAAGCCCGGCGGTGCGCCATATCGGGGACGTTCTTATCAACCAACCACGAAAGCCCCTTTATCATGAACATATCTACCCAGCCACAGCAGTCTCATCGCTGGAACGGCACCACCTATCGCATCCTGTTGTCCTCCGCTGAAACCCAAGGCGCCATGTCCATCGTCCATGGCGTTGCCGGCCCGCTTGAAGGCCCGCCTTCGCACGTCCACGAGGCCGAGGACGAAACGTTCCTTGTGCTGGAAGGCGTCATCGATTTCGAACTTGAGGGCACCGTGTTTCGGCGTGGTCCGTTGGAGACTGCGCATATCCCCCGTGGCAAGCGTCATAGCTTCCGCACCGGTCCGGACGGCGCTGTTTGCATCGCCGTGCTGACGCCGGGCGGCTTTGAAGGCTTTTTCAAAGAAGTCGCCGCAAGCGGTTTTCAAATACCGCGTGACATCGCCGCGATTGCCGAATGTGCGGCACGCTATGGCTCGCAGTTTACCGGCCCCGGGCTGGCGCAGAGAGGCTGATATGCGTGACATCGCCTTTGTGTTTTTTCTCGCGGCGGTCGTGTGCGTCACCGTTGGCATGGGTTGGGGGATTGAGATGGCAATCAGCGAGGACCACTTGCTGGCGCCAGCCCATGCGCATCTCAACCTGGTGGGATGGACGACGCTGGCGTTGTTTGGCCTGTACTACCGACTGACCCCCACGGCAGCGCAGGGGATCCTTCCCCGCATTCACGCCGGACTTGCCATCCTCGGTGTCGCTCTCATGACCCCAGGTATTGCCATGGTCGTCGTCGGAGGTTCGCCCGCTTTGGCGAGTGCCGGCGCGATACTGACTTTGGCCTCGATGCTGCTGTTTCTGGTGACCGTTGCCCGCCACGGACTTGGTGCAGCGGCGTGACGACTGACCGCGGGCTTCGCAATGCCCGCGGTCAAAAGGCTTGGTTCAGTCTCGGGCGCGAGAAGACAAGCGGAACGAACGTCACGAGCATTGCCCTCCGATTTGCCGGAGGTCCTCTGGTGGCACCAATCCGCTGTCTCCAGTTCGCGCAAATGTCCGCTTTTCGGATGCGGCCAAAACTCTCGACGTCCGACATGGGCGCAAAAACTGGCGTCTTTTGAGGCGAACCCAGGTCCGCTTCGGGCTGGAAACGGCGATGCGGGGAGCGTGGCCATTGTAAAGCGCGAGCGGTTGCTGCACCATAGAGGCGATCAGAGCGACTGGGGTAGCGACATGCTCATCGGCTCATGTCATTGCGGCAAGGCCAGTTGGACGCTGGAAGGCGATCCGGGCTCGATCACTGCGTGCAACTGCACGCTCTGTCGACGCTACGGGACGCTGTGGGCTTATGATTACGACGGAGAGCGGATCACCGTCTCCGGCATCACTGCCTCCTATACCCGGACCGACCGGGGCAATCCGACTCTCGAAATATTGTTTTGCCCATCCTGCGCTTGCGTCCTGAGCTGGCGCGGCCTTCGTCTCGATGAGAATGGTCGCAGGCGGATGGCCGTCAATCTGCGACTTGCGCCGCCGGAAGAGGTTTGCGATCTGCCGATCGACCATTTCGACGGCCTCGATACATGGCAAGACCTTCCGGCAAAGGGGCGATGCGTGCGTGACCTCTGGTTCTAGGCCGCTTCTCGGCAGGAGCGGACATGGGCTGCGCGTCGACCGATGACCGATATGGGGCTGGTAGCCGTCGGTCGCCCTCGGCCGAACGCACGCGCCGACGACGCCCTTCGTAAGTCCGAAATCCTTGGTTTCAGTCCCATCATTTCAGCTATAAGGTGGGAGACATCGCCCAAAGGGGATTCAAGGCCAATGCCCCCAGAGAAGAAGGACCGTTCGCCTGTTGCGCTGGAACAGCGCGACGTAAGCGCCGACCAGCGCATGTTCTCACCTTCCGCTGCGCGAAATTCGGCGCCGATCCTCGCGGTCCTAAAACGTGTCCTTCCAACACGTGGCGCCGTGCTGGAGATTGGATGCGGGACCGGCGAGCACGCCGTGTGTTTTGCGGGAGCGATGCCCAACCTCACCTGGCAGCCGAGCGATCCGGATGCCGACGCCCGCACCAGCACGTCCAGCTGGATCAAATTCGCAGGGCTGAAGAATGTGCTGGCACCGCGGGATATTGATGTGTGCTCAGGACAATGGGGCGTCGAACAAACGGGGCATTTTGACGCCATCGTGTCGATCAATATGATCCATATCGCGCCATGGGCGGCAAGCTTGGGATTGTTCGCAGGCGCTGGTCGTTTGCTTCACGCTGGCGGGCTTCTTCTTCTCTACGGCCCATTCATGCGCGACGGGGCACACAACGCCCCCTCGAACGCTGCTTTCGACGCGGCTCTAAAGGAGCGCAACCCATCCTGGGGGGTGCGTGATATCGCTGATCTTGAACACGTGGGTGAGGCCGCTGGACTTGATCTCCGCGAGACGATCGAGATGCCTGCCAACAATATATTGCTGGTCTTCTCCAGCGGTAATGCCTGAACGACAAGCGGGCACGAAAGAGACGTGGGCCTATAGCAGCATTCGGGCCCTTTGCTGCCGCTCGAGGTCGATACGAGAACGTGCGGCATGTGCTGGAATGCGGCCGAAGGCGGGATGCGACACGCTCTAGGGGCGGTGTGATCGTACCGGAATTCGCGCGACCGAGAGCCGACGTTGTGCACTTTGAAGGGGAGACGAGAACGATGCCGACACCGCAGCAACCCAGTCTGATAGTTCGACAGAAATCCCCAGCGAATATCGAGTTTCCGTTTGCGTCGCTCGCCGATCGGCTGATCCCAACCGAGCTGTTCTTCGTGCGAAACCATTTCCCGTCGCCGGACCTCGATGCGCGAGACTGGAGATTGCGCGTTGACGGGGCGGTGGAGCGGCCGATCGAACTTGACCTCGACAGCATCAGGGCGATGCGGAGCACGACTTTCAGCGCCGTCGTCGAGTGCGCAGGCAACGGGCGCGTCTACTACGTGCCGCCGAGGGAGGGGTTGCAGTGGCAGAACGGAGCCGTCGGCAATGCCGCGTGGACAGGCGTTCTTCTGCGCGAGATTTTGGAAATGGCGGGCGTCAAGCGAACCGCGTGCGAGGTTCTGCTCGCAGGCGCCGACAGCGGCGTCGTCGACACGCACAAGAAAACGGCTTCTCCCGGCCCCATCGCTTTTGCGCGCAGTTTGCCGCTTGAGAAGGCCATCGCCGACAGCACGATGCTTGCCTATTCGATGAACGAGGAGCCGTTGACCCGCGATCACGGCTACCCGCTGCGCGCGGTCGTGGGTGGCTGGTTCGGCATGGCTTGGGTCAAGTGGATCACGCATATCACGGTTGTGGAGCAACCGTTCCTTGGCTACTGGCAGGCCCGCGATTATTTCCGTTGGGAGCGCAGCCTCGGGGAACCCAGGCTGGTCCCGCTTGCGGAGATGGAGGTCAAAGCGCAGATCGCGCGTCCCGTACAGGGGGCGCGTCTCACCGTCGGCCAACCCTACCGGATTTTCGGAGCCGCCTGGAGCGGAGAGGCTGCCATCCGGCAGGTGCAGGTCTGCACTGGGGATGGCACGGGCTGGCGCGAGGCAAGGCTGCTCGAAACGGAACGTCCCTTTGCATGGCGCTTGTGGGAGTACATTTGGACCCCTGAAGACGTGGGGCGATATGACCTGCGATGTCGCGCGATCGATGCGGCGGGGAGCGTGCAGCCCGACCTCCAGCGTTCCGACTGCGAGAGCTACGTGGCCAACTGGATCGTTCCGGTGGAGGTTACGGTCGTTCCCGCGCCGCAGACATACGCGGAGGAATTTGTGATCTGATCACCCACATGGCGCGGAATGGGCGGCTCGGCGCAACTGCGACCCCGCGTTGTCACTGCGTCATGTCCGCTTTGCAGCAACAGCGGCGGGTGGCTCGATGACCATTATGAGGGCGCAGAGCTGCCTTCGCGAGAGTAGAGGCCTTGCTTAGAGACTGATCAGGCGCCCGCCTTGCGATAGAGCGCGGCGAGCTGCGTACGTGATGACGGTAGCTCTGGCACCACGACCAATGTGTTGATCTGACCACGCTTGAAGGCTCTGAGGAATGGCTGATAGTTCTGGAAGGCGACACAGCCATGCGAGCCGATCTGACCGCGCAGCAGGTTGGTGTGGGTCAAGAGCCCGATCCGGTTCTCCGGGTTGCGCCCGTCGATTGACGTCATCCGAAGTGCCTCGACGCCGTAGAAACGCTCTTCGCGCATCGTCAGGCGATAGATGCCTGATGGCGTCGGGCCTCGCATGGTGACGTGATCGTAGCGTGGATTGTCGCGCATTTTGCCGATGCCGGAATGAGCGCGCAGCCTGGTTCCATCGGGCAGGTAGACGGTCGCGCTGGAAACGTCGTAGATTGCGACCTTCGTGCCCTTTCCCAACCAGCCGGTGTCGCTGGCCTTGCTGTTAAAGAGATCGCCGAGCAGCGAGCGCTCGGGTTTTGCATAGGCGAGGTCTTGCTTGGTGTCCTTGCCGTCGCGGTTTTTGCGCGCGACGGGTTTTTCGTCGTCTGACTTTTGATCGGTAACGACCGTCTCGATCAAGGGCCTGGCTTCAGGCAGCGGAATCTGGTCGGGAAGAGCCAGGTCTTCTTCTGTTTCGGGGTCTTCTGTTTCGGGTTTCGTCAGCACAAGGCCGAAGGGCGGGAGGTCGCGGGTAGGAAGATTTTCCACCAGCGCCGTGACCAAGGATGGCTTGCCGCTGATCTTCTCGTCCTGTTCCACCGAACTTTTGGCACGCGCAAAGGCCACCGCGAGCTTTGCGTTCTCGATTTTCTTTTTCTCTTCCGCAAAGGCGAGCTGGGCAGCAACGTCGCGCTGGTGCGCCATCCGGATTGCCGCGACAGTCAGCTGCTGCCGCCGGATCTCATTTGCCGAGAGTTGCGTAAGGCGTGAAAATTTGGCGACTTTCAGCCTGCGCTCCGGGTGTCGCTCGACAGCGGCAGCCACCTTGAAATGGAGAGGTGTTGCAAAGCTCATCCTGGCTTCGGACAATGTGCGAGCCGCCTCGTGCATCGCACCGAGCATCGAAGCGAGGCCCCAAGCGCATCCGGCGGTAACGCTGCAGGTAAGCAAGGCGCCCAGAGCAATATTCAGGGTATGGCCGCGGCGGGATTTCGACGCGGAATGCGCAGGCTTGTTAAGAGACGCCATGAATACAGTTACCCGATACTCGTTACTCTAGATAGCGGTGACCGCATTGTCCGCAGGTCGCTACACTGCCGGCGAAGAGCGGAGCGATGGCTGCCGCAACTGCGCCGAACGGGCAAAGTATGAAGATATATGGTAAGCAAATCCTAAACGGTGTCCCGAATTCTGGAAGAGATCCGCGAGCGTGGTGGTCCACAAGGCCCGGCAGCGCGTGCCTCTCATGAGAATGCGGCGCTGGCGTGACGGCAATGGTCCCAAGAACTGGGGAAGATGTCCGCTTCGGGCCAAAAGCGGGCATATTCACCTTTGCAAATATCGATCCGATCGGTTTTCCATATATCCCTCATAACCCACAAGCCATGATGCAGCCTCTTCATTTTCGATCCGACTATGCGCACACGAAAGAGGGCCTGGCGGAACTCAGCCGATTGATCTTCGACATATTCGCAGTCGATATTTCGCCGCTCGATCGCTTGGGACACGACCCCAGTGTCGTCGCTTTCGGCTGGTGGCATGACGAAAATCTGGTCGCCAATGTCAGTCTCTATGAGCGGCGGCTCTGGCTGGCCGGGGAGGAGGTCGCGGCTTTCGGCGTGCAATCCGTTGCCGTTCGGCCGGAATGGCGTGGGAGAGGCCTGTTTCGGGATCTGATGCGCCGGGCGCTGGACCATGCCGATGCCGGGGTGAGCCTGGTTATCCTCGCCACCGGTACGCCGGGACTTTATCGGCCTTTCGGGTTCCGTCAGCTCCAGGAGACAAGATTCCGTTCCGCATGGGTGCGGCAGCGCGCAGAAGCCGGGTTTCGCGAACTGTTGCTCAATGTCGATGCCGATATTGCGCTGCTGCGCGACCTGTTCTCACGGCGGGTGCCCACATCGCTGCTGGCGTCGGCGTGCGATCATCCGGCTTTATTCATGCTCAAGGCAAGCCTGACGCCGGGGATAAAGCTGCTGCATCTTCCGCAGCTGGATGCGGTTGTCGCCATCAAGAGAAATTGGCGGACAATGATCCTGCTGGACATTGTGGCGCCGTCGATCCCGCCCTTGGCCGCAATCATGACCGCGCTTGATTTCGACGGTGCGCGGGTCGATGTGCGTCTTACGCCGGACCGCCTCTGTTGGACGCCGGATGAAACGCAGCCGGTCGACAATGGCTATATGGTTCGCGGTGCCTTTGCGCCCGAGGGGCGGGCATTCATGCTGTCGGATATGCGAATTTAGGGAAAGATCGCTTCGCCGATGTCGATCTCATCTCTGCCGACATGGCGCGAACAGGTGTTTTTCTTTACCCCGCAATCGACCTTAGAATCCCGGCCAATTCACCCGGCGCCGAGAGAAATGGCGAATGGCTGGTCTCCATCTCATGCAACCCGGTCGCATTGCCCATGGCTCCGTCCATTGCGGCAATCATGAATGACTGTCCCTCGGGCGTCACCGCCCAATCGCCGCTGCATCTGATATAATGGCGGCTCACCCGGCCGAACCGTTCGCGTGTCACCGGTGATGGCTCCACCACCACGGAGGCTGGTTCATCGCAATGCAGCGTCCCGGTGAACGCGGCTATTTCGCCATCGTCGACATCGCCATAGAAGGCGGATTTCAGCGTGGCGCGGTAGGTCTCATCTGTTGAGCCGGTATCGATGCGGATCGCTCCGACGGCCATCGGGTCGGCCATGAACAGGGCAGGGACCACGGCCTTGGCCATGGTCTCGTGCTGGATCATGGCAATCGCCGGCATGCCCGTGGGCAGCATGAAGGCGGTGAGATAGACCACGGCTTCGATCAGATCCGGCACGGCCTCGGCGACGGGGGAGACGGTCACTCCACCCATGGAATGGCCGACCAGCACCACTTTGCCATTGGCCGCCAGCGCGGCTTTCCTGACGGCGTCAATAACGGCATTGGTGCGATCGGCCTGCGAGACTGTCGCATTGGGCGATGGTTCGGTGGCAAAGGCTGCGCCATTCAGCGGTCGCTGATAAAAGCTTTCCGGAAATTTGGCGTTTTGGCCCGCTCCGGGCAGGTCGACGGCAATACAGGGATGACCGGCGTCTTCCAGAAGCCGGACGACCTTGTCCCATGATCTGCCCGAATGCCATGCGCCATGCACGAACACGAAAGCCGGTTTGGATGCGGGCATTTTTTCCTCCCTTGAAATGCAGGCACTATGCAGGCAAAACTAGCAGTGTTCAGGGATGGGGGCCCTGGCTGGGAGCGAAAACTTATGACTGTGAGCGAAGGGCGGATGCAGGCCTGCATCGCCGAGGTTTCCACTGCGTCCGTCGATGACGGCGAGAAATTCGATTATTTCTGCGAGACCGCCTGCAAGGTCTTTACCGGCATCCGTCCTGAACAGTCGGAGGATCGGGTATTTCACGCCGATTTCCGCGCCTTTGCCATTGGCGACTCCATTCTGGCAACGATTTCCGCACCCGGCCATTGCGCCAATCGCCAGAAAGCCGAAATCCGCAGGCAGCCGGATGAGCATCTGTTTCTCAATGTCTGCGAATATTCGAGCTATCGCGCCGACTGCATGGGCTCGGATTGGCAATTGCCGCCCGGTATCCCGTTTCTGATCGACAATGCCCGGCCCTTCCGGCTGGATTTCGACCGGCGCAGCCCCATGACACTCTGGTCGCTGCGTTTTGATAGAAACGCCCTGCCACTGGATGGTTCCGTTTCGCGTTTGCAGCGCATGAACAACGCAATGGCGCGCTCCCATTCCGGCCGGCAGTTGGCCCAGCAGATGCGTCTGATGTGCGAGGCCACCAGGGCCGGAAAATTTGTTCTTGCTCAGCAGATGAGTGTCCCGGTTCTCGGACTTTTGTCGGCGCTGCGCGATGAAAACGCCGATAGTCCGGTGCAGTCGGGCCGCCCGGATCTGGACTGCATCAAAAATGTCGCCCGCAATCATCTTACCGACCCGGATTTCGACACCCACAAACTGGCCCGGATTTTCCACTGCACGGCGCGTACGATCCAGGCCCGCTTTGCCGAGAGCGATGAGAGTTTTTCGCGATGGATGCTGGCCGAGAGGCTGGATCTCGCGCGCTCGCGACTGAACGCGCCGAATTTTGGCCCGCGCAGCATCGAAACGATCGCTTTTTCCTGCGGCTTCCGCGATGCGAGCCATTTTCACCGGGCATTCAAGGCCAGGTTCTCGGTGCCGCCCGGTGATATCAGGCATTGAGCTGTGCTGCGAAATCCGATGCGCCCGAGGGGCAGGCATTCATGCTGTCCGACATGCGAATTTAGGGAGTGATCGCTTCGCCGGTCGATCTCATCGCTGCCGACATCCGGTGAGTGGGGATGGGATTTCACCTGGCTGCGTCATTTCTGCTTGACCTGGCGCATTGACCGTCCGGATGGCGGCCGCTGGATCGAATGGGGCATCAACGTTCACCAGGGCCAGCAATCGGGTCTCTTCAGCCAGCTGCTGATGCTGGCAACGTGCCTGTCCATCATCCTCATATGCGTATCGGCCGCGGTGATGTGGTGGAAGCGCCGTCCCTCGGGTCGGATCGGCGTTCCGCCCATGCCACCCAGGAGAAGCGTCTATGTCGGCCTTTGGGCGCTTGCGGCGGCGTTCGGCCTGGCATTTCCGATGACGGGGATCGCCATTGCGATTATGATCCTCGTCGACCAGGCGATCCTTCGCCTCGTGCCGCCGCTCAGGCAGGCATTTCCCTGACGCCGAAACCCGACCCGGCGCGACCGCACGGCTCCCGCCGGGTCCACAGCTTCCTTACCTGACAAGGGCAACTTGCATGTCCAAGATAGCAAACATCTTCGCTTTCGCCGTCGTCGCGAGCCTTGCCATCGCTGGCCAAGCCGTGGCGCAGGCTGATCTCAAATCCTCTGCGCCGGCCGACAAGGCTGTCGTCAAGGCGGCTCCCGCTGAACTCGATCTCTTCTTCTCCGAGGAACTGAATCTCGAGTTCACCGGCATCAAGGTCCTCGGACCGGACAACAAGGAGGTGAAGCTCGGCGGTGCCATGCTGATGAACGGCGACACGATGCTGATGATGTCGGTCTCCGACACGCTCGGCCCCGGCACCTATACGGTGCAATGGCATGCGCTGTCGGCGGATGGACACAAGACCGAGGGCAAATACAGCTTCACCGTAAAGCCTTGATCGCAAAAACAAGGCTTGAAGCGCGTCACTTGCACCCATCGTCGCCGGTGGCCGCAACGGTGCTGCCTGCCATCGGATCAGTCCGGCTCGCCAGGTTCTGAAGGTATGCGCAAAACATGTCGGCCATGGCCGTGGCATATGTCTCGATCTCATCGTCCGTGCGCGGCGTCGCGGAGAAATCCTGGCCGACGGTGCCGAGCGTGGTCATGATCAAGTCTCGTGCGACATCGCGAACCGGGTGGGAAATGCCGGGCAGCACGTCCTCAATGAAGTCTTGCATGACCGGATCGGTTGCGCTCTTGGCCGCTTCGGCCTCGGGCGCATCGCGGTAGAGCGGGGCAGCGTCGCTGAGCGCGATGCGCACGGCGGCTTCCTCGCATTCCGAGCGCAGGAAGGCATGCACCAGCAATCGAAGTCTTTCAAAGGGCAGCCTCGACCGATCGCCCAGAATGCCGGCGAGCATGGTGGTCGTCTGCCGCCATTCGTCGCTTTGCAGCCGAAACAGGATCGACGCCTTGTTGGGAAAATATTGGTAGAGCGAACCGACGCTGACGCCCGCCCGCTCGGCGACCCGCGCGGTGGTGAAACGGTGCGCGCCTTCTTCCGCCAAAACGCGAATCCCCGCCTCCAGGATTGCCGCCACAAGGTCATTCGAGCGCGCCTGCCGGGGCGATTTTCGCGTGGAAATTCTGGGGCTTGAACCCTTTGCCATGTTGCCGGACCGAGATGCGATTAGCGAATGCGACGAATTATTCGTATTTTGTCGCTCGACGCAATAGACATCCCAACACGGAGTTTAATCATGTCGACTTTGACAACCGCGCCGCTGGCGCCGCTTCTCGACCGGCTGTTTGCCGAGGCCGCTTCGGCGACCAGCCCGGTCATGGCCAACGTATCGCGCGAGGAGCGGGTGCGCCTTCTGACCAGCAAGACCGAATATCTCGATCTCTATGGCCGGCTGAAGGACCTGTGGCTCCCCGTATCGCGCGAGACCGGCCATCTCCTCTACATGCTCGCCCGCAGCACGAGGGCGCAAAACATGGTCGAGTTCGGCATGTCGTTCGGCATCTCGACATTGCATCTTGCCGCCGCGCTCAGGGACAATGGCGGCGGCAGGCTGATCACCACGGAGTTCGAGCCGTCCAAGGTGGCACGGGCAAGGCAGCATCTCGTCGATGGTGGCCTTGGCGATCTCGTCGAAATCCGCGAAGGCGATGCGTTGACGACGCTCGCGGCCGACCTGCCTGACGCAATCGACCTGGTGCTGCTCGACGGCGCCAAGGCGCTTTACCCGGAGGTCCTTGCTTTGCTCGAACCCCGCCTTCGCCCGGGTGCGCTGGTGGTGGCGGACAACGCCGATGATAGCCCGGATTATCTGACCTATGTCCGCGCACCGGCGAACGGCTATCTCTCGACGCCCTTCGCCGAGGATATCGAGCTTTCCATGCGGGCTGGCTGAAGCGCCGGTCACCAAGCCCCTCCCCACAAAGCCGGCAGGGCGCATTGCCCAGCCGGCTTGCCTCGTGCGGCGGTCAGCTCGCGGCCTTGTAGCCGGCAAGGTGGGCGTAGCTCGCGACGAACCGGCCGAACTTGTGTGCGCCACAGGTCACGGGCTGATAGCGTATCGGGTTTGCTTCGGAGACGCATGACTGCAGCGGCTTGATCACCGCATCGAAATCGGCATCGATGAAGAACGGGATCGAATAACGCTCGCGGCCGGACGTATTGACCACGCGATGCATGTTGGCCAGGTAGATATCATTGGTCAGCCGCTGGATCAGATCGCCGATATTGATGACGAAGGTGCCGGAAATCGGCGTGCCCTCGATCCAGTCGCCATCGCGGTTCATCACCTGCAGGCCGCCGACATCGTCCTGCGCCAGGATCGTCAGATTGCCGTAGTCCGTATGCGCGCCGATCCCGATAATGTCCTCACCGACATGACCGGTCTGCGACGGATAATGCAGCAGGCGCTGGATGCTGATCGGATCATGCATCAGCTTTTCGAAGTGATTGTCGGCAAGATCGAGGCTGAGCGCAATCCCCTTCAGCAGTCCGGTTGAAAGCTCGACCATCTTCTGATGATAGCCATAGACCAGTTCCTGGAATTGCCGGAACCCGGCCGGCCACTGGTTCGGGCCGAAGAAGGGACCTGTCGACGCCGCCCGCTCCGGGCCGATATCGAAGCATTCCTTCAGGTCGCGGGTCTTGCCGGGATTGGTGTTTTCGCCGAAGGGTTCGATATAGCCGCGCAGCGCCACGCCGGAATGGCCGACATGCAGCTTCATCTTGTCTTCCATCGGCAGAGCAAAGAACCGCCGGGTCACGTCGAAGACGGAATCGACGAAATCCCTGTCGATCCCATGGTTCTTCACATACATGAAGCCGACATTGGAAAGCGCCCAGCGGATTTGATTGGCGACCGCCATCTTGTCGCTGCCATTGAGCAGCGGTGCGACGTCGATGACCGGAATCCGATCAAAACTTTCGCGCTTTGCACGCAGCTTGTCATCAAGTTTGGCGACGAGATCGATAGACATGTACCACCCTGTTTGTCTGGTTGAACCCATGACAAGGTGCGCCGGGATGACAAGATCGACAACGGCAATAAATTTTCGTTGAGTTTAGTTCAGATAATCTCTCTGAATCAGGCCTTCTCACCGAGACAATGCGTCGCGACCCAGTCGGCGAACAGCCGCGCCTTGGCCGACGCCCGCGAATGCACCTTCAGGCAGAAAGGCACCGGCGACGCAATGCTCTCGGGCACCAGCTGCACCAGGCGGCCCTCGCGCATCAGCTTGCCGGCAAGCCCATCCCATCCCAGCACGGCACCCATGCCATCCTGTGCGGCCTGCAGCGCGATCATGTAATTGTTGACGCGGAAACCATGGCCGCGCGGTGACGGAAAGCCCAGGCTGCCAAACCAGCCCTCCCAGGTCGTCCAGTCGGTCTCCTCGCTGTCCAGGTGAATAAGCGGCGCGTCGACCAGATCGCCAAGCGAGCCGATCGCCTGCCTTTCGGCAAATTCGGGCGAGCCGAGCGCCACGATCCTGTCCTTGAACAGCGGCAGGATGGTCGCTTCCTCGGTGCTCTGATCGCTGCCGTAGTAAATGCTGAGGTCACAGCGGTGAATTGAGCTCGGAACATCGCTGACCGTCTGCGAGACGGTGATCTTGGGATGCGTCTTCCAGAAGGCAGAGATTTTGGGCGTCAGCCACAGCGAACTCACCGCCGTGGTCGCCCGGATCGTCACATCGACCGTTTCCGGCCGATCCCGGACTTTGGTGACGCCATCGCTGATGCCTTCGAAGCCGCGCTGGATGACGACGAGCAGATAGGCTCCCTTCTCCGTGAGTTCTACGCCTCGGCTGCGCCGGATGAACAGGCTGCAGCCAAGATCGGCCTCAAGCGCCTTGATCTGGTGGCTGATGGCGGCCGGGGTCACATTCATCTCCTCCGCGGCCCTGCGAAAGCTGAGCTTCCGCGCTGCCGCCTCGAAGCAGATCAAGGCGGTCATCGATGAAAAATCGTAAGGGCTGGCCAATCCTTCCTCCGCGGATGCGTCAGTCGTCAGAAGATCGAAAGCCGCTTCGGAAGGCAAGGGTTTATTTCATCTAATGCGCGTCACCCACTCATGGGTTTGGGCAGCGCGCTTTGTCTGTTGTTTTACGCATGTGGTTATCCCGAAAGCCTGCCGCCACTTTTGACGACAGGTTGTCGTTTGCGCACCCGTCACACCGACTGCGTCATGTAGAGCTTGCGGGTCTTCTCATGGATCGTCCACTCGCCCTTCCAGCCGATCGGGAGCACGAGCACTTCGCCGGGAGCGACATCGCGCGTCCGGCCGTCAGTGTCGTGCAGCGATACCCTGCCGGAAACGATGTGGCAGATTTCGGAATTGGTCTCGCGGTTTGCGGTGAAGCGGCCGGGCGTGCATTCCCAGACGCCGACCTCGACACGGCCGTCCGGCGAGGTCCAGAGCGTCGCGGCGGCCTCCATCTGATCGCCTTCGATCGATGTGGGCTTGGGCTCGGCGGCTCCGAGGTCGATGTCGGCGAGATGGGCGAATGTGAGGAAAGGTATCATCAAAAGGTCCTTCAGATTGATGCGGTTAGTGTCCGGTGAGCCGGTCGGCGACGGCGGCAAGTTTTGACGTGTGGTCAAGGCCTGCCGCCTCGCGTTCGTCGGCGATGCGGTAGAGTTGGTACATGGAGTGGACGCCGAGCCATCTGAGCGGCTCCGGTTCCCATTTTTTGACCGCGTGGTTGACCCATGGCAGCGTCGCAAGCGGCGTGTCGAGGCCGAGGATCAGGTCTCTGAGCGTCCTGCCGGATAGGTTGGAGGTGGAGACGCCGAGGCCGACATAGCCGCCTGCCCATCCGATCCCGGTCTGCCGGTCGAGGCCGACCGTCGTGCACCAGTCGCGCGGCACGCCGAGCACGCCGCACCAGGCATGGTCGATCCTGAGGCTTTTGGTCTGCGGCAGCAGCCGGTAGAGGATGGCCTTGAGCTGTGCGATCGTCGCAGCCTGCGTCTGGCCACGGTCGTCGGTTTGGGAGCCGAAGCGATAGGGCACGCCGCGGCCGCCCATGGTGATCCGGCCCTCGCGGGTGCGCTGGGCGTAGCAATAGGCATGCGCCAAGTCGCCGAGCAGTTCATGGCCTTCCCAGCCGATCTCGCGCCAGAGGCTTCCCGGCAAGGGTTCGGTGACGATCTGGGCGGAGTTCAGTGGCAGCCATGTGTGCTTATGACCGGCAAGACCTGCGGTGAACCCTTCGGTGGCGCGGATGATGATTGGCGCGCGGACTGTGCCTTTGCTCGTCGTAACCTTGCCCTTTTCGATGCCGAGGACCTCCGTCCTTTCGTAGATCGGAACGCCCAGGCGCTCGACCACTGCCGCCAGTCCGCGCACCAGCTTGGCGGGCTGCACCCGGGCCATGCCGCGACTGACGAAACCGCCCTGGACATTACGGATGGCGATGCGTTTTGCGGTTTCGACGGCGTCGAGCAGCTCGACTTCCTCCGGCGGGATGTCCCAGGCGAGGTCGTCGCGATAGGCGGATTGCAGTCGGTCGAGCTGTGCCTTGTTGGTGGCGACCAGCAGGTTGTCGACGCGCCTGATGTCGGCATCGATGCCTTCCGCTGCCGCGACGGCGCAGACTTCATCGACCGTGCCGGCCATGGCGCGCTCCATGCGGATCACGTCGGCACGCGACGAGGTCCTGAGATATTTGGCCTTCGACCAGGAAAAGCCGCCGGACAGCCAGCCGCCATTGCGGCCGGAAGCGCCGAAGCCGGCGAATTCCCTCTCGACGATGACCACGCGGAGCGAGGGATCGCTCTTTCGGAGATAGTACGCGGTCCAGAGCCCGGTATAGCCCGCGCCGACGATGCAGACATCTGCGGTGATGTCACCCGGCAAGGGCGCCCGATAGCCCGGCAGACCGCCGATATCGGCATACCAGAAGGACACATTGCCGTTCACCGTCGCGCCGTCGTCCATCATCCGCCCCTCGGCCACAGTTCCCGCGAAAATCGCGCCTGCTTGATCGGACGCCGGACCCGTCGTCGTCAAGAGCGGTTAAGCCGGATTGCAACATGAGCGGCGATAGAAGCGGACAGCACTTGTAGAAGATCATGGCTTGTCCGTGCGCGAAGCCTCGATATGGGTGCTGGAAAGCGCACGAGCCAAGGCTGACAGATCGTCGAGCGTGTTGAACGCAATGCCGGCATCGGATGTCAATTCCAGCGAATAGGCACCTGTCGGGCGCGGGAAGTCGGCGACGAAATGTTTGAGAGCCGCCTTGCTGCCGTCGGATGCCTTGTCGGCGGGCAGGCCGCCGATGAAAGCGGTTGCCGCCGCCTTATAGCCGTCGATCAGCGGCACCGGATCGGCGTCCGACGTCAGCATGCCGATCAGGGGGATCGCGGCAAACGAGGTGAAAAGACGGCCATTGTCCAGCGTCACCGTCAGCCTGTCGAGCTTGCCGGGGACCGTGTCGGGGCCGCCGGTCAGCGCCGGATCGAAATCGAAATCCGAAACGTGGCCCGCCAGGCGGACACCGCCATTGCGGCCGACGGTGACGCTGAAGTCGGCCAGGTCGACCGTCCGCGCCTTTTGATCCCATCTGTAGTTCAGATGGATGGTCATCGGGTCGGATTGCATTTCGATGATGTAGCCCGTGAGGCGGCTGCCGACTTCGGGCGAGACCTTGAAGCCGGTGAGCGTCAGGTCCAACTGTGCCGGCGGTGTTTCGTGGGCGATCGCGTCGAACAGTCCGGGCGCGACGAGCGTGGCCTCATCGATGCGGTAGCGATTGCGGGGCGAGAATTTCGCGTAGAAATGCCTGAGCCGGCAGCCATCGGGAATGTCGTCTATCGTGGTTTTTTCATTGGCCTCGACGATGCCCAGGCTGTTCACCCATGTCCGGCAGTCCTTGAACGACGCGTCTTTCTGATCGCTCGATAGCGCCAATGACGGCATCAGGAGCAGGCAAGCGAGAACAGCGAAACGGCTGGCGAAATGCAACGAAGCCTCCTTCATGTCGGTGACGCCTGAGGACGCCAGACAAGAGGGGCGACAATATGGCCGTCGGCTATCGGAAATCCCGCGCTTCACCTCCAGCGCGTCCTTGGGCAAATCAGGGCTTCCTCCACGGCCGTGATCCAATGGGCCGGCGTTTCGCCGGCAACGTCCGGGCTGCATCCGTCGCGAGGCCGCAAGCGGCTCGCATTCGCCTGCTAATATAGCTAACCCTTTAGTTTTAACTGCATTTTAGTAACCCATGGAAATAATCAGACGACCGGTACCTGACCTCGACAGTGGAGAAATCGATTTGACCGCAAAAAACTCGGTAAAATCGGCAATCATACGGGATCAGCGATCCGACAGCGCCGATGTCGATCAGCTCAAGCGCGCCATCGAGCGCCTTCCCCTTGGGCAAGACAACAGCTCCGGCCGCCATGACTGGCTGGAAGGAATGATCGATCAGATTCCCGACTATATCTATGCAAAGAATCTCGAGGGGCGATTTCTCTTCGCCAACAAAGCCGTCGTCGTCGACAACAATCTGACGAGCCTGGCCGAGCTTCTCGGCAAGACCGAATTCGATCTGCACCCGTTCGAGGCGGCATCGGCGATCGAAGCCGTCGAACGAAAGGTTATCGACACCGGAGAGCCCGATCTTGGGATCGAGGAAGTGTCCTTGATCCGCAACGGTGACCGCTGGCTGATGATGTCACGCCTGCCGCTTCGTGATGCCAATGGCAACATTATCGGCGTGTTGGGCATGTCCCGGGATATATCAGCCCGCAAGCAGGCGGAACGTCTCATTCAGGCTCAGGCGCGACTGCTGGAGCTTGTTGCGAAAGGCATGCCGCTCACCGAATTCCTGGCCGAGTTGACCTCGATGATCGAGGCACAGGTCCCGGGCATGTCTGGCTGCGTCATGCTGGTTGCCGAGGACCGGGGGCATCTGACATTCGGCGCGGGGCCTTCGCTGCCTGCAGGCTTTTGCCGGCTTTGCGCCCGGGTGGAGATTGGACCCGATGTCGGAGGGTGCGGGGCGTCGGTCTGGTTCGACAGACCCGTCATCGCCGCAGATATGGACTCGGATCCGGCATGGAGAAATTGCAATTCGGACATCGCTGCATTTGATTTCAAGTCGTGCTGGGCGACGCCCATCCATTCATCGCAAGGCGATGTGCTTGGCACATTTGCGCTTTACGCCACGGAGAGGCGCGCTCCCACCGAGCAGCATGAGAAACTGATCGCTATTGCGGCACACCTTGCCGGCATCGCCATCGAGCGCCGGCGCACGGAAGACCGGATCAACTTTCTCGCGCTGCATGACACACTGACGGAATTACCCAACAGACTGCTCATGGACACAGAGCTCGAGAACAGCCTTGCCAGGGCGCGTAATGCCAGGCAGCGCGTCGCCGTCGCTTTCATCGATGTCGACAATTTCAAGCTCGTCAATGACAGCCTGGGGCATGCCGCTGGCGATGAACTGCTCAAGGTCATGGCGTCGCGTCTGCAGACCGTTCTCGGCAAGGACGGAACGGTCGGTCGCGTCGGTGGCGATGAGTTCGTCGTCATTCTGAATGTGCTTCAAGAAGAAAAAGACAGGCTGACGGCGAGGTTCGAAGGCATTCGCGGCGTGATCGCCCAGCCCATCGCCCTCGGCGGCAAGCAACTGGGCGTTACCTGCAGCATGGGTGTCTCATGCTATCCCGAGCACGGCGAAACCCGGTCCGAACTTCTCGCCAATGCCGACACTGCCATGTACCGCGCCAAGGAGGCCGGGCGCGACAATCTACAGCTCTTCTCGTTCGAAATGGCCGAAAGCGTCCGCCAGAAACTCGCACTGACCGAAGAGCTGTACAAGGCTTTGCGGGAAGATGAATTCGTCCTGCACTTCCAGCCGCAGCGCAATCTCGGCAGCGGTGAGATCTTCGGCGCCGAAGCGTTGCTGCGATGGAACCATCCGGTCCGCGGCTTGATACCGCCGTCGACCTTCATCCCGCTGGCGGAAGAGACCGGGCTGATCGTTCCGCTCGGCGCCTGGGTGTTGCGCGAGGCCTGCCGGCAGGCCAGATCGTGGCAGGACGAGGGCCTGCCTGCCCTGGTCGTGAGCGTCAATGTCTCGGCACGACAATTCCAGGAAAAGGACCTGGCCTCGGACGTCGCCCATGTGCTCGAAGACGCGGGCCTCGATGCGCGCTATCTCGAACTGGAAGTGACCGAGAGCCTGATCATGCAGGACCTGCCGCTCGCCATTGCCAAGATGCGCGAAATCTCCGACCTCGGCGTGGCGCTGTCGATCGATGATTTCGGCACCGGCTATTAAAGCCTGAGCGTTTTGAAGAGCTTTCCGGTCTCGCGGCTGAAAATCGACCGTTCCTTCCTCACCGACGTGCCCGGCGATGCCAGCAACATGACGCTGTCGATGGCGATGATTTCGCTGGCTGAAAAGCTCGGCCTGGACGTCATCGCCGAAGGCGTCGAAACCAGCGAACAGGCGGYGTTTCTGATGGAGTGCGGCTGCCAGAAAATCCAGGGCTACCTCGTCGGCAAGCCGATGCCGGCGGCGCAATTCAGCGATTTCATGCGGCGCGCCCAGCCGGTCTTCGGTAGCGGCCAAAAATAAGGTCTCTCCTCACGACCGTTGAAAAGTCGAGGCGGCCCCCGCGACGAGGCAGCGTTGCGCCGATTGCAGCCGTTGCAGCCGCGGTAGAACCGACTATTTTCCAAAATCGCAAAACCGGCTACGAAACGCTTAGAGCGCTTTGCGTTCTGATAGAATCAGAACCGCGCTCAAAGCCTTTGTTTGAGCATGTCGTTGTCCTGAAACCGGTGTCCACTTTCAGGCGACATGCTCTCGTCTTTTGTTTGTCACAGGTTCTCGTTGGAAAACCGTGGGACACTTTTCCGGAACCTGCCTCGCGAGGCTCTTACGGAGCACTGACATGCTTGATTTCGATCCACTGTACGCGACCTCGCAGATTGAGGCGATCGAACGGTTCATCAACAAGCATTATGCGCTCGCAGGGCCGGTCTCCTGCCGAATGCTTCAACGCGGCTTCAACGATGTCTATCTCGCGACGGGAAAAGACGGCGAGCGCTATGTGTTTCGGCTTTCCCATCGCCGTGCTCGCGGTCCTGCCGACGTCAAAACCGAAACGGCATTTCTGTTGCATCTTTCGCAATCGGGAGTTCCGGTCGCCGCCCCCATCCCAACACGCGATGGTGCCTTCTTCCTTCACGGTCATGCGCCGGAGGGTGCCCGTTCGGCGGTGCTGTTCCATGCAATCGATGGCCGCGAGCCGGATGCGACGGACGCCGGCGATGCCCAGGCCAACGGCAAAACGCTTGCACTCCTGCACAGGGCAGCCGAGACATTTTCTTCCGACGGCGCATTTTATCGGCTTGACCTCGAACATCTGCTGCACCGGCCCCTCGCGCGCATTCGCGACAGCGGACTTGTCGAAAACGGGACAGTCTTCGGCGATCTTGAGAGCATCGCTCTACGAACCGGAAAAGCAATCGAAGCATTTGGCGACCTGACCTGGACGCATTGTCATGGAGATTGTCACGGCTTCAATGCGCGTATCAACGACGCCGGTGAAGCTGTCTTTTTCGACTTCGACGACGGAGGTCCGGGATATCTGGCCTATGACCTGTCGGTATTCCTGTGGGCGCAAATATCCTTCGGCCGGAAATCGACCCCCATGTGGGACGCCTTTGTCGATGGATATCGGGCCGTCCGGCCGATCACTGCAGAAGATTTCGAAGCTGCCCACCGGTTTGTGATCGTCCGCCACTTCTGGCTGATGGGCGAATATGCGGGCCGAATGCAGGAGTGGGGAAGCAACGCCGTCGATTGGATCGCGCGGGAGGCGAATTTTCTCGGGAAATGGGAGGACTGGCAGTTTTCCGATCGTCTGTTCTGAATTCATCCCATGGGAACCGCTCTTCGATTATCGTCATCAAAGCGACGCTGCGAAAAATCTGGAGACGGCGATTGTTTGAGCATCGCACTTTTGCGAACCATGAGGCCTGACTATACCTCTGGATTGCGACCGGTCGACGGTGCTTGATTCTCAATGACTGGATAAGACTTGATGCCTGGCGAAGCGGCTGATTTTGACATAGCCAAAGAGGGCGCCAACGAGGCCGTCAATCCCTACGCGCCCGGGCTGCATGTGCTGCTCGACCTCTTCGATGCGCGAGGCCTTACGGATCCGGCGCTGATCGAAGCGGCTCTCCTGGCGGCTGCCCGGTCGTGTGGCGCATCCGTGATCGATATACGACTTCATCAGTTCGGCGAAGCGGGTGGCATCACCGGCGTCGCCTTGCTGGCCGAGTCCCATATCAGCATCCACACATGGCCGGAGACCGGCTTTGCGGCGATCGATATCTTCATGTGCGGAGCCTGCGACGCACGCCTTGCGGTCGAGCCATTGAAAGCCCATTTCTCGCCGGTCCGCATCGCGGTAAAGACGATCGCTCGAGGCTGACCGCGCAGCAAGGCTGTTGCAATCTCTTCTGTGATGCGGGAAAAATCACCTTAGAGCTCTTCCGTCACCCCCGAAACCACGAGCAGAGAATGGATTTCAAAGCCATCGGCCTGGATGATGTGATCAAGGCGCTGGCCTTCATCATCCTGTATTTGTTCCTCTTCCTGCTGGCCAAGTGGTTCAAGAGCCTGTCGATTTCCTACAAGCTCAACGATGAACTGGCCGAGCGCGACAATCCGGCCATCGGGCTTGCCATGGCCGGTTATTATCTTGCCACGGCGGCGATCTTCGTCGGCGCCCTGATCGGCCCATCGCAGGGGCTGATGCATGATCTGATGGTTGTCGGCGGTTATTCCCTGCTTGGCCTGGTTTTTCTCAATCTGGCGCGCTGGTTCAACGATATCGCCATTCTCCGCCGGTTCAGCGACACCGAACAATTGGTACGGGAGAGGAATGTCGGCGTCGGCGCGGTGCATTTCGGCGCCTATCTCGCCACCGGCCTTGTCGCCGCCGGGGCGATTTCCGGCGAGGGCGGCGGCGTGCTCTCCGCGGTCGTCTTCTTCGTGCTCGGCCAGCTGTCGCTGCTCTTCTTCAGCCTGATCTACGAGAGGTTTTCCAGCTACGACATACATGCCGAACTGATGCAGCAAAACCTCGCCGCCGGCATTGCCTTCGGCGGCAATCTGGTCGCCCTGTCGATCCTGATCACCAATGCCGCGGCCGGCAATTTCACCGACTGGAAGAAGGATCTGACGCAGTTCTTCGTCGCCGACCTCATTGCCTTCGTCGCCCTGCCGCTGATCCGGCTCGCGATAGACAGGATGATCATCCCGGGCAAATCGCTCGGCCGCGAGATCCGCGAGGACCGTAATGTCGGCGCCGGCATTCTCGAAGCCACGACAGCCATCGCCTTCGCTGTCGTGCTGGCCTTCCTGATCTGAAGCCGATGACGATGAGCAAACCAAGCTTCGGCCGAAAAGCACAGAATGCGGATCCGCCGCAGCCCGATCCGCAGCCGCCCGGTCCTCCCTCGCGCGAAAGCGTGGACTATACCAAGGTGGCCTATGTGTTCATCGCCTTCGGGTTGCTCAGCCTGCTGACCGCTTTCGTGCTGAGCTTCGATGCGGAATCCGTCTTCCACAGCAATGTCACACGCCAGGAGGCTCCTTCCCGGCCGGGCGACATCGTGGCCGGCAAGTCGGACACGCCGGCCAGCGACGACGATGCCGTCGAGCCCGGCGAACAATATCCGATGCTGAGCTATGCCATTGTCGGCCCGATCGAGGTCACCAGCGACGGCCAGGTTCTGCAGGTCGGCATCGATGCCAGCCTGCCGGTCAACAGCTGGAATTTCGTCGAGGGCGAGGTTCTGGACGCCAACAAAGGCTATCTGTTTTCCTTCGGCAAGGAACTCTGGCACGAGGACGGTACCGACGAGGACGGCTACTGGAACGAAGCCGACAGAAGCTACCAGATGAAGATCACAATTCCGGTGAAGGGCATTTATTACCTCAACATCAAGACGGAAGGCGACAAGACGCCCGACGAGATCTATGTCACCATCGACCGCGCGGTCGGAAGCAGCATACCACATATGATCTTCGGCATCCTGACGCTGGCGATCGGGCTGATCGCCAACGAGATCCTCAACCGCACGCTGACGAGCGTCGTCAGGAGGTTCCTGTGAACCGGGCGACACGCAATGCCGTGCAGATCACCGCCGTCATTCTCGGCGTGATCTATCTGCTGCTGTTCATGCCCGCCGCCAATGGCTACGGCTATTCCGGCTATCACGGCTTCAACACCCGCGCCTCGCGCTGGTATTGGAGCGGCGTCGAGGAATATCACGAGCGCAGCAGCCGCGCCGAGAGCATCAATGGCCCCAACCTCCTCGGCGGCGGCCCGGAAAGTGGCAAGTGAGCAGTCCGATCGAAACCGAAACCGACGACACAATGTCATCCGGCACGAGCCGGCGGGCGCTCACCCTGATCTTTTCGGCCTTCGTCTCGGGTCTGTGCTCGATCATCTACGAACTGCTGATCGCCACGACCGCCGCCTATTTTCTCGGCGACAGCGTCATGTATTTTTCGCTGACCATCGGCATCTACATGGCGTCGATGGGCGCGGGCACGTTCCTGTCGAAATATGTCGACCGCGACCTGCTGGCCCGTTTCGTTCGCATCGAACTGGCGCTGGCGGCACTTGGCGGCCTCAGCATCCCGGCGCTCTATTTCGCCTATGCCTGGACCGGATACTTCCTGCATGTCTATCTGTTTTTCACCATCGCCATCGGCGTGCTGATCGGGCTGGAAATCCCGTTCCTCACACGCCTGATGGAGCGCTACAATCCGCTCAAGGTGAATATCGCCAACATCCTGTCCTTCGATTATTTCGGCGCGCTGGTGGCGACCCTTGCCTTTCCGTTCCTGCTGCTGCCGGTGTTCGGCGTCTACCAGTCGTCACTGCTGTTCGGCTTCGCCAACATGTCGATCGGCTTTGCCGTGCTGCACACCTTTCGCGACGAGATCGGCAGTCCGGCGCGTCGGCTGACACGGATCACCATTCTGCTCACCGTCATGCTGGCGGCGATGATCGCGCTGTCGCATTATTTCCTCGAACATTGGGACCAGAGCCTCTACGAGGACCGCATCGTCTACAGCACGCAGACGCGCTATCAGCGGATCGTGGTGACGCGGGATCGCGAAGACGTGCGGCTCTATCTCGACGGCAATCTGCAATTCTCGTCGGTCGACGAATATCGCTATCATGAATCGCTCATCCATATTCCGATCTCACTCGACCCGACGCCGCCGAAGCGTGTGCTGCTGCTCGGCGCCGGCGATGGGCTCGCCGTGCGGGAATTGCTGAAATACAAGGATATCAGTGAGATCACGCTGGTCGATCTCGATCCCAAAATGATCGAACTCGCCAGGACCAATCCCTATTTCACTGCGCTCAATCGCAACAGCCTGGCATCACCGAAAGTAAAGGTGATCCTGGACGACGCCTTCGTCTTCCTGCAGTCCAGCCAGGTACGCTTCGACCTGATCGTCGCCGATCTGCCGGATCCCAACAACAATGCGCTGACGCGGCTCTATAGCGAGCAGTTCTACCACCTGGCGCATGATCGTCTGTCGCCCGGTGGATTGTTCGTCACCCAGGCGACGAGCCCGTTTTTCGCGCCCCGGGCCTTCTGGAGCATCGCCAAGACGGTCGAGAAAGCCGGCTTCGGCAACATCTACCCCTACCATACCAACGTGCCGTCATTCGGCGAATGGGGCTTCGTGCTGGCCAGCGATGCGAAGCTCAACATGGCCCGGCCGCGGTTGACGGTCGAAACGCGCTATCTGACCGAAGCCAACATAATCAAACATTTCGAATTCGACAAAGACACGATAGCGGGGGATGTCGAGGTCAATACCCTCGACCGGCCGGTGCTGCTCGATTACTATCTCAAGGGGTGGCAATATTACAGATGAACCCGGTCGCCTAGCCGGTCCATGTTCAGGGATCGAGAAAGCGCATCATATAGACGGACGACTTGAACTCTCCCCAGGGGTCGACGAAGTGCATGGGCACCACGCCGATTTCCTGCCAGCCGAGGCGGCGGTACAGGCGCTCGCCCGCGCCGCCCTGCACGGTGTCGAGGAGCAGCAGCGTGCGCCCGTGCTTCCGCGCCTCGCTCTCGACGGTCTTCATCAGTGCCTCGCCGATGCCGTGGTTCCTGAAGTCCCGGTGGACGAGCAGCTTGTAGACCTCGCCCCGGTGTGGCGCATTCGGCTCGGGCGACAGATAGAGCTGGACCGTCCCGGCGATCTGGCCGCCGACGATCGCGCAGATCAGAAGGCGCTCGCCCGCGCCGGCCGATGCAATGACATCGTTCCAATAGGTTTCGACCGATCCCCGGTCGATGGGAAGGACATGGCCAATCAAAGCGCCGCCTTCGACACTGTCGACGAGGATGTCGGCGAAGCGCGACAGATGTGGTGCAGCCCTGTTGGCGTCGAGGATGTCGATGTCGATTGAGGGCATGCTTTGTCGCCTCTGCTGCTGCGGCCGGATTGTTCGCACGAATGCGCCCCGAAATGAAGCCTTCCGCGCGTATCGGCAACGACCGCCCGGGGCCAAAAGCAGTCCAGGCCTTCAGGCTCCTTTGCGTCAAAGCCGACGCAACAACGATGGCGCCGCGCGGCCGAGGAAACGGCTCGCCCATCGTCGCCGCCTCTTGAAACGGAGCCCGGCGCGACCTAGCTCGGGTCCATGCCAATCAGAGGAAGTCTCAGGATGAGTTCGAATTTCAGACGATGGTTTACATATGCAGTGCTGGCGCTGGTGGGGGTCTCCATCATCGCGTCCGACCTGCTCCTGGTTGCCGAGTGACGTCCAGGCGTGGCCAACTGGGGCGCGCTCACGCCGGACGCCGGCATCGGTGAGTGACACCGCCGGACACGACCCCACAGCAATTTTGCCGCCAGCTTCGAATAGGACACGCGCCGTCGCTGCTCGAAAATTCAGGCCTCGCGCTTATCGACGTCGCAATTCCCACCGGTTACCTCTTGAGCGATGCGATAGCGATCATCACGGTGACGGATACCATCATGCCAGCACCGAGCGTAAGCGCGACCGGCAGCGACGCCAAGGTCAGCATTGCGCTTGCGATGATAACGCCTGTCGCTTCTGCGGATCGTTGCAGCGCGAATATGTCGGGGTGCTTGTGAGCGGGCACCAATGTCTCCAGAACAAGCCCGCAATAGGTTGCCAGGGGAGCCAGCATCAATCCGACCAGGACCGTCCCGACAATGGCCGTCGCGATCGATAGCTGCAGTGCGATAAGAGCCGAACCAAGCATCATGATCGCGAGTTGCACCAGCGCATTGCTCCGCTTCGCCATGCGATTTCTGACGCTGACCCAAATTCCCCCCGTGACCGAGGCAAGGCACAGCGGCACCGTGAAAAGAACGGCGAAGCCTGGTCGGTATCCGAATTTCAGCGCCAACGCCACGGCACCGATTTCGATAGCGGCAACGGCCGCGGCACCTGCCAGGTCGTATAGAAGCCACATCGCGATCGCGGGGCTGATGACCGATCCTTCGGCATGGCGCATGTCCTCAACCGCGGCTGAGCGGGTGTTCGGAGCCAAGAGCGCGGGCAAGGCACCGAGAAGTGTGAGAGCGACAATGGCAAAGACCGGGGAAACAGTGCCCAGGCCGGACGCCATGACCGGTGCCACGACGTAGGTCATCTCGTTCAGCGTGGTCGCAATACCGAGTGCCCGGGGCAGTTGGGAAGCAGGACTTATATGGTTCAGGAGTGACCGCAGGTAGCCATATGCGGCCGCATTGACCAGTCCTGCGATCGCCGCGAGCGGAATCAACCAAATGAAGCGTGCCTCGCAATATGCGGAGAGCGCAATGGAGGCGAGAGCCAGGGTCCGAACGGCCACCAACAGCCTCAGATAGGTCGCCGCAGCCAGTTTCTTGCCGAGCCGCGTCAACGGGGCCGCGCCAACCACTTGCGCCAGTGTCATTGCAAGAATGATTGCGGCGCCGCCGCTGGCATCTCTGGTCAGGCTCAAGGCAACGAGCGAGAACGCCACCGGTCCAGCAGCCTGCGGCACATTCATGGTGGCCAATGAAAGCAGCCACCTGCCCAGCAACCACCGACCGGAGGCGTGATCGCGGTCGAGAGCGTCCGTCGATTTGTAAGCCATGAACCGGCCCTCTTGGGGCCGGGCCGTTCCCGGGCATTCTCGCCCCACAATGGGATGAGTTCGTTAACTCACGCGGCCAATTTATCGCCGCGGGCCGTCCTGTCAATGCATGAGGCCGATAGATTCAACTCCCGGTTCCATAAGGGCACGCTTCGGGTCTCGCCTTGCCTCGACGTAAAATGCGAGCCGCAGCGTCTGCGCGCTTCACTCTATTGCAGCGATCCATTCCTTGAATGCGAGGTTCGCTTTCGCACCGATGGTCGTCAAAGGCTGCGGCGGCAGGGATTTCGGCGCGTCGTAGGTCGAGAACGTCTCGGTGAGCGCTGTCCAAGCCTGTTTTCGGTCCGTCGTGCCGCTCCCGGCCGTCAATATTTTTCCACTCATGTCGAAAAGCGGGTGCGTCATACGACTATCATTTATAAACCGCATCGGAGGACAAATCACATGAAGTTGTATTTCAGCCGAAACCCCAACCCGCGTCTTGCCGTCGCCGTGGCGCGATTTCTCGACATGAAGATCGAATTCGAGTTCGCCTCGCCCCAGGCCTCCGGCCAGGCCGAGCGGTTCCGGGCGCTCAATCCCAACCTGCTTCTGCCGATCCTCGAACATTCCGGGGGCACCCTTTGGGAGGCCGATGCGATTGCCTGTTGGCTTTCCCGGCGCGCCGGCTCGACCCTATGGAGGAGGGATGACGACGAGCCGGATATGATCCGCTGGATCAGCTGGGGCAAGGACAATTTCGTCAAGGCCTGCGACATCGTGCATTGGGAGCGCGGCACCAAACTGCGATATGGCATTGGCTCGTGCGACGACACGATGGTCGAGGAGGGCCTGAGGCAGTTTCACAGGGCGGCGAGCCTGCTTGAGAATGCGCTTTCGGATCGCCGTTGGCTGCTGGGGGAAACGATCTCGTTTGCCGATCTGCGCATGGCGACGTTCCTGCCTTTCAACGACGCTGCCCGCATGCCGATCGAGGACTATCCGGCGTTGAAGCGCTGGGCCGATCAATTGGATCTGATCGAAGCCTGGGCCGATCCTTTTCGGGGACTGGAGGCACCCAAATTGCCGCCTGTCCCCTCTTCGTGAGGGAACTGCAGGGCAGTTGCTGAAGGCTGTTCCGATATTCTGACGAAGGCTATGGCCTCTCGCCCGAAAGCGGCCTTCGGTTGTGGAACAATGATATGCGCAGGAACAAGAGACGAGGCGCTACGGTGATGGAACCGAATGCGATGTTGATGCGGGGCAGGACGCCAGAGATTTGCAGTCCTATTGCGCGTGCAGGATCGCCAGGCCCAGGAAGGCGAAGCTCCCCAGGGCGGTCAGGGACAGCACGCCGGCCAGAAGCACCCGGCCGCCGGAGGCGAAGACGGTGCGCATGTTGACCGAAAGGCCGAGTGCGGCCATCGAGACCGTGGTCAGCAAGGCCGAACCGGCCTTGGCGGTGTCGACCATTGTTACGGGAACGAGGCCGAAGCTGCGCAGGCACATCATGGCGAAGAAGCCGATGATGAACCATGGTACCAGGCGCGCAAAGGCGATGCCGCCCGCCTGCGTTCCGCTCCTGCCGTCCTTCAGCCGCAGCGCCAGCACGACGGGACCGAGCATCAGGACCCGCATCAGCTTCACCAAGGTGCCGATCTGCACGCTCGCCACGCCGATCGGCGCGGTAGCGGCCAACACTTGCGGCACGGCATAGACGGTCATGCCGGCGAAGACGCCATATTGCCATTGGCTGAGATGGAACAGCGGGAAGAGCGGCGGCAGGAGAAGGACGACGACGATGCCGAGTGCCGCGGTAAAGGCGATCGAAGCTGCGACATCGTCCGACTTGGCACCGATGACCGGAGCAGCGGCGACGATGGCCGAATTGCCGCAGATCGAATTTCCGCACGCCACCAGGGTTGCCAACTGGTCGTCGAGACCAAGCAGGCGGCAGATGCCGTAACTCGTCATCAGGGAGGCGACCACCGTTGCGACCACGATCGCCACCATTTCGGTGCCTGCGTCGGAAATGGTGGTGACGCTCACGGACGCGCCGAGCAGCACGATCGCCAGTTCAAGGACGAATTTCGCTGAGAAATCAACGCCCGGCTTCAGCCAGGAAGGCAATCCGAAGACGGTGTGGAACACGGTGCCGAGGACGATGGCAAAGACCAGGCCGTCGAGCAGTTCGAAGCCGAAGACGCTTTTCTCCGCGGCGACCAGGACATGCGCCAGCAGGGTGATCGCGACAGCGGCCACGACGCCAGGACAGATTTTTAAGAATTGACGAATTGGCAACTCGAATATCCCACACATTCGATTGATTGCAGGATATTATTTCTATATGTTCTTATCCATCGAATAAAACATGATGTTTCATTCGATTTTGTCGAACGATAGGTGCGGACAGGCGATCTGACCGCCGTCCCCTGTCCTGATTATTGGAAAGGGACGAAGGTGCCCGGAGCAC
Source organism: Rhizobium sp. P2_G9 (assembly GCF_056403475.1). Lineage (NCBI taxonomy): Bacteria > Pseudomonadati > Pseudomonadota > Alphaproteobacteria > Hyphomicrobiales > Rhizobiaceae > Rhizobium > Rhizobium sp. P2_G9. The sequence continues at coordinate 26,593 of NZ_JBFUFK010000020.1, read as the reverse complement.
CGTGTCAAAAGCGGGTTTATCTCGAAATACGCGTCGATAGAATGATCGATGTGAGAGTGCGCTCGACTCCAGCCAGCTCCCCGATGCGATCGATCACCCTATCAAGCTCGGTGACATCAGGCGCGGTGACGATCGCGATCAGATCATAAGGGCCGTTGACCGAATAGAGCAGCTCGACTTCCTCGATGGCCGAAAGCTCCTCCGTGACCGAGACCAGGGCCTTGGGAGCAATCGTGATCAGGATATGCGCCCGCAAAAGCGTCGACAGATGGCGCTCGGAAAGGCGGACACCGTATCCGGCTATGGTGCCGTTTTGCTCGAGGCGTTCCAAACGGGTCTGAACCGTCGTCCGCGAAAGGCCGAGACGCTTTGCTATTGTCGCAAGCGGCGTCCGCGCATTCGCTCCCAATATGGCGAGAAGTTCGCGATCTTTGCTCGATATGGTCACTTCGTCGAAATGCTCCGTCAGTTTGTATGAAATCTAGCGTCATTTTGCAAAAAGTATAGCTATAAACTGATTAGCCAGAGCTTCATTCTTTGCAAGGAGTTTCCAAGGGAAAGGGCTTGCAATGAAAAATGTCGCCATCGTTGGTGCAGGGAAAATCGGTGGCGCCATCGCTGCCATGCTGGTCGATAGCCGCGACTATGCGGTTACCGTGATCGACAGGAGTGCTGCGCAACTCGCAGGCATTCCGTCGCATCCCGACATCTCCACAGAGGCGCTGGACATTGCCGATGCCGCTCGTTTACAGCAGGCGTTGACGGGCAAATACGCGGTCCTGTCGGCCGCGCCGTTTCACCTGACCCGCCAAGTCGCGGAAGCCGCAGCGGCTGTTGGCGTCCATTATCTCGACCTGACCGAGGATGTCGCCACCACGCGTCACGTCGAAGCGCTCGCACTGACGGCGGAATGCGCGATGATACCCCAGTGCGGGCTCGCGCCAGGCTTCATTTCGATTGTCGCCAACGATCTAACCAAGCGCTTCGATGCGCTTGACAGCGTGCGCATGCGCGTCGGAGCGCTGCCCCAGTATCCGTCCAACGCGCTCAGCTACAATCTGACATGGAGCACGGACGGTCTGATCAACGAATATATCGAGCCCTGCGAGGCGATCGTGGAAGGGCGTCTAGTCAATGTTCCCGCGCTCGAGGAGCGGGAGGAGTTCTCGCTCGACGGCGTGACATACGAGGCGTTCAACACTTCCGGCGGGCTCGGGACGCTGGCAAAGTCGCTCGAGGGCAAGGTGCGCAACATGAACTACCGGACTGTGCGCTATCCAGGCCATCTCCTCATCGTCAAAGCGCTTCTCAACGACCTCAACCTGAAGAACCGGCGCGACCTGTTGAAGGACGTTTTCGAAAACGCTCTGCCCGCAACGATGCAGGATGTCGTCGTGATTTTCGTCACGGTGTGTGGCTGGAAGGATGGGCGCTACCTGCAGGAGACCTACGCCAACAAGGTCTACGCCGATGTGGTCGGCGGAAGGATGATGAGCGCCATCCAGATCACGACGGCCGCGGGCATCTGTGCCGTTCTCGATATGCTGACGACGGACAAGCTGCCGCAGAGGGGATTCGTGCGCCAGGAAGAGGTCTCGCTTGTGGACTTCCTCGGAAACCGTTTCGGACTGCATTACGCCGGAAGGCAGCCGGGCATGGCGAAAATCGCGTGAAGGCGCGATGACATCCGAGGTGAAGGCGGCTTGAACCCGACTTCACTGATTGACGCCGCCCGATTGCGAATTGAGTCGCGTGACATGCTTTGGCATCGATGACGGCTAAAACGTGTTGCGTCCGTGCGTCAAAAGCTCTGCAAGGCGCCCGACGCCGTTGGGGATCAAATGAGCCGGCATTGACGCATAGCCAAAGATGAAGCCTGCGCGCCGATCTCCCGGACAGGTGAACAGACGCGAGACCGGATAAATTCCGATGCCGTTTTGCCGTGCATAGTCCGCGAAGCTTTGCTCGTATCGGGCTTCCAGCTCATTGAACCAGACCACGACATGCAAGCCCGCGGACGTGCCGACGATCTCGACCTGGTTTGCGAAAGCGCCGGCCATGGCATCGAGAAAAACCCTTCGCCTCTCGGCATTCGTCCTGCGCATTTTCCGCACATGTCGCTCATAGGCGCCGCTTTCGATGAAGGCCGCGAGCGCCTCCTGCTCGAACAGCGCGCTATGGCGATCCATGATCTGCTTGCAGCGGACGAACGGCTCCACCAGCCGCTCGGGCAGGACGAGATAGCCGAGACGCAGTGTCGGGGATAAGGTCTTCGACACGGTTCCGACATAGATGACCTTGCCATGGCCCGACAGATAGAGTGGCGGGATCGGCCTGACGTCGTAGCGATATTCGCCGTCATAGTCGTCTTCCACGATGTGGACGTTTCCCGCTTCGGCCCATTCAACCAGTTCGCGACGGCGGCCAACGGAAAGAACGCCGCCCAACGGAAACTGATGGCTCGGGGTAACGCAGGCGAGCGAATATCCCGACGGCTCCGGCAACTGCGCCGTCACCATACCGTCTTCATCGCATGGAATGGCCGTCGGTGCCGCGCCCAGTGAGACCAGCACGTTGCGCGCCATGGCGTAGCACGGTTCCTCGATCAGCACCCGGTCGCCGGGATCGACGAGAACGCGTGCTGAGAGGTCGAGCGCCTGCTGGGAGCCGCTGACAACGACGATCTGCTCGACCTCGCAGCGGATGCCGCGCGCACGCCAGAGATATCCGCGGAGCGCCTGCCGTAGAGCCGAGCCACCCGCAGGGTGCCCATAGCTGAGGCGATCGCGGTGCGCGAGCACGGCCGCGCCAAGCGCCTTTCGCCAGGCCAGTTTCGGGAAGTCGCCCGGCGCGACGTCGCCGTAGCGGAAATCGTATTCCAGTTGTCCGGCGTCGCCCGGCACGCTCGCACGCAGTTGCATGGCGCGAGCCGCATAGGCCGACAGTCTTTGGGGCGCATCGTGCGATATGCTGTTCGGCTCGACGTCATCCGAGGCGACATTGCCGACGACAGTGGCTTTCGCGCCGTGGCGCACCTGGACATAGCCCTCCGAGATCAGTTGCTCGAAAGCCGTCGTCACGGTCGTCCGGGAGACGCCAAGCTCTTCCGCCAATGCCCGCGTCGAAGGCAATCTGTCTCCCGGTGCATAGACGCCTTTGGCAATCTGGTCCCGCAAGGCGAGATAGATACCGCGCGCCGTTCCGACTTTCTCCTTGGCTCCGGCAAGCTGGACCATTTCTTTTCTCCGAAACTGGCACTTCTATTCAGGCCAGTTGCCTGTGATAACGGCAGCAAGTCAAGGAGACCAGACAATGTATACGCCACCTGCTTTCGTCGTCGACGACAAGGCCGAACTCTATGAAATGATCCGGCACTGTCATCTCGCCAACTTCATCATCGCCACGCCTACAGGTCCGATGTGCACTCCGTTGCCGATGTTTGTCGACGCGACCGAGGGGGAAATGGGCGTCCTCTACGCGCATCTGGCACGGCCGAACCCGCAATGGCAGGCAGAGGTGGTCGGCCATGGTCTGGCGGTGTTCATGGGGCCGGACGCTTACGTCACCCCATCCTGGTATGCCGCGAAAGCCGAACATGGAAAGGTCGTTCCGACCTGGAACTACGCGGCCGTCCATGCATCAGGCCCCGTCGAGTTCTTTGATGATGCCGATCGGCTGCTCGATGTCGTAAGCCGCCTGACCGCTTTGCACGAATCCTCCCGCAAGTCGCCGTGGACGGTCACCGACGCGCCGGAGAGTTACATCAAGGCGCAGCTCCGCGGGATCATCGGCATCCGCATGCCGATCGCCGATCTCCAGGGAAAGCGGAAGATGAGCCAGAACCGTCCGGAAGCGGATCGTTTGGGCGTCAGACGCGGCATGGCGGAGCGCGGCGAGCGGCATGACGAAACGGTCGCCGAAATGATTCCGCTCTGATGTCGTGGAGAAATACCTGAATGTTCGTGCCTACCATCGATAAACGCATCGAGACCATCGCGCCCGGTTTCCGGGCGATGAGCGTCTTCATCGACGCCTCTTCCGCGTCTCAAGGCGACTTCTCCCCGGATGTTCTCGCAAGCGCGAGCGCCTTCGTGATCGAAGGAGGCCCTGCCTGGGCAGAGGCCCATCTGGCGAGCTGGGCGGAAGCCTATCAGCGGTTCGGTGCGAAGCCGAACAGGACGCCCTGTTCGGCCCAGGCGTTGAGGAAGCGCGTGCTGAAGGACGGCAGCATGCCGTCGATCAATCCCGTCGTCGATCTCTACAACGCCGTCAGCCTGCGCTACGCCATCCCGGTCGGCGGCGAGAATGCCGACGCCTATCTTGGGCCGCCGCTGTTGACGGTCGCAGACGGCAGCGAGGTCTTCGACACCGTGATGAACGGAGAGGCAATCATCGAAAACCCGGAACCCGGCGAGGTGATCTGGTGTGACGGTGTCGGGGTGACTTGCAGACGCTGGAACTGGCGGCAGGGGACCCGTACGCGATTGGAGAATGCGGCCGGGCGGATGTGGTTCGTGCTGGAGAGCCTGGAAACCATGCCTGAGGACGCGCTCATGGAAGCGGCGTCGATGCTCGTCGAGGGCTTGAAGACATTGATGCCGGGGAGTGCCGTCTCCGCGAGCAGGGTTGGGCTTTCGGCAAGCACGAACTGACGTTCGACTGGGTTTCTTTCCTACGTTCAGGCGTCGCTAACGCCGATGCTCGCGCGGACATGGAGGCCAGGCGTCGTTGCGAGCTTGATAATAAGCGCGGACAAGCTGTCGAGGGCGACGTCGTGGCCGTGGAACGGTTCACCCTTCTGGGTGATCCGATAAGAGCCTCCCGCTGCCCGCGTAAACCAGCCCGGCCGGAGGATTGTGAAATCCAGGCCGGATTTTTCGATCACCGCGGCCGAATCCCTATAGGGATCGAGAACGCTGCGGTAACGCTCGCCCGGCACTTCGCCGTAGATGCCCATTGAACTGACGAAGATCAGCCGCTTCAGCCCCCCGGGCGTCCATCGCATCGATGATTGACCTCGCCTGGCGCGCCATGTCTCCCGTCAGGCTCGCGAACACGATGTCCTGTCCCGACATCGCGGTCCGCAGCCTCGCCACGTCATTGACGTCGCCTTCGACGACCGTCACGCGGCCGGGAGAGGGATTTTCGAGGCGGCTCGCGCGACGCAGGTAGAGTGTCAGCTCGGCATCTGTGTCGGCGAGAAAGGCCTTTGTCGTGTTGCGTGCCAATTGTCCATTGGCACCGAGGATCAGAACTTTTGTCATGAGTATCTCTGTCCCTTAAACGCCGTCAGTAAGTCGAAGTGAGAAGTTCGACGAGCTTCCATCCGCTGGCCCGCCGAACATAGATTTCGGTGAATTGAAGCTTGAATTGGTCGCGACGCCCTCCCATCGTGACGGTGAACACGGCCCTGCCTTTCAAGGTGGCTTTGTCGCCCTCTACCGCGACCGACGCGCCTCTCGGCTCGATGCGATTGTAGACGAAACGTCCGGACCTAAGTTCTTCCATCCACTCCGCCTTGGAGGAGACATGTCCCGTGATGTGGACGAAATGCAGATCGTCGTCGAAGAGGTCTTCGACATGATCGATCTGCCCTGACGTCTTCCAGCCGAACTTGGCCAGAGACAACGCCAGGATTTCGTCTTCGACACTGCGGTTCGACGTGTTCACGACCGATCACCGATAGGAATATTGCAGGAAGACCTCTGGAAGACGGGCGCCCTTCACGTTGATCTTGGACGCTTCGTCCTCGATCTCCGCGAGATCGGCGGCTGTCAGCAAGACGTCTGCGGCACCGAGGTTTTCCTCGACACGGTCAAGCCGTCGGGTTCCCGGGATGGGTACGATCCAGGACTTCCGGGCCAATAGCCACGCGAGCGCCACTTGCGCCGGCGTCGCATTCTTGGATTTTGCGATCCGCTGCAGAAGGTCGACCATAGGCTGGTTCGCCTTGCGTGCGTCCTCGGTGAAGCGTGGTGAAGCCGCACGGAAGTCGGTCGCTTCGATCGTGGTATTGGCGTTGATCTTGCCCGTCAGATACCCTGCGCCAAGCGGACTCCACGGCACAAAACCGATCCCGAGTTCCTCGCAAGTCGGAAGGATTTCCGGCTCCGGATCGCGGGTCCAAAGCGAGTATTCGCTCTGGATGGCGGTTACGGGCTGCACCGCATGTGCGCGCCGGATCGTTCCCGCCGCGGCTTCCGACATCCCGAAATGCTTGACCTTGCCTGCGGCAATAAGGTCTTTCACAGCGCCCGCGACGTCTTCGATCGGCACTTCCGGGTCGACGCGATGCTGATAAAGCAAATCGATCGTCTCGATGCCCTGGTGCTTCAACGAGCGATCCACGACTCGCTTTATGTGATCCGGCTTGCTGTTCAGGCCGGAACGCTGTCCGGTTTCGAAATCTATGTCGAAGCCGAACTTGGTGGCGATCACGACCTCGCTGCGGATCGGTCCGAGTGCCTTGCCGACCAGCACCTCGTTGGTGAACGGGCCGTAGGCTTCGGCGGTATCGAAGAAAGTGACACCGCGGTCATGCGCGCCCCGGATGACACTGATCGCCTCTGCGTCGTCGGGAGACGCGCCGTAGGTCGAGGCAAAGCTCATTGTGCCGAAACCGATTTCCGAGACCTCGAGGTCTCCAAGCAGACGTTTTTTCATTGGTAGCTCCTGTGTTCGATTGGTCGATGTCAGCGGTCGATGGCCGCATCGAGCGCCGTGGAAAGCGGTTCACTCTTGATCTCTATCGAGGCGAAGGCCCCGTCGATGGCCTTCAAGTCGGGCGCGCCCGCCGAATTCGATGACGAATATCTAGCGCATCAGCGATCATGCGATTAGGCTGCAAAATGCGCATCTGGTATTGAGGAAAATTCACAAATGGCTCGGGACAACGTCAACGATCTCGCCGTCTTCCTCGCCATCGCGCGCGAGCAAAGTTTTACGCGGGCGGCGGCAAAACTCGGCGTGTCGCCGTCCGCGCTCAGCCATACGGTGCGCCTGCTTGAGGAGCGGCTTGGCATCCGTCTTCTCACCCGGACCACGCGTCGCGTTTCGCTGACCGAGGCCGGCGAGAAGCTGCTGAATTCGATCCAACCCCATTTCGACGGGATCGAAAGCGCCTTGAGCCAGCTGACCGAACTGCGCGACAAGCCCGCCGGCCGGGTGCGCGTTACTGCGGGGGAGCATGCCGCGAACTCCATTCTCTGGCCGGCGATCCAACGGCTTCTTCCTCACTATCCCGATATCAAGWTCGAGGTCACGGTCGAGAGCGGACTGACCGACATCGTCGCCGAGCGCTATGACGCGGGCATCCGGCTCGGAGAGCAGCTGGATGCCGACATGATCGCCGTGCGGATCAGCCCCGAAATGCGCATGGTGACGGTCGGCTCTCCGGCGTATTTCGAGCGCAATCCGCGGCCGAAGACTCCGCAAGACCTGACATCGCATGCATGCATCAACCTCAGGCTACCAACATATGGCGGTTATCTGGTCTGGGAATTCGAGAAGGACGGACGGGAGGTGAAGGTCCGTGTCGATGGTCCGCTTGTGTTCAACAATTCCGCTATGGCCATGAAGGCGGCGCTCGGCGGTGCCGGCATTGGTCACTTTCTTGAGGATCACGCATTGGAGAACATTCGCGCGGGACGCCTGATTCCAGTGCTCGATGACTGGAGCCCGCCTTTCGCAGGCTATCATTTATACTATCCGAGCCGCCGCCAGATGTCTCCGGCGTTCGCGGTTCTCGTCGATGCGCTGCGCCACCACGCGCCTTGATCCTGATTTGTGAATTATTCTCAAGAACACATGCCGGATTAGCCGTCTAATCCGACAGATAGGTTGATGCTATTTCTCCGATCAAAGCGGCGCATGTCGCTGCAACGGGTATTGGAGAATGTCATGGAGATTAAGCGCGCAGGCAGCCAGCCGTCCGCCAAGGGGCCATCGGATTGGTTCACGGGGACGGTGCGGATCGATCCGCTGTTCGCTGTTCAGGGCGCGGCACGGGCCGCAGGCAATACTGTCACCTTCGAACCCTGTGCCCGCACGGCCTGGCACACCCATCCCCTTGGCCAAATCCTGATCGTCACCGCCGGTTGCGGTCGCGTGCAGCGCGAAGGCGGACCCGTCGAGGAAATCCGCCCAGGTGATGTCGTGCGGTTCGAGCCGGGAGAAAAGCACTGGCATGGAGCCTCGCCGACGACCGCAATGACCCACATCGCGATCCAGGAGACGCTCGACGGCAAGGCGGTCGACTGGATGGAAAAGGTCGCCGACGAAGACTACGGCGCAGCTTGAGAGACCATGTTGATGACCAACACCACATCGCCGACGGTCAACAAGACCGCCATCCTGGCAATCATCCTGACGAGCTACGTGATGATCGTGCTCGACACGTCGATTGTCCTCACCGGGCTTCCCAAAATCCACAGAGAACTGGGTTTTACCGATCCTGAACTCGCATGGGTCCAGAGCGCCTACACCCTGACCTTCGGTGGGTTCCTGCTGCTCGGAGCAAGGGCGGGAGACATTCTCGGCCTCAGGCGAATGCTCACGATCGGCTTGGCAATATTCACCGTGTCATCGCTTGCCATCGGGCTCGTCCACACCCCGGCTTTCATGATCGCAGCGCGCGCAATCCAAGGCATCGGTGGAGCGATCCTGGCACCCGCAACGCTGTCGCTCCTGCAAACCACCTTCGCTGCCGGACAAGAGCGTACGCGAGCGGTGTCTCAATACAGCGCCGTGGCAGGCATCGCCGCGAGCGTCGGCCTTGTCCTCGGCGGCGTGCTTGCCGACTGGCTATCGTGGCGCGTTGGCTTCTTCATCAACCTTCCGATCGGAATCGGGATGATCGCCGCCGCTCTTCGGTTCGTTCCGGAGACTCCCAAACAAACAGGCCGTTTCGATATGGCCGGCGCGCTGACGTCGACCGTGGGGATGGTGGCGCTCGTCTACGGCCTCATCCGATCGGCCAGCCACGGCTGGGGCGATCACCTCACCCTGTCGGTCATCACTTTAGCTGGGCTCCTCATTGCCCTGTTTGTCGTGGTCGAAAGTCGAGCCGCGCAGCCGATCGTGCCGCTGCGTCTGTTCGGCAGCCGAGAGCGCGTTGGTGCTTACGCCGCGCGCGTGCTTTTCCTCGGCGCCATGGTGGGTTTCTTCTTCTTCACCACTCAGTTCCTGCAAAGCGTGCTGGGGTATAGCGCCGCGGTCGCCGGGTTAGCCTTCCTTCCCGCTACCTTGGTGAATTTCGCTTCTGCCATGGCGGTCCCCGCGTTGACGCAGAAAATCGGCAACGGCCGTCTGCTCGCCTTCGGTCTTGTCCTCAGTTTGATCGGGATGTTTTGGCTGAGCCGCGTGACCCCTCAAGCCGACTTCGTGACCGCTATTGCGTTGCCGATGGTGTTGATCGGCTGCGGTCAGGGATTCGTTCTCAGCCCTCTGACGACGGCCGGCATCTCCGGCGTCTCCGGTTCCGATGCCGGTGCGGCCTCCGGCGTCGTAAACACCGCCCATCAACTTGGCAATTCGCTCGGCCTGGCTGTCCTGGTCGCGGCCGCGGCGTTCGGCACGTCTGGACTGGCGGGAACCGAGCTTCTCGCGCAACGCGTGACCATCGCCTTGACTGGCTCGTCCGTGATGATGGCGCTTGCACTTGCATTGGTTGCGGCCCTGGTCGCCAGGCGTCGGCGGCCCACCGCAACCCCATTGGTCGGCTTAAAGGTTTCTACGCTCGAAAGAGAATCCATCTGAAAAAGGAGATTGAAATGCAAAAGCGCAAACTCGGAAAATCGGGACCCGAGGTCTCGGCCATTGGCTTCGGCTGCATGGGTCTGACCTATGCCTACGGTTCCGTCATGGAACGGCAAGACGCGGTCAAGCTGCTGCGCGCGGCGGTCGAACGGGGCGTGACCTTCTTCGATACGGCTGAGGCTTACCAAAACGGCAACGAGGAATTCGTCGGCGAAGCACTCGAACCGTTCAAGGGGCAGGTCGTCATCGCCACCAAGTTCGGCTTCAGGAACGGCGATGTCGGCCAGGGGATGGACAGCAGCCCGGAAAACATCCGCAAGGTCGCCGAGACTTCACTCAAGCGACTGCGGGTCGACAGCCTCGATCTTTTCTATCAACACCGCACCGATCCGGAAGTCCCGATCGAGGACGTCGCCGGCACGATCAAGGACCTGATCGCCGAGGGCAAGGTCAAGCACTTCGGCATGTCGGAGGCTGGCGTCGATTCCATCCGTCGCGCCCACACCGTGCACCCCGTGGCCGCGCTCCAGAGCGAATATTCGCTGTGGTGGCGGGAGCCTGAAAAGGAAATCCTCCCGCTTTTGGAAGAACTCGGTATCGGCTTCGTGCCCTTCGCCCCGCTCGGCAAGGGCTTCCTGACAGGCGCGATCGACGCCAACACCACTTTCGCCAAAGACGATTTCCGGAACTTGGTTCCCCGCTTCGCCGAAGACGCCCGAAAGGCCAACCAGAAGCTCGTCGACGCCGTCGGCCTGATTGCCGAGAGCAAGGGCGTCACCCGGGCGCAGATCGCGCTCGCCTGGCTCATCGCCCAGAAACCGTGGATCGCACCAATCCCCGGGACGACGAAGCAACACCGCCTCGAAGAGAATGTCGGTGGCGCTGACGTGGAATTGACGCCGGAAGACATCGCGCAAATTCGCGAGGCGCTCGAGGGCATCGAAGTCCAGGGCGCACGATACCCTCAACATCTTCAACAGCGCGTTGGCAAGTGAGGCGGCGCGGACGCCGGCAGATGGATGAAGCCCGTGAAGTCAATGGTTGGCGTTCGCAACGGGAAGCAAAGCAGCGGAAATGCTTGAGGTGATTGAAGCACCGTTCGATGCGATTGTGATGTTTGCAGACGACTGGATCATGCGCGATTGCGATCTTGCGGGAGCGTTTCGACGGGATGACCGCCGCGGCGCCCATCCATCGGATAGTGCCGCCATGCGCGGAGAATGGAAAAGACGTTTCATCCAAGTTGCGCCATCGCGTTTCGAAGCCGCAACGCGCTGACCGGATTTGGTCAGAAATCGACCTGCGATCCCTCAGCTCGGCTTGCGAAGCGCGTCCACGATCACCGAGAAAGCCGGCAGGTTCTGTCGCCGGCTGGGATAGTAGAGGTAATAGCCGGGGAATTTCTGCGACCAGTCGTCCAGCGCGAGCTGCAGGCGCCCGGCTGCCAGATGCTGCTCGACATCGCTTTCCGGCACGAAGGCGATGCCATGGCCCTGAAGGGCGGCATCGACCATGTCCCTGGAGGCGTTGAAGGTCAGCTGTCCTTCGACCCTGACCCTGACCTCCTCGCCATCTTTCTCGAATTCCCAGGCATAGAGACTGCCAAGCCTGTCGAGACGCCGGTTGATGCAATTTTGGCGCATCAGTTCCTGCGGTGTTTTCGGTATGGCGCGAGACTTGAAATAGCCGGGAGAGCCGACGGCCACCAAGCGCCAGTCCGGCCCGATCCGCACCGCCACCATGTCTTTTTCGAGACTTTCGCCGAGCCTTACGCCGGCATCGAAACCATCCTCGACGATGTTGCGAAAACTGTTGTCGATGCTGAGTTCGAGCCGGATATCCGGATAGTCGGCAAGAATGGGGGATAGTTTCGGCCAGACTACGCTTTCCATGGCGTGATCGGAAAGCGTGATCCGGACAGTGCCGGCGGGCTTGTCGCGATAGGCCATCAAGGCCTCGATATCGGCTTCGATTTCGGCGATGCGCGGCGCCATCGATTGCCGCAGGCGCTCCCCGGCCTCGGTGGTCGCCACGCTGCGGGTCGTGCGGGTCAGGAGCCGGAGACCCATGCGCGCCTCGAGCTGCCGGACGGCGTGACTGAGGGTCGATTGGGCAATGCCCAATTTGGCTGCGGCCTTGGTGAAGCTGCGCTCTTCGGCGACGGCGAGGAATAACAGCAGTTCGTTGAAATTTTCGCGCGCCAATCTGCATCCTCCGGCTCATCAGATCGATGCACATTATTAGCGGATTTCGATAAGTCCATGCAAATTGCCGTGTCTAATCCGGATTATCGAAGGGTGCTATCTGTCTCCGTGAACCGGAATGAACACGGGCGCCGCCGCCCGGACAGCCAGAGATCGGATATAACATGCTCGCAACCGTCCTTCACGCCCCCAGCGACATTCGCTGCGAGGAAGTCGCCGAACCCAAGATCCTCAAGCCGACCGACGCAATCATCAAGCTTGCGGCCTCCTGCGTCTGCGGCTCCGATCTCTGGCCGTATCGCGGACTTCAGCCGGTCAATGGCCAGCAACATATGGGCCATGAATATTGCGGTGTGGTCGTCGAGGTCGGCAGCGCGGTGAAGACCATCCGCCCCGGCCAGTTCGTCGTCGGCTCGTTCTGCCTGTCGGACAATACCTGCCCACATTGCCGCTTCGGTTTCCAATCCTCCTGCGAGCACCGCGAATTCATGTCCGGCGCGCAGGCGCCCTATGCTCGGGTTGCGATGGCGGACGGTACATTGGTTGCGACCGACGGCATGCCGTCCGACGACCTGATCCCGAGCCTGCTGGCCGCCTCGGATGTTCTCGGCACCGGCTGGTATGCCGCCGATGCCGCGCGCGTCACGCCGGGATGCACGGCTGTGGTGGTCGGCGACGGCGCGGTCGGCCTGATGGGTGTGCTGTCGGCCAAACAGCTCGGCGCCGCGCGCATCATCGCCATGAGCCGCCACAAGGCGCGCCAGGAACTCGCCCTCGAATATGGCGCGACTGACATCGTCACGGAACGCGGTGATGCGGGCGTAGCCAGGATCAAGGAGTTGACCGGCGGCGTTGGCGCGGACTCGGTCCTGGAATGCGTCGGCACGCAGGAATCGATGATGCAGGCGATCAACTGTGCCCGGCCCGGCGGCGCCATCGGGTTCGTCGGCGTGCCGCATGGCGTGGAATTGGACGGGCAGATGCTGTTCTTCCAACAGAAGAATCTCATGGGCGGGCCGGCCCCGGTGCGCCGCTTCCTGCCCCATCTCATCGATCTGATCATGACGCGGAAGATCAATCCCGGCAAGGTCTTCGATCTCGAACTGCCGCTGGCCGATGTCGCCCGGGGCTACAAGGCCATGGACGAGCGCAGCGCGATCAAAGCGCTGTTGCGGATGTGAGCGCGTCCCGCGCTGCGGAACGCGAAATTCCGGCGGCGCAAAGCCCGATGGCAAGCCGTCGCCGGATGCGGTGAACATCCCTCAAGGAAAGCGTTATGGAAACCACGTACAATAACCGCATCGAGACCACCGCCAATCCTTGGGGCACGGTCTTGTGCATGACGCTGATGTCCTTCGTGCTCGTCGCCTCGGAGTTCATGCCGGTCAGCCTGCTCACGCCCATTGCCGATGATCTCGGCATCAGTGCGGGACAAGCCGGCCAGGCGATTTCCATCTCCGGCTTCTTCGCCGTCGTCACCAGCCTGTTCAGCAATGCGCTGCTGGCGCGCCTGGACCGACGCGCCGTGGTCCTTGCCTATACCGGCGTGCTCGTGGCCTCGGGACTGGCGATCACGTTTGCGCCGAACTACCTGGTCTTCATGCTGGGGCGAGCGCTGATCGGCGTGTCCATCGGCGGCTTCTGGTCGCTGTCCACGGCCATATTGGCGCGCATCGCTTCCGGCAACGACCTGCCGAAGGCGTTGGCCATGCTGCAGGGCGGCACCGCGCTCGCCTCCATCATCGCAGCGCCTCTGGGCAGTTTTCTGGGCGGATTGATCGGATGGCGCGGTGCCTTCTTCATCCTGGTCCCGATCGGGATCGTCGCGCTGATATGGCAGGCAATCATGCTTCCGCGCATGCCGGGCAGCGCGAGCGGGTCCGTTACGGCCACATTCGGCCTGCTGCGCAACCGCACTTTCGCCGTCGGCATGGCGGCGATGACGTTCTTCTTCGCCGGACAGTTCGCGCTGTCCACCTATTTGCGGCCGTTTCTGGGTAGCGTGACCGGCCTTGAGGTGAACAGCCTGTCGCTGGTGCTTCTCGGGATCGGCCTTGCCGGCCTTGTGGGAACTTCGTTGATCGGCTTCCTGCTGCGCTCGCATCTGAGTGCGGTGCTGATCGGCTTCCCGGCGGTGCTGATGGTGATCGCCGTGCTGTTGATACCGCTTGGGCCATTTGTCACCACGACCGCGGCAATGCTTTTCCTCTTCGGTTTTTTCACCACGCCGGTCCCGGTGGCCTGGAGCACATGGATGACGCGCGTCATTCCTGGTGAACTCGAGGCCGGTGGGGGGCTGCAAGTGGCCCTCATCCAGTTCGCCATAACCTTCGGTGCCTTCATTGGCGGCATGCTGTTCGACAGCAGCGGGTGGTGGAGCCCGTTTGCTTTCGGCGGCATCCTGTTTCTGGCTTCGAGCGTTATCGCAGTCGGCGTGGCGCGTTCGCCGCAAGCAAAAACATAGGAGAAAGCTCATGAATATCATTCGCAACGGCGCGCAGCCGTCAGGCAAAGGCCCCGCCGACTGGTTCAGCGGCACAGTGCGTGTCGATCCTTTGTTCCACGCCAACGGCACGCGCCGTGCGGCGGGTGCCCTGGTCACCTTCGAGCCCGGCGCACACACGGCCTGGCACACGCACCCGCTCGGCCAGACGCTGATCGTCACGGCCGGCCTCGGCCGGGTGCAGCGCGAAGGCGGCCCGATCGAGGAAATCCGCCCGGGCGATATCGTCTGGTTCGAACCCAGCGAGAGGCACTGGCACGGCGCGGCGCCCAACAACGCCATGAGCCATATCGCGCTGCAGGAGAACCTCGACGGCAAGGTCGTCGACTGGATGGAGAAAGTGACCGATACGCAGTATGGAGCGGTGGACTGAATATTTGCGTGTGCTGCGGCGGCGTTGTGGGACCTACAGCGACAATGGCGAAAGTCTGCCAATAAAAAGAGCCGGAAACCACGCTGCGCCGAAGGTGACGCGGGGTTCCGGCCCGAAGCTTAGACTGGAATGGAAGGGACGTTTCACACCAGCCGAGGGAGGGAACCTCCCAATGGTCCAAGGATTAGCAGGGCCTTGCTGAACGCATTCCGAACTCTGCGTTCATCTGCCGTTCATTTCCAGGCACCGGTGTTTTCATTCGGTTTTTTGCAATGCGCCCTTGAAACGCTTTTGGGCTCTAACCACTTCATGTCGTGCGAGGCGCCGATGTCGGGTCTCGATGAGCGGAGCGGCCAGCGCCTGTCAATCAGGGCGGCAGTCTCCAAAACAACAATCGCAACGTTGCTCCAAGGAGGACACTATGCGTCATTTCGATTTTTCCCCGCTTTATCGTTCCACCGTCGGTTTTGACCGCGTCTTCACCATGCTCGACAGCTTGGCCCAGCCGGAACAGCCCACCTATCCGCCCTATAATATCGAAAAGACCGGCGACAACGCCTATCGCATTTCGATGGCGGTGGCCGGCTTCGACGAGACCGAGCTTTCCATCGAGCTCAATCAGCACATCCTGACCGTCAAGGGCGAGAAGGCCGAGGAGAAGAACGAGAACGGCGATGTTCTCTATCGCGGTATCGCCAAGCGCGCCTTCGAGCGTCGCTTCCAGCTCGCCGACCATGTCGAAGTGCGTGCGGCCCATCTCAAGAACGGCCTGCTCCATATCGACCTCGTGCGCGAAATTCCGGAAGCCATGAAGCCCCGCAAGATCGAGATTTCCGCCCCGACTGCCGAAGCCGCCAAGACCATCGAGGCCCAGGTCGTCAACAGCTGATCACGCCAAGCACAATCACTCCTCCCTCTCAGTGATTGGAAAGCCCCTTCGGTCCCGCCGGCCGGAGGGGCTTTTTTGATTGGTGAACCGCCATCTTGTAGGCCAGGCCGAAGCTACGAGTTTTTGTCGCCTATGTCGCCCAGGAATTTCAGTAAGGTGATCCTTGGATCGACCCCGTCTTGCGCGCGAAAGAGGAATTCCACATCTTCAAAAAGAATTTCAACAGTGACGTCACGAAACGAAATCATCCAAAATCTGGGCTTGAGAGATTTCCAATACTGGGTTTCTTCAGCGTCCAAAATCTCATTAAATTCCCAATATTTGAGTGGGTATCTGCATTTGGGCAAAGCATCCACGTTCATGGGACTAATCCGGAAGTCGATGACATCCTTGAATTTGATCACAGCATTGCCGTCCCCTCCAATCGGCGCGATCCGGTAGCACAGAAATACGTTGCTTCCGTCGTAGAACGTCGCCGGATTTTCCGAGGTCCCAATTGCTGGGAAATTCTCTTTCGCTATGACAACAACGGCAGTCATGGTTTCTCTTTGTTCGTTCCTGGAACAGCGCTGAGGCAATGTATGGTGAACGCGGGAAGACCAAGCGTTCCCCAGACAGCGTTGCTCTCAAAATAATGCCGCCACCGTATCGATATCCTCTTCCTTCGTCGCAAACGACGTGGTGAAGCGGCGGAGCTGTTCGTTCTCGCCGACGAGATGTTCCAGGCCGGCCGGGGTTTCCCATTCGTAGAAGGCGGCGCCGACGGCGCGCAGTTCCTCGGCCTTGGCATCGGTCATGATCAGGAAAATCTGGTTGGAGCCGGTTTCCCAGGCGAGCCGAACGTCCTTGGAGGCTTTCACCGCGGCGACCAGCTTGTCGGCCGTGCGGTTGGCGTGTTTTGCGAGTTCCAGCCAGAGATTGTCGTCGAGCCACGCGTCGAATTGCTGGGCGATGAAATTCGACTTGGAGAACAGGTTGGCGGCGCGTTTTCTCAAGTGCGGCAGGCCGGCGGCATCTTGCTTGTTGAAAAAGATGATCGATTCTGCGCACCAGCAGCCGTTCTTGGTGCCGCCCAGCGACAGGATGTCGATACCGGCTTTCCAGGTCATTTCCGCGGGCGTCACACCGAGGGCTGCAACCGCGTTGGAGAAGCGGGCGCCGTCCATATGCACCTTCATGCCGGCCTCATGGGCGATGGCCGAGAGATCGGCAATCTCGTCGATCGTGTAGATCGTGCCGGCTTCGGTTGCCTGGGAGAGGGTCAGCGCGACCTTTTGTCCGATGTGGACGTCGGTGACGGGGTAACGGGCAATGGCTTTCTTCAGCTTGGCCGGGTCGATCTTGCCCTGCGTCTTGCCGTCGCCGTCCACGGGAACGAGTTTGCCGCCGGCGGTCATGAATTCGACCGCGCCGCCCTCATGGTGGATCACATGCGCTGCCGGATGGCAGAAGATCAGCGGCGCCGTTTTCGACACCGAGGCAAGCGCCAGTGAATTGGCTGCCGTGCCAGTGGCGACGAAGAAGACGTTGATATCACGCTCGAACAGGGTCGAAAGCTTCGCCTCGACCCTCTGGTCGGCCTCGCCTTCGCCATAGGGCACGGCATGGGTGGCTGCCGCTTCGGACAGTTTTTGCGCGATCAGGGGATGGGCGCCGGCCCAGTTGTCGGAAGCGAAAATCATGAGGCGGGACTCCGTCTTGAGGTAGGTCGCTTATAGGCGATTATAGCGGGGCTAAAAAGCCAGGAAATGCTAGAGGCTTCAATGAAATTCCCGGTCCATCACTTGTCATATTTTTGGTGTATTGGCCCTTGCAGACAGGGTCGATCTCTGTCATAGAATAGCGGAATTAGGACAGTCATGCTGTCCTATTTTGCTGCATGGATCCTGGAAGCCGGAATTTATCCGGTCTTACTGAGAGCGGTCCGGCCTTCGACACTGCTGGGGAAAGCGGGCGAGGGCAGAAGCCGGCAGCTGCGTGACGGCGCCGAACTGGCCCGACAATTGCAGCCTGTTCAGGAAAATGCGAAAAGATTTTGTGCGCAGGGCGGCACTCGCGGCTTTGCGCGACCACAAGAGCGCCCGTTTGGGCACACGGCAGGAGGATTTGAGATGACGGACCATGCCTCGTCACGCGCATTCGGTGAGTTTGAGACCCTTGTGTCTGAAACTTCGCTGAAAACCGCCTCTTTCAATGCCGGTCTGCCGAAAAAGCAGGGCCTTTACGATCCGCGCAACGAACATGATGCCTGCGGCGTCGGTTTTGCCTGTCATCTCAAGGGCGTGAAGTCGCACCAGATCGTCCGCGACGGCCTGTTCATGCTCGAAAACCTCACCCATCGCGGCGCCGTGGGCGCCGATCCGCTGATGGGCGATGGCGCCGGCATCCTGGTGCAGATCCCCGATCGCTTCTTCCGCGAGGAAATGGCGGGGCAGGGCGTCACCCTGCCGCCGGCGGGTGAATATGCCGTCGGATATCTCTTTATGCCGCGCGATGAGGCAGTGCGTGCCCATTTCAAGGACATTGTCACCCAGGTGATCGCCGACGAGGGCCAGGTTCTGCTCGGCTATCGCGAAGTGCCGGTGGATAATTCGTCTTTGTCCAAGGCGCCGGATATCGCTGCCACCGAGCCCTTCCATCTGCAGGTGTTCATCGGCGCAGGCGCTGCTGTCGCCGACAATGCCGAGTTCGAGCGCCGGCTGTTCGTGCTGCGCAAGGTGATCTCCAACCGCATCTATGACCAGGGCAAGGGCGACGATAAGGGCTTCTATGTCGTGTCGCTGTCGACCACGACCGTGGTCTACAAGGGCATGTTCCTCGCCTATCAGGTCGGCGCTTATTACAAGGACCTTGCCGATCCGCGCTTCGAGTCGGCGGTGGCGCTGGTGCACCAGCGTTTCTCGACCAACACCTTCCCGTCCTGGCGGCTGGCGCATCCGTATCGCATGGTCGCCCATAACGGCGAAATCAACACGCTGCGCGGCAATGTCAACTGGATGGCGGCGCGCCAGGCATCGGTGTCCTCGCCGCTCTATGGCGACGACATTTCCAAGCTTTGGCCGATCTCTTACGAAGGCCAGTCGGATACGGCCTGTCTCGATAACGCGCTCGAATTTTTGATCCGCGGCGGCTATTCGCTGGCGCATGCGGTGATGATGCTGATCCCCGAAGCCTGGGCCGGCAACCAGCTGATGGACCCGGAGCGCAAGGCCTTCTACGAATACCACGCCGCTCTGATGGAGCCATGGGACGGCCCGGCGGCGATCGCCTTTACCAATGGCCGCCAGATCGGTGCGACGCTCGACCGCAACGGCCTGCGTCCGGCCCGCTATATCGTCACCTCCGACGACCGGGTGATCATGGCCTCCGAAGCCGGCGTGCTGCCGGTGCCGGAAGAATTGATCGTGCAGAAGTGGCGGCTGCAGCCAGGCAAGATGCTGCTGATCGACATGGAGAAGGGTGAAATCATCTCCGATGCCGACATCAAGCAGCAATTGGCGGCGGAGCATCCCTATCACGAGTGGTTGGGACGCTCGCAGCTGATCCTCGAAGACCTGAACGAAGTCGAGCCCAGGGCGCTACGCCGCGACGTGTCGCTGCTCGACCGCCAGCAGGCCTTCGGCTACACGATCGAGGACACCAAGCTGTTGATGTCGCCGATGGCGACCACCGGCCAGGAAGCCGTGGGCTCGATGGGCACGGATACGCCGATTTCGGCGATGTCGGATAAGTCGAAGCTACTCTACACCTATTTCAAGCAGAATTTCGCTCAGGTCACCAATCCGCCGATCGATCCGATCCGCGAGGAGCTGGTGATGAGCCTCGTATCGTTCATCGGGCCGCGGCCGAACATTCTTGATCACGAAGGCGCCTCGCGCGCCAAGCGGCTCGAAGTGCGCCAGCCGATCCTGACCAATGGCGATCTCGAAAAGATCCGTTCTATCGGCCATACCGAAGACCGTTTCGACACCAAGACGCTCGACTTCACCTACGATGTCGAGCGCGGCGCCGAAGCCATGCCGGCCATGCTTGAGCGTCTTTGCGAACGTGCGGAAGCGGCGGTGAAGAGCGGCTACAACATCATCGTGCTCTCCGACCGCCAGATCGGGCCGGATCGCGTGGCGATCCCGGCGCTGCTCGCCACCGCGGCCGTGCACCATCACCTGATCCGCAAGGGCCTGCGCACCTCGGTCGGCATTGTCGTCGAAACCGGCGAGCCGCGCGAAGTGCACCAGTTCTGCTGTCTCGCCGGCTATGGCGCGGAGGCGATCAATCCCTATCTCGCTTTCGACACCTTGATCGACATGCACAAGCGCGGCGAATTCCCCAAGGAAGTGTCGCAGGACGAAGTCGTCTACCGCTACATCAAGGCGGTCGGCAAGGGCATCCTCAAGGTCATGTCCAAGATGGGCATCTCGACCTATCAGTCCTATTGCGGCGCGCAGATTTTTGACGCCGTTGGCCTGTCCTCGGCCTTTGTAGACAAGTTTTTCTTCGGCACGGCGACGACCATCGAGGGCGTCGGCCTCGACGAGGTGGCGCGTGAAACCTTCATCCGGCACGTTGCCGCCTTCGGCCGCGACCCGATTCTCACGAGCACGCTCGATATCGGCGGCGAATATGCCTACCGCATGCGCGGCGAGGCGCATTCGTGGACGCCGGATGTCGTGGCCGCACTCCAACATGCCGTGCGCGGCAATGCCGAAGACCGCTATCGTGAGTTCGCTGAACTGGTCAACGAATCCTCAGTCAGGATGAATTCCATCCGCGGCCTGTTCAAGGTCAAGATGGCTGAAGATACCGGCCGCGCCCCGATCGACATTTCCGAGGTCGAGCCGGCGGTGGATATCGTCAAGCGTTTCGCTACCGGCGCCATGTCCTTCGGCTCGATCAGCCGCGAGGCGCATACGACACTTGCTATTGCCATGAACAAGATCGGCGGCAAGTCGAATACCGGCGAAGGCGGCGAAGAAAGCGAGCGCTATCTGCGCAAGCCCGACGGTACCCTTCCGCTCGAACGCTCGGCAATCAAGCAGGTCGCTTCCGGCCGGTTCGGCGTCACGGCCGAATATCTTGTTAATGCCGACATGCTGCAGATCAAGGTGGCGCAGGGCGCCAAGCCCGGCGAGGGCGGGCAGCTGCCGGGCCACAAGGTCGATGCGACGATCGCCAAGACCCGGCACTCGACGCCGGGCGTCGGACTGATCTCGCCGCCGCCGCACCATGACATCTACTCGATCGAAGACCTGGCGCAGCTGATCTTCGACCTGAAGAACGTCAACCCGACGGCCGATGTGTCGGTCAAGTTGGTCTCCGAAGTCGGTGTCGGCACGGTCGCCGCCGGCGTCGCCAAGGCGCGCGCCGATCATATCACCATTTCCGGCTATGACGGCGGCACGGGTGCATCGCCACTCACTTCGCTCAAGCATGCCGGCAGCCCCTGGGAAATCGGCCTCGCCGAGACCCAGCAAACACTGGTGCTCAACGGGCTCCGCAGCCGCGTGGCGCTGCAGGTCGATGGCGGTCTCAAGACCGGCCGCGACGTGATCATCGGCGCGTTGCTCGGCGCCGACGAATTCGGCTTCTCGACCGCGCCGCTGATTTCGGCGGGCTGCATCATGATGCGCAAGTGCCATCTCAACACCTGCCCGGTCGGCGTCGCCACACAGGACCCGGTGCTGAGGAAGCGCTTCAAGGGCGAGCCGGAACATGTGATCAACTACTTCTTCTTTGTTGCCAATGATGTGCGCGAAATGCTGGCGGCGATGGGCTATCGCAGCCTCAACGAGATCGTCGGCAAGTCCGAGCTGCTCGACCGCAACGGCGCGATCGATCATTGGAAGGCCAAGGGTCTCGACTTCAGCAAAATCTTCCACAAGGTCGCGGCGCCCGAATCCGAGACCCACTGGACGATGAGGCAGAAGCACCCGATCGACACGGTCCTCGACCGCCAGCTGATCGAGGAAGCAAAGCCCGCACTCGAAGCACGCCAGCCGGTGACGATCGAGGCTCAGATCCGCAATGTCGACCGCACGGCGGGCGCGATGCTCTCGGGCGAAGTTGCCAAGCGTTTTGGTCACAAGGGCCTGCGCGACGACACGATCACCGTCAAGCTCAAGGGCACGGCTGGCCAGTCCTTCGGTGCCTTCCTCGCTCGCGGCGTCACCTTCGAACTCGAAGGCGATGGCAATGACTATGTCGGCAAGGGTCTTTCGGGCGGGCGGATCATCGTCAGGCCGCCGGAAAACTCGCGGATCGTGGCGGAGAAGTCGATCATCGTCGGCAACACCGTCATGTATGGCGCGATTGCCGGCGAGTGCTATTTCCGCGGCGTTGCCGGTGAGCGTTTTGCTGTTCGTAACTCGGGCGCCATCGCCGTCGTCGAAGGCGTCGGCGACCATGGCTGCGAATATATGACCGGCGGCGTCGTCGTCGTTATCGGCGAGACGGGCCGCAATTTTGCTGCTGGCATGTCCGGCGGCGTGGCGTATGTGCTCGACGAGGCCGGCGATTTCGCCCGTCGCTGCAATATGGCGATGGTCGAGCTGCAACCAGTGCCGGAAGAGGACGAATTGCTCGAAAAGCTGCATCACCATGGCGGCGACATCGCCCATATGGGCATGGTCGACGTCTCCGGCGATATGACGAAGCACGACGAGGAACGGCTCTTCCAGCTGATCTCCAACCATGCCCATTTCACCGGCTCGACCCGCGCAAAGGACATCCTCGACAACTGGACCAGCTTCCGGCCGAAATTCCGCAAGGTGATGCCGGTGGAATATCGCCGCGCGCTCGAGGACATGGAGCGGATGAAGATGCAGGAGGCGGCGGAGTAAGGTTGTTGGGATGTCGTCATTGTGATATGACAATGGCATATTACTGTGATGGAGCTGCCAATGAATGAGCATTCGAAGATCGAAGACGAATCCAAGGGTATCAAAGTCAGCGTTTTCAAGAACGGCAGGAGTCGAGCGATCAGGATTCCAAAGGAATTCGAGTTCGCCGGCAAGAGCGTCTTGATGGCGAAGCAGCCCGACGGCTCGATTCTCATTCGGACCGGAGAGACAGCCGGTCTCGTAGATTATCTAAAGACTGCCGAAGCCTGGACTGGCGAGCCGTTTTTGGACGATGAAGACGATCTTCTGCCGCTGGACGAAATCGATCTGCCGTGAGGTACATGCTCGACACGAACATTGTCTCGGCACTCGTCTACGAACCGCAGGGAACGGTCTACGAGAAGATAGTCGAGGTGGGCGAAGAGAACGTTTTTACGAGCATCTTCGTTCACGCCGAAATCTGGTACGGGGTCAAGAAGAAAGGCTCCGAGGCGTTGTCAAAGAAGGTAGCGAACGTCACACAGCGGATTTACATCGCTGCCTTCACGATGCCAGGTGATCGACACTATGCGGATGTCAGGCTGGCATTGCGCCAAGGCCGGAATATAGGTCCTAACGATCTATGGATCGCAGCACATGCACTTGCACTCGATGCGGTGCTGGTGACTGCAAATGAAAGTGAGTTTGCCCGGGTGCCGGGATTGAAGATTGAGAACTGGTTGAAGTAGGAAAGCCGGGTTTCCGGCGCTTAGAGGACAGTAAGGGACGATGGGCAAGGTAACGGGTTTTCTTGAAATCGACAGGCAGGTTGGCAAGTACCAGCCCGCTTCGGACCGGATTCGCCATTTCCGCGAATTCACCATTCCGATGTCGGATCAGGAAGTGGAGAAACAGGCCGCCCGCTGCATGGATTGCGGCATTCCCTTCTGTCATGGTCCGACCGGCTGCCCGGTGCATAACCAGATTCCGGACTGGAACGACCTTGTCTTCAACGGCAAATGGGACGAGGCGATCCGCAATCTGCATTCGACCAACAATTTCCCGGAATTCACCGGCCGCGTCTGCCCCGCGCCCTGCGAGGAAGCCTGTACGCTGAACCTCGAAGACATTCCGGTCGCCATCAAGACCGTCGAGCAGGCGATTGCCGACAAGGCCTATGAGATGGGCTATATCGTGCCGCAGCCGGCGACGGTGAAATCCGGCAAATCGGTCGGCGTCATCGGCTCCGGTCCGGCCGGAATGGCGGCAGCGCAGCAATTGGCGCGCGCCGGCCACGATGTGACTGTCTACGAGCGTGAAAGCCGTCCCGGCGGCCTGCTGCGCTATGGTATTCCCGACTTCAAGATGGAAAAGAATTTCATCGATCGCCGCGTCGAGCAGATGAAGGGCGAGGGTGTCACTTTCCAATGCAGCACCAATGTCGGCGTCGACGTCAAGATCGAGTCCCTCTTGGCGCAGCACGATGCGGTGGTTTATTGCGGCGGCTCCGAGACACCGCGCGATGCCGGCATTCCCGGCGTCGAATTTGCCGGTGTACATGACGCCATGCCTTACCTGGTGCAGCAGAACCGCCGCATCGGCCGCGAGAATATCGACAGCGTCGGCTGGCCGTCTTCGCCGATCCTGGCCGGCGGCAAGCATATCGTCGTGGTCGGCGGCGGCGATACGGCATCCGACTGCGTCGGCACGGCCTTCCGCCAGGGCGCGGTGCGTGTCACCCAGCTCGACATCCGGCCGCAGCCGCCGGAAAAGGAAGACAAGCTGTCCGTCTGGCCCTATTGGGCGACAAAGATGCGCACCTCCTCCTCGCAGGCCGAGGGCGCGGTGCGCGAGTTCCAGGCCGCGACCTTGGAATTCGTCGGCGAGGATGGTGTTCTCACGGGCGTGAAATGCTGCCAGGTCGACGAACGCCGCAAGCCGATCCCCGGCACGGACTTCATCATCAAGGCCGACCTCGCCTTCATCGCCATCGGCTTCCGCGGACCGTTCCAGACGAGCCTGATCGCCGAACTCGGCGACGGCCTCACGCTCGCCACCGACAAGCGCGGCTCGACCAATGTCGTTGCCAACGAGAGCGACTACAAGACCTCGGTCGACAAGCTGTGGACGGCGGGCGACGTGCGCCGCGGCCAGTCGCTGGTCGTCTGGGCGATCCGTGAGGGCCGCCAGGCGGCGCGCGCGATCGACGAGGCGCTGATGGGGGAATCGACGCTGCCGCGGTGATCACACCGCAGAAACCGC
Source organism: Rhizobium sp. P2_G9 (assembly GCF_056403475.1). NCBI lineage: Bacteria > Pseudomonadati > Pseudomonadota > Alphaproteobacteria > Hyphomicrobiales > Rhizobiaceae > Rhizobium > Rhizobium sp. P2_G9. The sequence continues at coordinate 1,791 of NZ_JBFUFK010000020.1, read as the reverse complement.
ATGCGGCTCACCCCCCTTCTGCCCGGCAGACGGGGTGAGCCAATCGCCGAAGTTACCCTGCTCGCCATCGTTGCCATGGCCCGATATGGCCGCATCCTCGCCATGGGGTCGGTTCCGGCTGGGGGCGAAATGACACCCTGAGCGCTGGCTCCCTTGGGCCATAGATATTCGCCGGTCAATAGTATGTGCGCCTAGCCCAGCGGCGAGATATGCGCCAGAAGCTCAGGCGGGACATCATGTCCTTCGTTTCGCCGCGCAGCGACAGCGCGACCGAGATGAACGGTATTCCAGTAAATGATGATTGCGGCGAGCAAGTTGAGCCCGGCAATCCGGTAGTGCTGTCCCTCAGAGGTGCGGTCACGGATTTCGCCTTGGCGACCGATGCGCAACGCATTCTTGAGTGCGTGCGCAATGCTTGCGGAAGGCGACAGCACTTGGAAATGCCACGTTCCACCGGCAAGATCGCCCTTTAGCAACACAGCTCAAGGTGCTTCTAAATGCGGTTCTCGTCGTTTAATTCGGGTTGGGCTATCATCATCTGTGTTTGCGCTTGGCTATGCGTAGCCTTGTTTGTTCCATGTCAAGCCGCCGATCTCGAGCAATTGTTGAAGAATAGCCACGTGCCGGGGCTCGCCTATGCTGTTATCCGTGGCGGCAAAATTGTCGATCTGAAGGCGTTTGGTGTGCGTGACGCGTCGTCTAGGAACCCGGTCGACGAGAACACCGTCTTTGAGGCGGCATCCCTGTCGAAGCCTGTTTTCGCATATGCCGTTCTGCAGCTTGTCGATTCTGGGGTTCTATCGCTGGATGACCCGCTATCGAAATATGTCCCTGATTATGTCAAGGACGATCCGCGCGCCGCCCTGGTCACCGTGGGTGATGTGCTCAGTCAAACGTCCGGTTTGCAGAATTGGCGCAGCAAGACGAGTCCTTTGAAAACCTATTTCGCGCCGGGTAGCCGCTTTAGCTATTCTGGCGAAGGATTTATTTGGCTTCAGCGTGTGGTCGTTGCGATCACTGGCGAAACGTTAAATGATCTGATGGCACGCTTGGTGTTTGATCCGCTTGAAATGAAGCAATCGAGCTACATCTGGCGTTCCGATTTTGAGGCAGACTATGCGACGCCGCATGATGCACAATTGAATCCCGGCAATAAAAAGCGACCAGCCAAACCCCTGGTCGCCTCGACGCTGCACACTACGGTGGCAGATTACGCGCGCTTCCTGCAAGCGGTTCTATCAGGTGCGCGCCTTAAACCCGCCACGGCAGCCGAATGGCTAAAACCGAAAATCAGGCTTCATCAGCGATGCATCGAATGTGTCCAGTTGGACACGCCGGATGCGGATCAGCACGTTGCCTGGGGCTTGGGCTGGGGGCTTGAACCCGATCAAGGCTTGTTTTTCCATTGGGGCGACAATGGAGGATTTAAAGCATTCGTGGTCGGCTCTGTCGCAACACAGTCAGCCGTTGTTGTTTTTACGAATGGCTCCAACGGAATGGCTATCATGCCGGAGATCATCGGCCAATTGATGCCGGGCGAAAATCCAGCATTCGCGTGGCTTAATTACGATCGGATTTCACCAGCGGGCGGGTGGCTCGACTGGCTTCATGCACATTAATTTTGGGGCTGACCAGTTACTCCGGCCCGATGTTCTAAGAGCCCGATTTAAAAGTAGTTGAGCGATAACAGCAGGTTGTGATTCCCTTTTGGTGCTAAATCAAAATGGGGTTTCCGATGACCTGGACTGCTATCGCTCGGCGTGAGCATAACCGAGACGCGCTTCGTTTTCC
>NZ_JBFUFK010000019.1:0-118883 GCF_056403475.1 Rhizobium sp. P2_G9 | reverse complement strand
TCCCTGCCCCTTTGGTCGCGACCAACGTATCGCCCAGCACCGGATCATGGATCAGGCCGGCAACGGTCTCGCTCTTGACGACGACGGCGAGGATGGTGCCGAAGACCGGCAGGCCGGCGGTGAAATTGAAGGTGCCGTCGACCGGATCGATGACGAAAGCGAGATCCGCGTCGGGAAGTGCCGAGAGCAGCCCCGGATTGGTCTCGTAGGCCTCTTCGCCGAGAACCAATGCATTTGGGAAACGCTGCTTGAGCCGGGCGGTAATGTGCTTTTCCGCCAGCAGGTCGGCATCGGTGACGAGATCGATCGAGGATTTCTTCTCGCTGATGTCGCCGCTGCCCAGCGCGCGGAAACGCGGCAGGATTTCGGTCTCGCCTGCCTCGCGCACGATTGCACGCAGGAAATCAATGTCRTGATCGGCAAAATTCATCGCGTCAGCCCGGCAAAGTCGAAGAGTTTCGGATCGAGCATGTGCGACGGGTTGATATGGCCGAGCGCGCGCAGCATCACATCCTTGCGACCGGGCATGCGTGTCTCGATGTCGCTGAGCATCGCCTTCATCGCATTGCGCTGCAAGCCATCCTGCGAGCCGCAGAGGTCGCAGGGGATGATCGGGAACTGCATGGCCGCGGCGAAGCGGGCGAGATCGTCCTCGGCGCAGAAGCTGAGCGGCCGCATGACCATCAGGTCGCCTTCGTCATTCAGCAGTTTCGGCGGCATCGCCGCCATGCGGCCGCCATGGATGAAATTCATGAAGAAGGTTTCGAGGATATCCTCGCGATGATGGCCGAGCACCACGGCCTCGCAACCCTCCTCGCGCGCGATACGATAGAGATTGCCGCGGCGCAGCCGCGAGCAGAGCGAGCAATAGGTGGCTCCTTCCGGCACCCTCTCCTTCACGATCGAATAGGTGTCCCGGTATTCGATGCGATGCGCGACGCCGAGGGAATTCAGATAATCCGGCAGGATATGTTTCGGGAAATTCGGCTGTCCCTGGTCGAGATTGCAGGCCAGAAGGTCGACCGGCAGCAGGCCGCGCCATTTGAGTTCCAGGAGCAGCGCCAGCAGGCCGTAGGAATCCTTGCCGCCCGATAGGCAGACAAGCCAACGCTTCTGGCCGTTCAGCATGCCGAAATCATCGATCGCCTGGCGCAGATTGCGCATCAGGCGCTTTCTCAGCTTGTTGAAATTGCTCGATTGCGGCGCATGCCGGTAGAGCGCTTCCATCATCGAGTCGCCGGCAAAGCCAAGGCCATCTTCGTCGTCGCGCGGAGCATCCGGATTGGTGGTCAGCATAGGCATGTGCCTTCGGTGGAAATGGGTCGATGAGGCAATAGCCTATTGCTGCGATGCGTCAAGGATGTTTCGAGGCCGCGCTCCGAAGAACCGCAAGAGCATGGTCGACCGCCGAATGTTGCAAATGTTCGAACGACGGCAAGATCTGTAGATCACTGATGACACTTTCGAGATAGTCGCGATTTTGCCTTTCGATTGCCGCGATCGCCAATGGGACTTTTTCGACTACATCGGCGAGAGCAGCGTCCACATCCGATCGAAAAACAAAAGCGGCGGCAGCCAGATCGAAGATGTCGCGCGGCGTGATGTTGGCACCTCGGTGGAAAATCTTCTTGGCGATAATCTCTCCGACAGTCTCCAACAATATCTGCCGGCCCTCGATCAGAGTCTTGGAAAACGGGCGTGATGTGACTTGACGGCTGACGATGAAGTCGACTTCGCCAAGTTCCGCAAAGACAAGCTTTTGAAATGTGCTGCCATCTCCTCCGTAATTTCTCGGCATGATTTCAAAGCGGAAAGTTGCCTTCCTCGGATCAAGAAAAGCCAGCAACTGCCCGTCTTCAATAAAGATATCGACGTCGTGGCTATGACGGTGGTGGATTTGCAGCATCAAAGCCGTGCCGCCGCCCAGCGTCCACTCCTCGATGATCGGAAACTCGGAATTCACCTGATCGATCACATCGCAGGCGATTGCGAAAAGCTTTGACCAGTCCGTCAGCATCAAGCCGCCGCGGCACCTGGCCAAGGCTGACCAGACCATGTCGTGAACTGCGCTGCCAATTGCGCTAAAGCCGCTTCAGACAGGCCATGAGCGATCGCGAACTGTTTCTGCAAAGCAACCGGAACGTCATAGAAGAAGGACGATACCGGCCCTGCCGCCTCCTTGGCCAGCGACAAGTTTAGAATTGCCTCTGCAAGCTCGTCGCCACCCAATTTCCGGGCGTACGGGGCATTCACCGTTCCCAATACCAAGATATCGATATCGCTCTTCGACTGGCTCAAAAGATTTTACCTCGTTGAAATTTTCATTCTAGGTCGAATTTCGCCTGAAGCAACGGGATTCATTCGTTTCACATCTTCTGCCCGACCAGGTCCATGTCCAGCACCACCATGTTGGAATAGATCGGCGTGCCGACATCCATGTTGAACATGGCGCGCGACAGTTTGCCGGTGACGTGGAATTTCAGCATTTTGCCTTGCTGTCCCTTGAAGGTGATCGAAAACTTCGTCGGTCGCGTGACGCCCTTGGCCGAGAGCTGGCCGTCGATGCTGGCGCTGTTGCCGCCCGTGCGTGCCACGGTGGTGGATCTGAAGCTCACCGTCGGATGCTCGGCGACGTCGAAAACCGGTTCGGACTTGATGAATTCCTCGATGCGCGGATCGGCGGCCGTGACGCTCGCCGGCAGCAGCGAAAACTCCACCTTCGAGCGCCCGATCGCCTTGTCGATCTGGAACACGCCCTTGAACTGGCGGAATTCGCCCTCGATCGAGGCGCCGCCGGCCTGGGCCACGGAAAAATGGATATGCGATGATGACAGGACCCGGTAACGGCCCGCCACGTCTGAAAGCTCGTCGGCATGGGCGGTTGCGGTCGACAGGACGACGACGAGTGCGGTAACGGCCGATTTCAGCATGGGAACTCCAGTATGTCTATTCGGGCGCGCCTTCCTTGCCCGCGTAACCGGGCCTCAGCATGCGGAGCAATATCGCGTCCTTGTGGTGAAAATGATGCCTGAGCGCGGCGAGGATATGTACCGCGGCCAGGAAGATGGCGGTATAGGCAAGAAAGCCGTGGATGCTGGTCCACATCTGTTCGGCGCTCCGCGACACGCCAAGCGGCAGCGAAGGAATGACGAACAGGTGGAAATACCAGGTGGCGATCGGCAGCGTCGAGGTCGACACGACAGCCCAACCGGTCAGCGGCACGACGAACAGTGCCACATAGAGCGCGACATGGGCGCCGTTTGCCAGCTGCCTTTCGCCGCCTGGCATGGTGTCGGGCAGTTTCGGGCGTTTCGATGTCAGCGCCCAGGCGAGGCGTAGAATGGCCAGACCCAGAATGGTGAAGCCGACCGATTTGTGCAGTTGGTAGAGATTGTACTGCTCCAGCACATCCTTGATGTTCGTCAGGCCGACCATGTACCAGCCGAGCGCGAACTGGCAGAGAAACAGCGCGGCCATGATCCAGTGGAAGAGAACCGAGACGAGGCCCCAGGAGCGGGTTGTATTGCGGATCATGGACTTCTTTCATTTCAGCGCCAACCATCCGGTTATGCCTCGGCTACCGGTCTCTCGGCAAGAGACCAGCGTGGGCTCGCAGCATCCGCAAAATCTCCGAAGATTCAAATCACTTGCGTTCGAACCTTCGTGATCGAAACGAGAGGCGCCGTGTAGAACGCGAAAAGGAACATGAAAAAAGCCGCCCTTGAGAGGCGGCTTTTTCCGTCTTGATCGGCTGAAAAGGGATCAGCGCGAATAGAATTCGATGACCAGATGCGGTTCCATGATGACCGGATACGGAACGTCGGCGAGGCCGGGGACGCGGGCCAGAGTGGCCTTCATCTTGGAATGGTCGGCTTCGATATAATCCGGAACGTCGCGCTCAGCGAGACCGACCGATTCGAGCACGATAACCAGCTGCTTGGACTTTTCGCGCACTTCGATCACGTCGCCGGCCTTGCAGCGGTAGGAACCGATATTGACACGCACGCCGTTGACGTTGACGTGGCCGTGGTTGACGAACTGGCGGGCCGCGAAAATGGTCGGCACGAACTTGGCGCGGTAGACGATGGCGTCGAGGCGCGATTCGAGCAGGCCGATCAGGTTTTCCGGGGTATCGCCCTTGCGGCGCGACGCTTCTTCGTAGGTGGCGCGGAACTGCTTCTCGGAGATATCGCCGTAGTAGCCCTTGAGCTTCTGCTTGGCACGCAGCTGCACGCCGAAGTCGGAAAGCTTGCCCTTGCGGCGCTGGCCGTGCTGGCCGGGGCCGTATTCGCGGCGGTTGACCGGGGACTTCGGGCGGCCCCAGATATTCTCGCCCATGCGGCGGTCGATCTTGTACTTAGACGATGCGCGTTTGCTCATCGTATTTCCTTTCTGTTATCAAGCGGTCAAAAACCGCGCTTATTGTTCAAGGAAACACGCCCTCCTCTGAGACTGCCTTGCGGCCGCCTCTGACAGGTTTCTCGCATTCGCGAATGGAGAAGCCACGGGACATGCTCTGCTTCCTCCGGCTTGCAGGCCAAAAGAAACGAAACACCGGGCATTGCGGCCCGGAGTTGAGCGGCTTCTATGAGCTTGTTTCAGAATTGTCAACGTCTTGAGCGGGAAATTCCTGCCCCCGCCCTTGAAAGCCGATCGCACGCTTCCCAATTGCGATGGGCACCAAGGATCCGGGCCCCTCTGGCGTGAATTCCGGGCATCACGTGATGTCGGGTCCTGCAAGCCAACCGCCGCCCGGTCCTGGTTGACTGATGCACTTCCTTAATCTCGATCTGTTCGGCACGCCCGCCTGGATGTGGGCCGTGTTCCTGTCGCTCGTGCTCGCCCTTCTGGCGCTCGACCTCGGCGTGCTCCACAAGAGTTCGCGCGAGATCGGCATCAAGGAGAGCCTCGGGCTTTCCGCCTTCTATATCACGGTCGGCGTGATGTTCGGCGGCTTTGTCTGGTATCAATCCGGCCAGCAGCCGGCGCTTGAATATCTCACCGGCTTCGTGGTCGAGAAATCGCTGGCGATGGACAATATCTTCATCATCGCCACCATCTTTTCCTATTTTGCCATCCCACGCCAATACCAGCATCGGGTACTGCTCTACGGCATTCTGGGCGTGATCGTGTTGCGCGGCATCATGATTGCCGGCGGGGCGGCGATCGTCGAGAATTTTCATTGGGTTCTTTATCTGTTTGCCGGTTTCCTGGTGATCACCGGCATTCGCATGCTGTTTTCGTCGGGCCATGAGACCGATCTCGGAAACAATGCGGTGCTGACCTTCCTGCGCCGGCATCTGCCGGTAACGCAACAGCTGCACGGCGAGCGATTTGCCGTCCGTGAGGCAGACCCGAAGTCGGGTCGACTGAAGACCTTGATCACGCCGCTGCTGCTGGCATTGATCATGGTCGAACTCGCCGACCTCGTCTTTGCCGTCGACTCGATCCCGGCGATCTTCGCGATCACCACCGACCCGTTCATCGTCTACACGTCCAACATTTTCGCCATTCTCGGCCTGCGTGCTCTCTATTTCGCACTTGCCGCTCTGGTGCATCGCTTCGCCTATCTGAAATACGCGCTTGCCGCGGTGCTGATCTTCGTCGGTTCGAAGATCTTCGTTGCCGACATGCTCGGCATCGCCAAGATCCCGCCGATGCTGTCGCTTGGCGTGACCATGGCGCTGCTGGCGGCCGGCGTTTTCGGCTCGATGTGGGCGACGCGCAACGAGAAGGTCGCACACGGCTGACGGCATCTCGATTCCGATTGAACACGGGTCGTGGCTGCGCCAAGCTGACATAAAACAGAATCGGGAGGTCCTATGTCGCTGTTCGAGAAGAAAGGGTTCGACGCGTTTGCGGGATCGCTCGCCGGCGTCACATTCGTCGACCAGTGGGAATCGCGGGTCGCCAAGGTTGGCGGCAAGGTGTTTACGCTGCTCAGCCAATGGGGTGGCCGCGGCGAGCAGATCGTGTTCAAATGCACCGAGGAGACATTCGAAATCCTCACGGCCATGGATGACATCCAGCAGGCACCCTATTTCGCCAAACGGCAATGGATAACGGTTGCGGAAAAGGCCGAACTGCCACGGGACGATCTCGAAACGTATATCCGGCGGTCCTACAAGCTGGTCGCAAAAGGGCTGACGAAGAAAGTGCGGACGGAACTGGGCATCGAGATCGATTAAGCGCCCGTCGCTCTATTATCCAAACGATTCGACGGCTGCCCGATAATGGCAAGTCCCGGGCGCCCGGGACTTTGGTCGAGGAAATGGTCAGATTTCCTCGATCTTGCGTGCGGTTTCATCGAGCAGCTTCGTCAGTGTGCTGATCTGCTCCGTCGAGAGATTGCCGCTGCGCGCCTTCATCGCCAGTGCCGTCCGGAAATTGTCGATGGCGCGCATGATGCGCGGATCGCGCTCCGGCTTGGCGGCTGACCGGATCGCCTCGAAGCGTGCGAACACTGCGTCTATCGCTTTGCGATTTTCCTCAAGTGTCGCCCGCCCGGCTTCGGTGGCGGTATAGAGCTTCTTGGCTCCATCCGTCGCCTGGACCTCGATGTCACCGGTTTCTTCGAGCAGCGTCAGCGTCGGGTAGATGACGCCGGCGCTCGGCGCGTAAAGGCCTGATGTCCGCTCTTCGAGTTCCTTGATGATTTCGTAGCCGTGGCGCGGCTGTTCGGCGACGAGCGCCAGGATCACAAGCCGCAGCATGCCGTGTTCGAAGAAGCGCCCACCGCGGCTGAACGGCCCGCCAGGACCGGGACCGAAGCCGCTGTCCTCGTCGTGGCTGAAGAACGGATGGCCGAAACCGCTCCGTCGCGCAAAATCGAAGCGGTCATGGCCGCCGTTGTCGCATCTTCCTCTGAAATGTCCAAACATCTGATATCTCCAATCGTGTTTCGATACGATTTCGATATATCTTTTTGAGCGTCGGATTTCAAGGTTTCGATATATCTTTTTTATATCTTTTTCTCGGCAAGCCGAAATCGCTCTTCTTGGCGGCCGCCAAGAAGAGCCTGCATGCGGCGTTCTGGGGACGGATAAATCTCGAATTCAACTAGCAGGCAGTCACACCCATCGCAGAGGCTAGCGGCACGCACTTTGCCTAGATCGGCGATGTCACCAACGTTGATCTACTTCGCGCCAGCAGCTGACTGGTAAATGGAAAAGGGGCTGCCGCAACACGCGGCGGCGTCTCGTCTGCAATGGTTTTGGGTTTCACTCGGCGGCAAGCCGGCCTTCAACCTCGGGCGCATCGGGGTTGCCCGGTGCGGTCTCGACGCCGAGATCCGGGAAGGCGACGATCCGGTGACCGGCGCGGTCCTGGTGGACGACGACCAGGCTCTGCTCCTCGAAATAGCCGATCAGGCGGCGGGCGCGGCGCACCGAATGGGTGCCGTAGCTACGGGCGATGGCGGCGTCCGAGGGGCATGGATGGCCGCATAGCGCGGCATTGGCGAGCATCAGGAACACGGCCTTGAGGTCATCGGCGACGGCATGGCTGAGCTCGAGTGCCCTGCCCCAGGCTTCGGATGCCTGCATCTCCTCGTCGGCGCCGGAGCGGTTCACGGCAAGCCGGAAGCGGAAATCCGGCAGCGATACCGTGGTGCCCGAGAGCCGCCGGATGCGGCAGCGGACAAGGAAATCCTGGTAGAGTTCGGCATCGCTGCGGAAGGCGGAGTCGGCGCCGGCAAGCACATCGGCAAGCGCGCCAGCGATCAATTCGTCGCGCTCTTCCGGCGTCAGTTCAGCGCGTTTTGGACGCGTCTCGACAGGCTCTGTTTCCTCGGAGCGCGGACGGGATAGCTCGGCCATGATGTCGGTCGACGGGCGCGGCGCCGGCTGGATGTAGCGCGGGATCGGCCTGGCGAATTCGGCCGGATCCGGCGTCAGGATCAGATCGGCGGCATCGGCACTCGCCTCCGGCAGCGGCATCAGCTTGGGGCTCGACGACCGCGCGGAGGTTTCGACCGTGCCGATCTCGACCTTGACCGGCCGCTTGGTCAGCGCCGGGCCAAGGGCGACGAAGGAGCCGCGCGGCAGGTCGCGGAACATTTCCGCCTGGCGGCGATCGAGGCCGAGCAGGTCGGCGGCGCGGGCCATGTCGATATCGAGGAAAGTGCGGCCCATCAGAAAGTTCGAGGCTTCGGCGGCAACATTCTTGGCGAGCTTGGCGAGCCGCTGGGTGGCGATGACACCGGCGAGCCCGCGCTTTCGCCCGCGGCACATGAGGTTGGTCATGGCGCCAAGCGACAGCCGCCGCACTTCGTCGGCCACTTCGCCGCTTGCCGCCGGTGCAAAGAGCTGGGCTTCGTCGACGACGACCAGAACCGGATACCAGAAATCACGATCGGCATCGAAAAGGGCATTGAGGAAGATCGCCGCCATGCGCATCTGCTCTTCGGCGTCGAGACCTTCGAGCGACAGTACGCAAGAGACGCGATGCTGGCGCACCCGAGCAGCGATACCGACGAGTTCCGCCTCGGTGCGTTCGCCCTCGATTGCCACATGGCCGTAGCGATCGGCAAGCGTGACGAAATCGCCTTCGGGATCGACGATCACCTGCTGCACCCAGCCGGCGGATTGTTCGAGCAGGCGGCGCAAGAGATGCGACTTGCCCGACCCGGAATTGCCTTGCACCAGGAGGCGCGTCGCCAGCAATTCCTCAAGATCGAGCATCGAGCGTTCGCCGCCCGAACCCTTGCCCATATCGATGCCTGCCGTCATTGCCTTCCTCGTCGTCCGCCAATCGCTGTCATAGCAAGGATTCGCCTGATCGCGCGAGCGAAATGGACGCTACCCACAGGCTTGTGGCGCCCAATCCGACTATCAGCAGGCGTGGGACAAAATGCTGGGGCTTGCGCGATTTCACAAAAATGACGGGTGATTGATCTCCGTCAAAGCCGAAGGCAGGCCTCAAGCGCAAGCTGCCGATCAACGTGAAAGACAGGCTCATGAAATATTTCATCGCCTATACGACCGTCGAAGGCCAGACGCGCAAGATCGCTGAGACGATCGCCAGTACGATCGAAAACGGCGGCGACCGCGTCCTCATCATGAACATCTCGGACATGTACGAACATACGCTCGAACAGCCCGACGGCGTCATCCTTTGCGCGCTGATCCATGCGAGCCGCTACCCGTCCGCGCTCGCGGATTTCGTGCGTCGCGAAGCTGAGTGGCTCAATGCCGTTCCGTCCGCCTTCGTCTCGGTGTCGCTGTCGATCGTCAGCCAGAACGAAGACGAACGGACCGAAGCACAAGGGATTGCCGAACGGCTTTTGGCTGAGAGCGGCTGGTCGCCGACGCTCGTCCATCACGCTGCAGGTGCGCTGCGCTATATCGAATATGACTTTTTCAAGCGCTGGATGGCGCGCCGACTTGCCGACAGTCGCGGCGCCCCGGTGGATTCCAGCCGCGATTACGAGTTCACCGATTGGGCGTCACTCGCCTCGTTTGTCGACGATTTTGTGCGAGGCGTTGCGAAATCAAAAGGTCCAGCCGAGCCGCCAAACGCGGCCCTGGCCTGAGGACTGGGTTTTTCGCCGCGCTACCAGCTTCCACACGTGCTTTTGCAATGATCGAGCTTGGTAGCCGTTTGACAACCGGCTCGAAGATCGAAGCCAGCCGGCCGGCTGTGGAAGTCTGTCACCCCCTTGTATCGATTGTGGCAGCCCACACTCGATACAGACTGGTATTATACATCTTTCCGGTCGGGCGCGGCCTCGCAATTCGCCGGCGACTTTAGTGCGTCCTCAAGCCAGCCGCGATAACGGACAATGAGGCCGAACCAGGGATGGGCGATCTCGACATGAAAATGGAAGCGGCCTTGCGCGACATATTCGAAGGTCGTGCCGCAGGGCGCCAAGAAGCGTGGCATCGGAATGCCCAGGAATGACCATCGCCGCACGACATAGTTCAGCCGGTCGTCGTTGAGAACGAGCGCGAGGCCGACGGTGACGGGGCCGAACTGCTCTTCGACCAGATGGCGGCCTCTGCCTTGGCCCTCATATTGCCAACTGGAAAATAGTTTTCCGGCAAAACTGCGTTGCCAGCGTTCGCCGTCGTCATGCCGTTTGAGCGTCACAGCGACAGGGACGTCCGCGCCTTCTGCCGGGAAGCGATAGAATGCTGCAAGCAGGCGCCCGATCCATCCCTTGCCGCGATCGATTGCGGCGCGCCCGGAAAAATGCCGTTCGTCCGCGACCGAATGCAGGTCCTGGATCGGTTGCGGCAGATGTTCCCAGGCCGAACCCAGCACGCGACGGTAAAGCGGCTCTGCCTGGGCCATCGGCACGCGGATGCCGGTATGGATCGTTCGGCCAGCGAAGACGGCATCGTAGTCGGCCAATTCCAGCGCCTCCGTGGCGACACGGGCGCCGGGTGGCAGCATTGCGCCGGCCAAAGCCTTGCCGATGATGGCCGCAATCGCCATCGACGGGATGAGCGGTCCGTCAGAACCTTCGGCAAGCAGATGCCATTCGGCGCGGCGTGCTTTGCCGTCCCGACCTATCCCATCCGCAGCGACATACATGCCGCCCCGATGCTCGCCCCAACGGCAGTGGTTGATGACGAAATCGAAGAGCGGCGCCAGCCACAACAACCCCGGAAAGAGTTTTCGCCGCACCAGCGCGGAGAGGCCATTCAGCGCACGCAGAAAAATCTCAGGCACCGGTGCGGCACCGACCCAGATCGATTGCAGTTCGGGCATGGCATCGGGAATCATCCGGAGATCGGGCACATCGACGAGCGAGAAACGTCGGGAATGGAGCGGCAGATGCCCGGGTACGGCGATGACGAAGCGCCGAGACTCGGTCATTCCAAAAGCGGTCTGCGACCGACCATTTCGGCGCAACTGCAGCGGCCGACCTGCATAGCTTGCGATCGCGCGGATGACATTCGGCCCGACGCCCGCGAAAGGCGATGGCGCGATGCCGGCCTCGACATCGGTGACCGCGGCGAAATCCGCGCCAAGATGGCGGACGACGGCTGCCGTCAGCACCGGGAAACTGCTGACCGCCGACAAGACAAACAGGCCTTTCGCCTTGGCCTCCGCATCGAAGCCGCGCATTCCACTGGCAAAGGCGCTCCCGTCGGCGAAGTCGAGATAGTGGACGCCACGGCGCAGGCAGGCTTTGACCAAGCGGTAGGGATCATCACCGTAGACCTGGAACGGGCCGGTCGCGTCCACAAGGATATCGGGCCGCATCTCGTCAAGTGATCTCTCGACGTCGCCGTTGCGATCGAGCGCCGCCGGTACCAGCCGGGCCGTAGCGGTCCGTCCCTGGCAAAAAGCCCGAGCCTTGTCGAGCGAGCGACCGGCGATAATCAGCGTCAGCCGTGGATCATCGGCAAGCAGATCGGCGAGACGGCCGCCGAAGATGCCATAGCCGCCAAGAATGAGGATGGTGAGATGGGTCATGTGGTCGCCTGTCAATCTTCGAGCAGGGTCTCGGCCAGGTCGAGCGCGTCGACGGGCCAGTAGATGGATGGCCGCGGGCGCAGGACATTGGGCCTGCCCTTTTCCGGCCGGCAGGTGAGGATTTTCGTCTCCCATTGCGCCGGAATGGCGCCATGACCATGGACCGCACCCAGCAGGGCACCGCAAATCGCGGCATTGGTGTCCGTATCGCCGCCACGCATCACCGTGTCGACGACTCCCTCTTCCAGGCTGGGCGCATGCAGCAATTGCCAGAGCGCGTTCTGGAAAGCGATCAGCACCCAGCCCTGATGGGTGATATAGTCTTGCGGCTGCGCGTGGCGCGCGGCGCGAACTACCTCGCGCACCTCTGGCCTGACCGACCATTCGGCAGACCAGCCGTCGATCATTCCGTAAAGTTCCTCCGCGGTCACCGGCGCTGCAATGGCATGTGCAATCGCCAGCACGAAAAGCACGTTGATGTCGACGCAGACGCGGTTGGGATGGGTGATATAGGCATCCCGCCTCGCCCATTCGGCGAGCTCGTCAACCGGGCGATTGGCGCCGAAAATGCCGAGCGGACTGATCCGCATCAGCGCGCCATTGGCCTGGCTTTCATGATCAGGCATATATCTTAGCCCGTTGAACGTCGTCATGCCGACGTCGAAGGGAACGGAATCGAGCCAGGCCCGGTAGGCATCGCGCGCAGCATCCTGGACGTAAGCACCGTGTTCGAGAAGCGTGCGAGCGAGCGCCAGCGCCATCTCCGAATCATCGGTGGGCTGGCCGGCTATGGTGCTCCAGCAGCCACCGTCGGCCAGCAGGCGCACGCCATTCGGGTAGCTCTCACGAATCTGCTCCGCGCTCTGGAACTCGACCAGGCTGCCGAGAGCGTCACCCGCAAGCTGACCAAGCAGGCAGCCGCGAGCATGTGCCCGCTGTTCCTCCGGTTCACGCAGCCGTTTCGACATTTCTTGGTTCCCTTTCGCTTCCGGCGCGTCGAATCCGGTTCGTAATTATCCTATAAGTGACTGTAATTATCGATAAATTTGTCAATCAGGCGACATTGAAGGAGCTTGAAGTTCGGCAATTTTCCATTTTCCCGTCCTCCATTTAACCCGGTCTTAAGCATGTCCCTGCATCCTATATTAACCATACAGGATAAGTTTCCGCCGATCGTTGCATGACGCTCAGCCGACGGAATCCGGGACAGTCAGGCATTTGTATCGTCCAAGTATTGAGTTCGGAAGTCGCCATGACCAGCATAATGACCAACGCGGGCGCGATTGGCGCCGTCGCGCAGTTGCGACAGATCGACGCTACACGTCTTTCTACCCAGCAGCAGCTCAGCACCGGCCTGAGGGTCAAGACCGCCGAGGACAATACGGCCTATTGGTCGATCGCGACCACGATGAAATCCGACAACAAGGCGCTGGCCGCTGCGCAGGATTCACTCGGCATGGGCGAGGCTGCCGTGGGCGTTGCCTATAACGGCATGACCAATGCCATCTGGGTGGTGCAGCAGATCAAGGACAAACTTGTCGACGCCCGCGAGGCCGGCGTCGACAAGGTCAAGATCAACAATGAAGTGACCGAGTTGCGCCAGCAGCTCTATTCGATCGTCGATTCCTCCCAGTTCAACGGCGTCAACTGGCTCGACCGGACAAGTGCGGCCGACGACCAGGATCATCAGGTTGTGGGCTCATTCAGCCGCAATGGCGACGGCACGGTGTCTGTGAAGCTGTTGACTTATTCAATGATCAACGCGGTGGGCACCAACCATCTGATCGACGAGAACAGCCAGGGCGGCATCCTGACCAATGCAGCCTATGCGGCCGCCGAGGGCGCCTCCACCGACTGGGTGATCATCAAAGGCCGCAACACGCCGGCCCATACCGAATTCAAGCTCGACCAGAACACCACCGCCGGTCAGGTCGACGAAATGCTCGGTGTGACCGAGCGGATGCTGATGGCCATGACCGATGCCGCCGCCGGCCTCGGCTCGCTCGCCTCGCGCATCAAGATGCAGAGCTCCTTCGTCGTGGACCTGCAGGATACGCAGGATAAAGGCGTCGGGCGGCTGGTGGATGCCAATCTCGACGAGGCAGCGTCCAAGATCAAGGCTGTCGATGTACAGCAATCGCTTGCCAGCACGGCGCTCGGGGTAGCCAATGCCACGCCGCTGAATATGCTGCGGTTGCTGCAGTGATAAAGAGCCCCGAAAACAGAGGACCGAACATCTTGCTCCGTCACCGGAGCAGGTAAGATATCGACGCCGCTGCCGGTTGCGGCCCGCGAGCATCAGATCCGAGAGAAAGAAAAACCCGGCTCCCAACGAGGCCGGGTTTTGCAGTCACGATGTGCGGCAGATCAGGCTGCCATCGCCTTCTTCAGGTTCTCGTCGATCTTGTCGAGGAAGCCTGTGGTGGAAAGCCACGGCTGGTCAGGACCAATGAGCAGCGCCAGGTCCTTGGTCATGAAACCGGACTCGACGGTCGAGACGCAGACCTTTTCCAGCGTTGCGCAGAATTTTGCCAGTTCGGCATTGTCGTCGAGCTTGGCGCGATGGGCGAGACCGCGGGTCCAGGCGAAGATCGAGGCGATCGAGTTGGTCGAGGTTTCCTGACCTTTCTGATGCTGGCGATAGTGACGGGTGACGGTGCCGTGGGCGGCTTCGGCTTCCACGGTCTTGCCATCCGGGGTCAGCAGCACGGAGGTCATGAGGCCTAGCGAACCAAAACCCTGCGCCACTGTGTCGGACTGGACGTCACCGTCATAGTTCTTGCAAGCCCAGATGTAGCCGCCGGACCATTTCAGCGCCGAGGCGACCATGTCATCGATCAGGCGATGTTCATAGACGATGCCGAGCTTGTCGAATTCCGGCTTGAACTCGGTCTCGAAGACTTCCTGGAAAATGTCCTTGAAGCGGCCGTCATAGACCTTGAGGATGGTGTTCTTGGTCGACAGGTAGACCGGCCATTTGCGCATCTGGCCATACATCAGCGAGGCTCGGGCGAATTCCCTGATCGATTCATCGAGATTATACATGCCCATGGCGACGCCGGGACCCGGAGACTTATAGACTTCCTTCTCGATGATGGTGCCGTCCTCGCCCTCGAACTTCATCGTCAGCTTGCCCTTGCCGGGCATTTTGAAATCCGTGGCCTTATATTGGTCGCCGAAGGCGTGACGGCCGACGACGATCGGCTGCGTCCAGCCGGGCACCAGGCGCGGCACGTTCTTGCAGATAATCGGCTCGCGGAAGATCACGCCACCGAGAATGTTGCGGATCGTGCCGTTCGGGCTCTTCCACATTTCCTTGAGGTTGAATTCCTTGACGCGCGCTTCGTCGGGCGTGATCGTCGCGCATTTGATGCCGACGCCATATTTCTTGATCGCATTGGCCGCATCGACGGTGACCTTGTCGGCGGTGGCGTCGCGGTGTTCCACAGAGAGGTCGAAATAATCGATTTCCAGATCGAGATAGGGATGGATCAACTTGTCCTTGATCAGCTGCCAGATGATACGGGTCATCTCGTCGCCGTCGAGATCGGCAACGGGGTTTGCAACCTTGATCTTGCTCATGAAATCTACCTCTTGGTTTCGCCGCGGTGGGAGTGTGCGGCCGGAGCATGGCGGATGTCCGGCTATAGCACCGCAGACGAAAGAGGCAAATGATTGATTGCCGCGCGCCATCGAATTGACGGAATTTTCAAACTCTGTTTCCCTCACGTCCATCCGCCGGAATCAACAGACAGGAACCTCCATGTACAGGGCACTGACCGCCGTCCTTTTTCTCATGATCGGTTCGCCTGTTTTGGCCGCCGATCCGCAAACGCCCGTCAAGGCGGTAATGGATCTTGCCGTGGCGCTGTGGAACGACGACCCCAAAGTCGAGGGCCAGGACTATTTCGACGCTTCGCGGCTCGACGCGCTCTACAGCAAAGCCTTTGCCGATGCCTATCGCGAGGCGGCCAAGCACCCGATCTATGACGAAGCGAGCGGCCCCTTCGGCTATGACGTGATCACCAATGGCCAGGACGGCTGCCCGCTCAAGGAAGTCAATATCACCACCGGGGCTGAAGCGGCCGGTGTCACCGACGTCAAAGTCACCTTCAAGCTGATGACCTGCTATGACGACGATCCGAACAAGGATGCCATCTCGGAGGATCATTTCGACGTGATCACGGAAAATGGCAAGCCGGTGATCTCCGACATCCACCGTATCACCGACGGCAAGCCGGATTCGCTGCTCAAGGAAATGCAGGACCTCGCCAAGAATGGCGGCCAGATGCCGCAGGACGAAGAGGATAATCCTTCCGATCAGGACCAGGATCAGACGACCCCGGATCAGCAGCAGAAGAAGGTACAGGAGCCGGCCAAGTAATGAGGCACCTGTCGGCAATCGCCGTGTTCGCGGCCTTCSTCCCGATTGCGGCCTTGGCCGGGGGCACGGCGATCGAGCCGGTCAACCGGATCATCGACATCGCCAAGGCGCGATGGGAGACGACCGACGCCAACGGCCCCGACTATTTCGACAAGATCGATCGTGATTTCTCCAAGAAATTCGTCGCGACCTACAAGCAGGCTTCGAAATATCCGGTCTATGACGGCAGCGATTCGCCATTCGACTATGACGTGATCACCTCGAGCCAGGACGGCTGCCCGCTCAAGGACATCAAGGTTGCCGGCGAGGACGAAAAGGATGGCGTCACCGTAGTCGATGCCAGCTTCAAGATGTGGACCTGCGCCGATGATGCGAGTCGGGACAAAATTAGCCAGCTAAAGTTCGACGTTGTCGTGGAGGATGGCGAACCCGTCATTAACGACATCCATCGCAACAATGACGGCAAATGGGATTCGCTGATGGCGGAGATGAACGACATCATCAAGAGCGGCCAGCAATAGATGCGGGCCGGCGCCGCGATCCTCGCTTTGCTGTCACTGGCTTCGCCGGCGCTCGCGGATGACATTCCCTCTCCCATCCATGAGGTGATGGATGTCACCACAACCTTCTGGTCGGTCAAGGAGCCGAAGCTCGGATCGATCTTCAGCGAGGACCGGCTGAAGCGCCTCTATAGCGCCGATTTCGTCAAACTCTACCGGGCGGCAATGAAGCATCCGATCTACCAAAACGGCGACACACCATTCGATTTCGACGTCATCGTTCAAGCGCAGGACAGTTGCACGCCCGACAAGATCGATATGCATCTGTTCGAGGCTCACGGTCCGATGCGCCAATACGAAGTTTCCTTTGCCCATTTCGGCTGCTTTGACGGCGGCGATCCGAATGAGCGCACGGCAATCTATATCGATATCATTCAGCAGGACGGACGTGACGTTATCGACGACATCGCCACTTATGAGGACAATGGCAAGAAGGATTCGATCAAGGTATTGATGGCCAACATCGCTCAAAACCAGGCGGACCGGCTTTACGAACCGCCGCGTTGATTGCTGGCCGCTTTCATGTCGCTGCAAAATATGCGAGGGAGCCGAAAAATCACATGAAGGCAGAGAATGTCCGGCACCAATAGCGAACTCGAACTGATCATCGGCGGGCCGGTGATCGTCCTCGTCGAACCCCAGCTTGGCGAGAATATAGGTATGGTGGCGCGCGCCATGGCCAATTTCGGGCTTTCGGAACTCAGGCTTGTCGCGCCCCGCGACGGCTGGCCGAGCGACAAGGCTCGCGCCGCTGCCAGCAAGGCCGACCATGTGATCGACGGCGCAATCGTTTATCCTACCCTCGAAGAGGCGATCGCCGACCTCAACTTCGTCTATGCGACGACGGCCAGAGTGCGTGACGGCTTCAAGCCGGTGCGCTCGCCGATCGTCGCGTCGCGGACGTTGAAGACGAAATATGACGCCGGCGAGAAAGTCGGCATCCTCTTCGGTCGCGAGAAATCCGGGCTTTCCAACGAGGACGTGGCGCTCGCCGACGAAATCGTCACCTTCCCCGTCAATCCCGCCTTCGCCTCGCTCAACATCGCCCAGGCCGTGCTGCTTATGTCTTACGAATGGATSAAGCAAAGCATGGAAGCCGAAGACGAGACGCCGTTCCAGGCCGTCGACCAGAGGCCGGCAACCAAGGAAGAGCTGATCGGCCTCTACGAGCATATCGAGGAGGCGCTCGATGCGCGCGGTTATTTCCGGCCGGACCACAAAAAGCCGAAAATGATCGACAACTTGCGCGCTGTCTTCTCCCGTCGCGCGTTCACCTCGCCCGAGATCAAGGTGGTGCGCGGTGTCATTTCCTCCCTCGACCGGTTCTCGCGCAAGCGTCCGCGCGGCGCCGGCAATCCGGATGAGTTCGACCATGACGACGAATAGCGCAAAGCCCGTTCTGGTATTCGATTCCGGCATTGGCGGGCTGACCGTGCTGCGCGAACTGCGCGTGCTGATGCCGGAACGGAATTTCGTCTATATCGCCGACGATGCCGGTTTCCCCTACGGCAACTGGGCGGAGCCGGAATTGCGCCAGCGGCTGCTTGCCATCTTCGATGGCTTTTTGCGCGACTATCAGCCCGAAGTGTCTGTCATCGCCTGCAACACCGCTTTCACTTTGGCCGGCGCCGACCTGCGCGCCGCTTTTCCCGACCATACTTTCGTCGGCACGGTGCCGGCGATCAAGCCCGCCGCGGAGCGCACCCGCTCAGGCCTGATCTCGGTGCTGGCGACACCCGGCACGGTCAAGCGCGCCTATACCCGCGATCTCATCCAGTCCTTCGCCAGCCAATGCCACGTGCGGCTGGTCGGCTCGGAAAATCTGGCGCGCATGGCGGAAGCCTATATCCGCGGCGAGAGCGTTGCCGACGCCGACGTGGCGGCGGAAATCAACCAGTGCTTCCATGAAGAGGACGGTCGCAAGACCGATATCGTGGTGCTGGCCTGCACGCACTATCCTTTCATGGGCAATGTCTTCCGGCGACTTGCACCCTGGCCCGTCGACTGGATCGACCCCGCCGAAGCGATCGCGCGCCAGGCACGCCGGCTGGTGCCGGCGCTCGATGGCCTGGAGGCAGCAGCCCATGCCGATCGCGCCGTGCTCACCTCCGGCAGGCCGGATTTTTCCACGCGCCGGCTGATGCAGGGGTTTGGATTGAGCGTCTAGGATTTCAGTGGCAAGCGCGGAACACAGCCATTAATCCCGCCAGCTCTGATGCGAGCGCCTTGACTGCGAACGGCCCTGCTGCCGCCTTCGGCAGTCCATCATCGCTTCCACCGTGGAAGCGGCAAAAAAATTCGGCGGCGTTGACAATTATCAAAGGTTGTTCGCAGGCGCGGGCGTAGGCTTCGATGCCAGCGAAATCCGCAACCTGATTCCGAGCCCCGCCGATGGATATCCAACTCACCGATCCGCCTTTCTCTCCCAAACTCTGGACGGTCCTGCACGAGGGCTACACGCTCGACAAGGCCAAGGCCGACATCATTGCCGGATTGACCGTGGCGATCGTCGCGCTGCCACTGTCCATGGCCATCGCCATCGCTTCCGGCGTGACGCCTGCAATGGGCCTCTACACCTCCGCCGTCGGCGGCTTCCTCGTCTCTGCCTTTTCCGGCAGCCGGCACCAGATCGGCGGTCCCGCCGGCGCCTTCATCGTGCTGGTCGCCGCGACCGTAGCCCGCCACGGCGTCGATGGACTGATCCTCGCCACCGCGCTGTCAGGCCTGTTCATGGCGCTTGCCGGCTGGTTGAAGCTCGGCTCCTATATCAAATATATCCCCTATCCGGTGACGGTCGGCTTTACCGCTGGCATTGCCGTCATCATCTTCTCCAGCCAGATCAGCCAGTTGCTCGGGCTGACGCTGGCCAAGGAACCGGGCAACCTGATCCCGAAGCTGGCTGCGCTCTTCGATGCGCGCGCGACGCTCAATCCGTCGGCCTGCCTGCTGGCTGCTGTGACCATATTCATCGTCTTTGCCGTGAGGGCCTTGCGACCGCACTGGCCGAACCTGTTGATTGCCGTCGGTGTTGCCAGCCTGCTCGGCTGGGGGCTGCATCTGCCGGTCGAAACGATCGGCACCAAGTTCGGCGGCATACCGAACACCCTGCCGCTGCCCCACCTGCCGAATCTCTCGCCCGACAAGGTGCTGGCCGTGTTGCCGGATGCGCTGGCCTTCGCGCTGCTCGGGGCGATCGAGTCGCTGTTGTCCGCCGTCGTTGCCGACGGCATGACCGGCCGGCGTCACCGCTCCAATGTCGAACTCGTCGGCCAGGGCATCGCCAATGTCGGCTCGGCGCTGTTCGGCGGCATCTGTGTCACCGGCACAATCGCCCGCACGGCGACAAATGTGCGCGCCGGCGCCGCCACCCCCATATCGGGCATGGTGCATGCGCTGTTCGTGGTGCTGTTCATGGCTTTCCTCGCACCGCTCGCCAGCTATATCCCACTCGCGGCCCTTGCCGGTGTGCTCGCCTCAGTCACCTGGAACATGGTCGAAAAGCCGGCGATCGCCGCCCTGCTGCGCTCGTCGCGCGGTGATGCGCTGGTGCTGATCGTCACTTTCGGGATCGTGGTTTTCCGCGACCTGACCGAAGGCATCCTCGCCGGCTTCCTGCTTGGCGCGGTGCTGTTCATCGACCGGATGGGCCGAACGATCAAAGTCAGCGCCGCGGCGCGCGTCGCCTTCGGCAATGGCGAGACGGAAGAGCATCCCCTGCCCTATAGCGATCCGGATATCGTCGCCTATCACATCAATGGCGTGTTCTTCTTCGGCGCTGCATCGACAGTGGGCAGCGTGCTCGACCGCATCGCCGACACCGCCAAGGTGTTCATCCTCGACTGCTCGGCAGTGCCGTTCATCGATTCGACCGCGGCCAATGTGATCGAGGGCACGGCGCGCAAGGCGGCTCGGCGAGGCATGCGCTTCGTGATCTCAGGTGCAAGCGCCGATGCGCGCGCGATGCTGCAGGCGCACAAGCTCAATGAACCGCATGTGCATTTCTTCGACACGATCGACGAGGCGATTGCCGCTTCGAAAGCGTCAATAGCGTCCGGGGCGGCTGCGCACTGAGAGGCGGCTGACGCGGTTCTTACTAAGACTGAGGCGGCTTTCCTCGCCGCCTTCGACGATCTTCTCCAGCCGCATGGCCATTCTGAAGCAACTCACCCGGTTGCGGCCGCCATTCTTGGCGAGGTAGAGCGCGTTGTCGGCGCCCGCCATCAGATGGTCGAAATCGGGGCCGGCCTCCTCGACGCCAGCAACGCCGATGCTGGTGGTGACCTTCAGCACATTGCCGTTGAAACGAATGTCCAGCGCTTCCACGGCGGCGCGCAGGTCTTCGAGGAATTCGACAGCGTCGGCCTCCGAACAATCCGGCAGGAACAGGCCGAATTCCTCACCACCCAGACGGCCGAAGATCATGCCAGGCTGCAGCCTGCGCGACACATGCGCGGCAAAGGATTGCAGCACCTTGTCGCCCGCCATGTGACCATAGCTGTCGTTGATGCTTTTGAAGAAATCGAGATCCAAGACTGCCATGAAGGCCGATTTCGGCCGGCGGGCCAAGGCGGCGCGCGTCTCGGACACGAAAAACCGGCGGCTCGATACCAGGGTCAGGCTGTCGATCTCGGCCGCAAGCCGGTAACGCCGCTCCGTCCGCTCGCGGATGAGTGATACGAAGACAAAGGAAATCAGCATGCCATGCACGAAAGCTTCAAGCGTCGTGATTGCGAACCATGTCGACGGCTGGCCGGGAACGATGTCCGAGACCGGATAGAAAATGCTAAGCGGAATCCGCAGCAGGTAAAAAATGCCGTGACTGGCGTAGAACAGACACGCCGCCATTGCGGAGGGAAGGCGCTCCTCCTTCCACACCGCCATGGTGTCGCGAACGACGAAGACACAATAGAAGGGGATGATCAGCGAACTGACGATGATGCGGTTGTTGACATCGGAGCGGATCGACTCGAAGCCGAAATTGCAAATGAACCAGACAATGGCGCCCAGCAAAATGACCGGCAGCCCCATCCTCACGCCGCGGAATGACGCGAACCCTGCCGAAATCAACGCATAGGCGAGGAAGACCAGACCATTGCCCAGCCCGATCGCCAGCCACCAGGGCGCAATGCCGCGCAAAGCCAGGATCAGCGAGGCCAGCGTCCCTACCCACATGCTGGCACACCACCATGCGATTGCTTGCTCGCGCTTCTCGAAAATCCAGATGAATGTCAGCGCCATCGCAACGACCAGCGTCATCAGCGCCGTGCAGATCATGATGGTCGAAATATTCAGAACGACAGCCAACGCAGCTTCTCCGATCTAGAGCGTGCACTCGGAGAAGTCGTAGGCTTCAATATTTAAAAAAGGCGAAACCCGGTGTGCCGGAATGGGATATCCCGGCACTTTTTATAGATTGCCAGATCAACCGAGAGCGGCTGCGACTGCATCCAGCGCGTTTTCGGCCTGACTGCCATCCGGGCCGCCGGCCTGCGCCATGTCGGGGCGGCCGCCGCCGCCCTTGCCGCCAAGCGCCTGCGAGGCGATGCGTACAAGATCAACGGCGCTGAAGCGCGGTGTCAGATCGTCGGTGACGGCCACCACAGCGCTCGCCTTGCCATCATCGGAAACGCCGATGAAAGCGACGACGCCGGATCCTGCCGTCTTCTTGCCTTCGTCGGCGAGGCTCTTCAGGTCTTTCGGCTCGACACCGGTAACCACGCGGCCGAGGAATTTCACGCCGTTGATGTCGCGCAATCCGTCACCGCCACCGGAGCCGCCACCAAGGGCGAGTTTCTTCTTGGCGTCGGCCAGGTCGCGCTCCAGCTTGCGCCGCTCCTCCATCAGCCCCTCGACACGAGTCAGCACGTCGTCCGGCTGCACCTTGAGGATTGCCGCAAGCGACTTGATGCGCTCGTCCTGGGTTGACAGATAATCGCGCGCCGCCTCGCCGGTCAGCGCTTCGATGCGGCGCACGCCGGCACCGACCGCGCTGTCGCTGAGGATGCGGATCAGGCCGATATCGCCGGTCTCGCGCACATGCGTGCCGCCGCAAAGCTCCACCGAATAGGGCTTGCCGGCCTTGTCGCCATGCCTGGCCGTGCCCATCGACACGACGCGGACCTCGTCGCCATATTTCTCGCCGAACAGCGCCATCGCGCCCTCGGCGATCGCATCATCGACGCTCATCAGCCGCGTCGTCACCGGTGCGTTCTGGACGACGATCTCATTGGCAAGCTGCTCGACCACTTTCATTTCTTCGGCCGAGATCGGCTTGGGATGCGAGACGTCGAAACGCAGCCGCTCCGGCGCCACCAAGGAACCCTTCTGCGCCACGTGCGTGCCTAGGATTTCGCGCAGCGCCTCGTGGATCAGGTGGGTGGCCGAATGGTTGGAGCGCAGCCGCCCGCGACGGGAATGATCGACTTCCAGCACGATCGCATCGCCCGGCTTGAGCACGCCTTCGGAAACTTCGGCGAAATGCACGAACAGGCCATCACCCTTTTTCAGCGTGTCGGTGATAACAGCGCGGCCACCCTCGAAAGTGATCAGGCCGTTATCGCCCATTTGACCGCCGGATTCGCCGTAGAACGGCGTCTGGTTGACGACCAACTGCACCTTCTCACCCGCCGAGGCCTGCGGCAGTGACTTGCCGTCACGCACGAGCGCACACACCACGCCTTCGGCACGCTCGGTGTCGTAGCCGAGGAATTCGGTGGCACCATGGGCTTCCCTGAGCTCGAACCAGATCGTCTCGGTCGCTGCCTCGCCGGAACCCGCCCAATTGGCGCGGGCCTCGGCTTTCTGGCGCTGCATCGCCTTGGCGAAGGCCTCCGTGTCGACGCCGATGCCCTTCTGGCGCAGCGCATCCTGCGTCAGGTCGAGCGGGAAACCATAGGTGTCATAGAGCTTGAAGGCCGTCTCGCCGTCGAGTTCCGAGCCTTCGCTCAGGCCACTGACGGCTGCGTTCAAAAGGCCCAGGCCACGTTCCAGTGTCGTGCGGAAGCGCTTCTCCTCGAGCTTCAACGTCTCGGTGATCAGCGCTTCGGCGCGCATAAGTTCGGGATAGGCAGCGCCCATCTGGCCGACCAGCGCCGGAACCAGCTTCCAGATCAAGGGTTCGCGGGCACCCAGGAGTTCGGCATGGCGCATGGCGCGGCGCATGATACGACGCAGCACATAGCCGCGGCCTTCATTGGAAGGCAGCACACCGTCGGCGATAAGGAAAGCCGACGAACGCAGATGGTCGGCGATGACACGGTGGCTGGCACGGCGCTCACCCTCGGCATCGGTGCCGGTGGCCTCCATCGAGGCGGCGATCAGGGCGCGGAACAGGTCGGTGTCGTAATTGTCATGCTTGCCCTGGAGCAGCGCCGAGATGCGCTCCAGGCCCATGCCGGTGTCGATCGACGGCCGCGGCAGGTTGATCCGCTCTTCCTTGGTGACCTGCTCATATTGCATGAACACCAGGTTCCAGATCTCGATGAAGCGGTCGCCGTCCTCGTCGGCCGAACCGGGAGGACCGCCCCAGATATGGTCGCCATGGTCATAGAAAATTTCAGAACACGGGCCGCAGGGGCCGGTATCGCCCATGGCCCAGAAATTGTCGCTGGTCGGGATACGGATGATGCGGCTTTCCGGCAGGCCGGCAATCTTGCGCCAGAGATCGAAGGCCTGATCATCGGTATGGTAGACGGTGACCATCAACCGGTTGCGGTCGATGCCATATTCCTTAGTGATCAGGTTCCAGGCGAGCTCAATGGCGCGTTCCTTGAAATAGTCGCCGAAGGAGAAATTGCCAAGCATTTCGAAGAAGGTGTGGTGACGCGCGGTATAGCCGACATTGTCGAGGTCGTTGTGCTTGCCGCCGGCGCGAACGCATTTCTGCGCCGTCGACGCCGTGGAATAGGGACGAGACTCCAGGCCGGTGAAGACATTCTTGAATTGCACCATGCCGGCATTGGTGAACATCAGCGTCGGGTCGTTGCGCGGCACGAGCGGCGACGAGGCGACGATCTCATGTCCGTTCTTGCGGAAATAGTCCAGAAACGCAGACCGGATCTCGTTGACGCCACTCATCGTATGCCCTTCATCCCTCAGAAAATGACCGGTTTGCCCGGATTTTAGCCAAGCGCTTGTATCGCCCGCCCCTGCCGATGTCCAGAAAAACAAAGCCCGGCGCCTGCAATCCGCAAGGCGCCGGGCCGGATCGGAAAATCCGACGATATCTACGGATCAGGCTTCCAGCGCCTCGTCGTCGTCACCCGCCTCGGGACCACCATTCTGCAGGAAGCGGTCGGCGATCAGGCCGGCATTCTGGCGTAGCGACAATTCGATTTCGCGGGCGAGATCCGGATTGTCGCGCAGGAAAAGTTTTGCGTTCTCGCGGCCCTGGCCGAGGCGCTGGCTGTTGTAGGAGAACCAGGCGCCGGATTTTTCAACGATGCCGGCTTTGACGCCGAGGTCGACCAGTTCGCCGGTCTTGGAAACGCCTTCACCATACATGATGTCGAATTCGACCTGCTTGAAGGGCGGCGCCATCTTGTTCTTGACGACCTTCACGCGGGTCTGGTTGCCGACCACTTCATCGCGCTCCTTGACCGAACCGATGCGGCGAATGTCGAGACGAACGGAGGCATAGAATTTCAGCGCGTTGCCGCCGGTGGTGGTTTCCGGCGACCCGAACATGACACCGATCTTCATGCGGATCTGGTTGATGAAGATCACCATGCAGTTCGACTTCGAGATCGAGGCCGTGAGCTTGCGCAATGCCTGGCTCATCAGGCGGGCCTGCAAGCCCGGAAGGCTGTCGCCCATCTCGCCTTCGATTTCAGCCCGTGGCGTCAGCGCCGCTACCGAGTCGATGACCAGCACGTCGATAGCGCCGGAGCGGACCAGCGTATCGGTGATTTCAAGCGCCTGCTCGCCGGTATCCGGCTGCGAGATCAGCAGGTTTTCAAGATCGACGCCGAGCTTGCGCGCATAGACCGGATCAAGCGCATGTTCAGCGTCGACAAAGGCACAGATGCCGCCCTTTTTCTGGGCTTCGGCAACGGTCTGCAGCGCCAGCGTGGTCTTGCCCGAGCTTTCCGGCCCGAAAATCTCGATGATGCGGCCCTTTGGCAGGCCACCGACGCCAAGCGCGATATCGAGACCAAGCGAGCCGGTGGGAACGGTCTCGATCTCGACGACATTCTCGTTCGAACCGAGCCGCATGATCGAACCCTTGCCGAACGCGCGTTCGATCTGGGAAAGTGCCGCATCCAGGGCTTTGCTCTTGTCCACCGCTTTTTCCTCAACGAGTCGCAACGTGTTCTGGGCCATTCGATCCACCTTTAAGTTATCCGCGCCATTGAAGCAATCTGTTCTGCTGGAGTTATTCGTACCCTATTTGTTCTCATTCTGCAAGTGGCGCGCAACCAATTGATCCGGAATATTTTTTCGACTTTCGTTCTATTTTTGTTTTCGTGTTTGTTTCCAAAGGCTTCGAGCGCTCGCGGCTTGCTTCTCATGCCGGAAAGCCGTTAAGGTGAGTCGATTGTAACAAGGCCTTCCGCATGACCTCCATCCTCGTCCTGGGCGGCGCCCATATCGACCGGCGCGGCCGGATCTCCGGCGATACCGCCCCCGGCGCCTCCAATCCCGGAGCATGGAAGGAGGAGGCCGGCGGTGGCGGCTTCAATGCCGCCCGCAATCTCGCCCGGCTCGGACATAGGGTGACGTTGATTTCGCCGCGCGGCGGCGATGCGGAGGGTGAAGCCGTCAGTATCGCGGCAGAGGCTGCGGGCGTCATCGATCGACCGTTCACCTTCCTCGATCGGCGGACGCCGACCTATACCGCCATCTTGGAGCGCGACGGCAATCTGGTGATCGCGCTGGCGGACATGGAGCTTTACCGGCTCTTCGTGCCGCGCCGGCTGCAGGTGCGGCAGGTGCGAGACCAGATCGATGCCGCCGATTTTCTGCTGACCGATGCCAATCTGCCGGCAGAGACCCTCGCCACGGTTGGACGAGCGGCCAGGGAGCACGGCAAGCCGCTGGCCGGCATCGGTATTTCGCCGCCGAAAGTGGTGCGCTATGCTGGCCTGCTCGGTCTGTTTGACTATCTGTTCATCAACGAGGCGGAGGCGCGGGCGCTGACGGGGGAAGAGGTCGGCGATTTCCGCCGCTGGCCGGCCATCCTGCGCAAGGCGGGGCTCAAGGCGGGCGTGATCACCCGCGGCCAGCGCGAAGTGATCGCCTGGCAGGGCGAACAGGCCGCGACGCTGCTGCCGCCGACGCTGGAGGCGATCGGCGACGTGACCGGGGCCGGCGATGGTTTTGCCGCAGGCTTCCTGCACGCCGTGTTCGAGGGCCGGCCGCTTGGAGATGCTGTTTCGATGGGGGCTGCGTCGGCGCGACTGGCGCTCGCCAGCGAAATGGCGGTGGCCGAGACGTTAAGCCGCGAACTCTTGATGGACACGCTCGCCCTTGTGCCGACGGCGGAAATAGTGTTGTAAGCCGTCATCCAACGACCAGCCCAGGACGCCGCCATGAACAGCCACGCCACGCCGAATTTCCCGGTTTCCTATTCCACCGAAGTGGCTGAGGCGAAGGCTGCAGGCGAGGCGATCGTGGCGCTGGAATCGACGATCATCACCCATGGCATGCCCTATCCCGGCAATCTCCAGATGGCACGCAGCGTCGAAAGCATCATCCGGGCCGAGGGCGCGGTGCCGGCGACGATTGCCGTCCTCAACGGTGTGCTGCATGTCGGCCTGGAAGACACCCAGCTTGAGCAGCTGGCGCGGACGCCGGATGCGATGAAACTGTCTCGCGCCGATCTCGCCTTTGCCATTTCCGAGGGCCGGACGGGTGCGACGACGGTGGCGGCGACGATGATTGCTGCGGCGCGCGCCGGCATCCATGTGTTCGCCACCGGCGGCATCGGCGGCGTACACCRCAAAGCCGAGGAAACATTCGACATTTCCGCCGATCTTGAAGAGCTCGCGCGCACGGCGGTGATCGTCGTCTGTGCTGGCGCCAAGGCGATCCTCGATATTCCGAAGACGCTGGAAGTGCTGGAAACCAAGGGCGTGCCCGTGGTCACCATGGGCCAGGACGAGTTCCCGGCTTTCTGGTCGCGCAATTCGGGGCTGAAAAGCCCGCTTCGGCTCGATAGCCCGTCCGCGATCGCGCGCTTCCAGCACAAGCGCGACGAATTCGGCATCAATGGCGGCATGCTGATCGGCAATCCGGTGCCGGAAGCCGACGAAATCGCGCGCGACGAGATGGACATCTATATCGAGCGGGCACTGGACAATGCCGAGGAAGACGAGATCACTGGCAAGGCCGTGACGCCTTACCTGCTCAACAGCATCTTCCACCTAACGGGCGGACGGAGCCTCGCGACCAATATTGCGCTGGTGGAGAATAATGCACGCGTGGCAGCAAGAATCGCGGTGGCGCTGCTGCATCGGGATTGAGAGACGCGCTTTACCGCGTCAGCTCCCGGTCAATGGCATCCATCATTGTCTCAACATCTCGCCATGCTTCATCGAGGGGCTTGGCGCGGGTGGGATCGGCCTTGTAGGTGTCGTAAGCGGCGGCGACTTCCGTGCGAAGCCAGTGTTCGACGGCATTCTCGCGCTTTTGCAGAGCACACAAGCCTTCCTGTAAAACCTTGCTTTCAGAAACAAAGTCGCCCCTGGCAACACGCGACTTCACCATATTCGCCATCTCTAACGGCAAGGTGATGCTCATTCGCGGAGTCGAGCGCATGTTTGTACTCCCTGTTTCTCCCCATCCTTACAACATTGGATAGGATCTGCAGCTTCTTGGAGAACGCAGTTTCGGCAAATGCAGCAAAGGCGATTGCGGCCGCTCAAAACCCCTCGTGGGTCTTCAAAAACTCTTCTTCATCATCGCTGTTTCTCCGCCCCAACACCTTGTTCCGATGCGGAAAACGGCCGAAGCGGGCGATGATGTCGTGGTGCTCGATGGCATATTTCAGATTCTCGTCGTCTTTCATCCGACGATGGAGCTGGACGCATTCGACCTGGTCGAGAAGGTCCTCGCTGTGCATCAGCGGCAGGTAGAAAAAGCTGCGCTCCTTGGCGCTTCGCTGCCGGTCGAGATGCCTGTCGATCGCGGTCCGGCTGACGGCGCGCGCCATTTCGTCACTCTCGAAAGCACGCGGCGTGCCGCGGAACATGTTGCGCGGGAACTGGTCGAACAGAATCACCAGCGCGAGCGCCGTCTCGCCGCTTTGCAGCCAATCGGACAATTCCCCTGCCCGCGCCAGCTCATAGAGATCCCCAAAGCGCTGCCTGATCTGCTGGTCAAGCGCCGGATTGACGCGGAACCAATCCGGTTCGACCGTCTCGGAAAACCAGAAATCGAGAATCTGTCGGGCTGAAACGATATCCAGCGGCTCAGACATGCGCGATCCCCCCTCGCAATGCTTACCGTATCAATCAGACTTTCGTTGGCAAAGCCAACGATTCATCGCTTGAAGCCTTTTGTTTGTCGCAGGTTCCTGTCGGAAAACCGCGGAACACTTTTCCGGAACCTGCTCAGCTATCGAGCACTTCCCGCACTGTGGTCGCCAATTGCTTGAGCGAGAAAGGCTTTGGCAGGAAGCCGAATTTCGACCCTTCGGGGAGATTCCGAGCAAAGGCATCTTCTGCAAAGCCCGAAACGAAGATGAATTTCATATCCGGATAGCGCTTGCGGATTTCGCCGAGCAGCGTCGGGCCGTCCATTTCGGGCATGACCACGTCGGAGACGACCACGTCGATCTGGCCGTCGAGCTCTTCGAGGATGTCGAGTGCCTCGACGCCGGAGCCGGCTTCGTGGACGGTGTAGCCGCGGGTTTCGAGCATGCGCTTGCCGCCGCGGCGCACGGCGTCCTCGTCCTCGACGAGAAGCACGACCGCCGACTTGCCGGTCAGGTCGACATCGTCGGTCGCGGCCGAGGCGGCACGCTGCTGCTCGGCAGCGGTCTTGGAGGCATTGTCACTATCCGCCGTGCTCTCCTGCGCCACATGGCGCGGCAGGAAGATGTGGAAGGTCGTGCCCTTGCCGACTTCCGATTCCGGGAAGATATAGCCACCCGATTGCTTGATGATGCCATAGACCATGGAGAGGCCGAGACCGGTCCCCTTGCCGACTTCCTTGGTGGTGAAGAAGGGCTCGAAGATCTTGTCCATGATCTCGGGCGGGATGCCGGTGCCGTTGTCAGCAATATCGATCAGGACGAAGTCTTCGGCTGTCAGCCCGCGGAAATTCATTGCACCCGCATCGGCGGCCGGCACGTTGCGGGTGCGGATCGTAAGCGTGCCGCCCTCCGGCATGGCATCGCGGGCGTTGACGGCGAGGTTGACCATCACTTGTTCAAACTGGGAAATGTCGGTCCTGACCGGCCAGAGGTCACGGCCATATTCGACCTCGAGCTTGACCTTGGTACCGGAGAACAGCCGGGTGACCAGCATCTGCAGGTCGCCGATCGCGTCGGTCAGGTTGATGATCGCCGGCCGCAGCGTCTGCTTGCGTGAGAAGGCCAGCAATTGCCGCACAAGCACTGCGGCACGATTGGCGTTGCGCTTGATCTCCATGAGATCGGCGAAACTCGAATCCGATTGCCGGGCCTGCAACAGCAGATGGTCGGAGGAGAGCAGGATCGCGGTCAGCACATTGTTGAAGTCATGGGCAATGCCGCCGGCAAGCGTGCCTACGGCATTCATCTTCTGGGTCTGCGCCATCTGCGTCTCGAACGCCTTCTGCTGCGTCGTCTCGACGGCATAGACGATGGCAGCCTCCTCCGGCGCCTCATCGGACTGGTCGATGACGGCGTTGACGTAGAAGCGGAAATGGCGGCCTTCGTCGGTCGGATGGCGCGCCTCGACCGGCTCGATGTCGACCTTGTCGCCCTTGGCAGCGTCCAGCGCTGTCTGCAGGCGCTCGCGATCGGAGTCCGGCACGATGGCAAACAGCGAGTTGGAACCGTCCTCACGTTGCGTCAGCCCGGCAAACAGTTTCAGGAACTGCGTGTTGGTGCGCAATATACGACCGTCACCGTCGACCGAGGCGATCGCCATCGGCGTGTTGTTGAAGAAGCGGTTGAAGCGCATATTGGCCGAGGAGTCGTCCTCATGGCCGGCTTCCTCGTGGCTGCGCTGCATGACGATGGTGCGGCTTTCACCCGGCGCGCCATCCCGGCTCGCAGACACACGGTGGACGAGCCGCACAGGCAGGCTCTGGCCGCTCGCCTTGCGGAAATCGACATCGAGCGTTTCGGTGCGGACCTGGCCGGGCTCCGGATGAATGGTTTCGAGCCGCGTCAGTCCCTCGCCGGCGCAGATGTCGCCGATCTTCAGCGCGCCCGGTTCGAATTTGGTCAGGTCGACGCCGAGCCAGTCGGCCAGCGTCGCGTTGATATAGAAAATCTCGCCCTTGCGGCCGGCGGAGAAGAAGCCGGCCGGCGCATGGTCGAGATAATCGATGGCGTTCTGCAATTCGCGGAAGAACTGTTCCTGCTCGTCGCGCTCGGCCGTAATGTCGGCGACCTGCCAAAGGAAGAAGGGGCCGCCGGGCTCGTCCTCTACCCTGACCGGCCGAGCCCGCAGCCGATACCACCAAGCGGAACTGACTGCATCGCTCTGGCCGAGGGGTCGGGGCAAGCGGAATTCCTCGTGACCGGCCTTGCCCTCCATCAGGCCATTGGTCAGCCGGTAGACGGCTTCGGTCGATTCGCGGTTGCGCGACAACAGGTGCTCGATCGACAGCGCGCCAGCGGCCGAATCGGCACCGGTCAGCCGGCCATAAGCGGCATTGGCATAGACGACCCGGCCCTTGCGGTCGGTGATCAGCACACCGTCGGGGCTGGAATTGAGGATTGCGCGAGACACTAGATCGCTGCGGTTCTGCGGCATGACCTCGACGAAGCCGATGATCGCCGAGACGATGAAGAAGATGCCAGCCATGGCGAAGACGCCGAGCATACCGAGCACCATTTCATTGTCGAGCCGATCCCGGAAAACGACGAAGGCGGCGGCGGTGGCGATCAGGACCAATGCCAGCAGGATAAGGCGCAACACTGTTCCCGGCCGCTGGGAGTTTTCAACCATGGGCTTGTAAAAGTCGGTCGCCTCGTTTGGTCTGGTCATCCGGTCCTCAGATACGCACCATGACAACACAATCGTCCATGGCAGGGTCCACGACTCATCCTTACCAATTTGACGCCCCGGCAAAAAGCGGCTCGACCGATGATTCACCGTTGAATCGGTCCGAAAAGCCGCCGAAGGCCATCAAGCCTGCGTGGGGAAAACCGGCGAATTCGCTTGCCAAGCCGGAAAAATGCCGTCAATGACAGGTAATAGTTACCTTTTTGGGCCGGAAAGCGCAGCAAGACGCGTCGGCTTCCGGCCGAATGCTTCCGGAAAGGACAGGCCATGCTCGACGGATTGGCTCCCGATCTCGCTCCTCGCCTTCTCTATGCTATTGGTGGCGTCGCCATCGCCTTTCTCGTGCTCATTGCCGTGCTGCTGTTTTTGCGCCGCCGCAATGCGCCACTGTTCGTCAAGGGCGGCCGGGCGCGCGAACATAGGCTGCTGGTCATGGACGCAGCGGCGGTGGACGCCAAGCGTCGGCTGGTGCTGATCAAGCGCGACGATATGGAGCACCTGATCATGATCGGCGGGCCGACGGATATCGTCATCGAGACCGGCATTGGCGGCCCGCGTGAGGCCAAACCGGCAGCCGAAAGACCAGCGATTGCGGAGCGGCCCGCAGCCGCCGAGCGAGCAGCAACCGCCGAGCGGCCCGCAGCGGCGGTCGAGCGACCGGCAGCAGCCGCTCAGCGCCCACAGCCCGTCTTGACACAGAAGCCGACAGCCACGCCTGCAGCGCCTGCGCAACGCCCTGCTGAGGCCTCGGCTACTGCAGCGGCAGCAGCCACTGCGGCCCAGGCTGAGGCACGGCGTGACAGGCAGGCGCGCGACGAAGATGCCGAACGTCAGCAACGCCGCGCCGAGCGTCAGGCAGCACGCGCCGCAGAGGCCGGCAAGGACGACACCGCGACGAAGGGTGAAGTCGTTCCGCTCCGTCCCAGCGAAGCTGCAGCCAACCGCGCCGATGAAGCCGAGCGCAATCAGCGACGTGCCGAGCGTCAGGCCCAGCGAGCGGCGGAGACCGCCAAGAACGGCGATGCACAAAATGCCGCGACCCGTGAAGACGATGCCGAACGCAACCAAAGGCGGGCCGAGCGGCAGGCGCTGCGTGCTGCAGAAGCGGCGAAAAATGGCGCCAGCCCTTACACTGCAGGTGCGGTGGAAGCCGGTGCGAATGCCGCGGCGGCGGTAACCACCGATCCGGCCAAGGCGCCCCAGACCGAAGCGGCGGTGCCGTCAACCGCTGCGGTGCATGCTGAAAATGTTCTTGATCAGGCCAGAGACCGCGTGCTCGCCAGCCCGCCAAGCCGCAACACTGCCATGCCCAGCAGCGACGATATGATCCGCGCTTTGGAAGAACAGCTGGAGGCCGGCAAGGCCGAGGCGGCGGCTAAAATCGAGGCGGCCCGCGCCGAGGCGGCGCGACAGGAAGCGGAGCGCACCGCAGAGGCCAAGGCGGCCGCAGAACAGCAAGCCCGGGTCGAGGCTGAACGTGCCGCCCAGCAGGCGAAGGTCGAAGCTGAACGTGCCGAAGCCGCGCGCCAGCAGGCTGAGCGTGCGGAAGCACAGCGGCTTGAAGCCGATCGGGCGGAGCAAGCCCGGATGGAGGCACACCGGACCGAGATGGAGCGGCAGAGGGCCGAACAGGCGCAGGCTGAACGACAGAGGGCGGAGCAGGAAGCCGAAGCGGAGCGTGCCGAAACCGCACGCCAGGAAGCCGAGCGGCTTGCCGCGGCGCGCGCGGAAGCGATGGCGCGTTTCGAAGCCGCCCGCCGCGCCCAGGCCGAGCAGCGCCAGGCGCTGCAATCGGCGTCGCTGCAGTCCGCCCAGGAACCGTTGCAGCAGAACGACGCGGAGCAGCAGCCGCTCATCCGGCAGCCGCAATGGCCAATCGTCGAGCCACCCGTCGCCGAACTGGCCGAGGAGGCCCGGCATGTGGAGACCGTCCTGGACGACTCCGCCGGACTGAAGACACAGGAGCGGCTGGCAAGCGATTTCGAAAAACTGCTCGAAGCGGAACTCGAAGCCGACGGCGTATTGGATCACTACCCAGCACCAAGTGTGACGCCCGAACCGCGCGACGGTTTTAGCACGCCCTCGGTCGATCCGGTCCGCCGCGACACCCAGCCGATCACCGGGGCGGTGCCCGGACTGTCGATCGAGCAGGATATGGCGCGCCGCCTGGGTGAGATCAGTCTGAACAAGAAAAACGACGCTTTGTGACCGGCAGCCAGACCCGATGCGCAGATTGCCCAGGACTTTCGCAGCCCGGCTGAACGCGTTCAAGATGGACGCGGCGACCTATTGGCCGGGCCGCAATCGGGTCACCACTCTTGACCTCTTGGAACGTGCCGCGACAGTCGAAGGGCTCAACGCCGCCGACCTCAACTATCCGGACCATTTTGCCGATAGCGCGCCAGCTGACCTCAAGAGCCGTATGGACGACCTCGGGCTGACGCTAAACGGCGGCGCGATGCGCTATTACACCGATCCCGGCTTCAAGCTCGGCGCCTTTACCCATCCCGACGCCAAGATCCGGCAGGCGGCGCTCGATATTACCAAGCGAGGCATCGATGCGGTGCGTGGCATGGGCGCCAACCTGATGACATTGTGGATGGGCCAGGATGGTTTCGACTATGCCCTCCAGGGCGACTACAAGCGGATGTGGGACGACACGATCGCAGCCCTGAGAGCCGTCGCCGATCACGATTCCGGCTGTGACATCGCCATCGAATATAAGCCCAACGAACCGCGTTCCTATGCGCTGATGCCGGATATCGGCACGACGCTGCTGGCGATCCGCGAGGCCGGAGCAGACAACCTCGGCGTCACGCTCGATTTCTGCCATGTGCTGTTCGCCGACGAGATGCCGGCGCATTCCGCACATCTGGCGGCGCGTCATTCGCGCATTCTCGGCGTCCATCTCAACGACGGCTACGGCAAGCGCGACGACGGATTGATGATCGGAACCGTGCATCCGGTGCAGACGATCGAGCTTCTCATCGAACTGATGAAATCCGGCTATGACCGGGCGATCTATTTCGACACTTTCCCGGACCATGGTGGCCTCGACCCGGTCGAGGAATGCCGGACCAACATTCTCGCCGCCGAACGGCTGATGACAATCGCTGAACGGCTTGCCGAAAATACCGCACTGATGCAGGCTATCGAAAAACAGGACGCGGCGATCAGCCAGCGCATCATTCTCGAGGAAGTCTACAGAGGGAGCTGATGCATGGCGAAGACGATCTTGGTGGCCGGATCGCTGCACTATGATGTCGTTGTCAATGCCGAGCGCCTGCCCTATCTCGACGAGACGTTGTTCGGCTCCAAGGTTGGCTATGTCCCCGGCGGCAAAGGCCGCAATCAGGCCGTCGCCGCGGCGCAGAACGGCGCGAAGACGTTCATGGCGGGCCGGGTTGGCAAAGACGCCGCAGGCGACTTTGTCAAAGCGGATCTCGTGGCGCAGGGCATCGATACCTCGCTGTTGCAGGTTGATCCGCGCGCGGCGAGCGGCATGAGCGTGGCCGTGGTCATGCCGTCGGGTGAATATGGGGCGGTGGTGGTGTCGGGCAGCAACCAGGCGTTTGTGGCCGATCACCTCGGTATTCCCGCGGACACTGCAATCCTGCTGCTGCAGAATGAGATCACCGATGCGGCCAATATCGCCGTGGCGGAGAAGGCGCGGGCTGCAGGTACACGCGTGATCCTCAACGCCGCCCCTGCCCGGCCGCTATTAGACGACCTGGCAAGCCTCGTCGACATCCTTGTCGTCAACCGTGGCGAAGCTGCCGTGTTGACCGGTGAGCCTGTAGGAGATGTGAAAAGTGCTGTCGCTGCTGCGGCAGCACTTTGCGAGCGGGTGCCGAACGTCGTCATCACGCTCGGAGGCGAAGGGGTGGTCCACATGCGGGCCGGCGGCCGCGCCGAATATCAGCCGGCCTTCCGTGCCACGGTGGTATCGGCGCATGGCGCCGGCGATTTCTTCATCGGCGCGCTTGCCAACCAGTTGGCCTCCGGCTCTGCATTCGAGGCGGCGATCCATTATGCGCAGGCAGCAGGCGCGATCTATGTGTCGACCGAAGTCGACAAGCGTGCCGGCATAAGACCGCTCCACATTCGCGCCCGGCTGGGCGAGGACGATCAATGATCGGCCGCAAGAGCCGTTGATCGAGATCAAGGCCAGGCGCCGGACGAGTGGCAGACTCCCCTGTGATTTCACGGAGGTCCTGGCCATGACGACATCGCTCTCGGCACAAAGCATTATTTCGGCTCTCACCGCCTGGTGGCAGAACCGCAAAGAGGCCAACCACGCATTGGAGGAAATCAGCAACCTCAGCGCAGATGACCTCGCCGAAGTGGCCGCCGATTGCGGCGTCAGCAGCTATGACCTGATCGCCATCATCAAGGCTGGTCGGCATGCCGCCGACGAATTGGGAGAGATGATGAAGGCGCTCAACATCGATCCCGACGCGGCGGACAGAACCGAGCGCCACTTCTTCCACGATATGATGGCGGTCTGCGCCCAATGCGGCGCCAAGGGCGACTGCCGCCATGACCTGCGCCACGGCCGGGCGGCGGAACGCTATGCCCATTATTGCCCGAATGCAGAACAGCTCGACGAACTGCGCACAGCGCCGGCCGTGCGCGTGGGATGAGCGTCATTCACCGACCGGGTGCGGAGGCTACGGGGGTGTTGAAATCACACCGCCGTGATTGATTAGAATCAATGCATGCAACCATCAGCTTTGCTACGCTTCCGGGAAATAAGGGGTATTTCCATGAGCATTGCAAAGCTGGCACAAAACGTCGTTTCACGGCTGGTGGACTGGTGGCGGGATCGCGAAGACGAGCGCTTGGACGAACTCGTCGACCAGGACTTTCGGCATGTCAGCGACGAAGCCGCAGAATCCGGCGTCACCGCCTATCAACTCGTCGGCAGGGCGCGCAGCAGCAGGAACGGGTGATCACGCCGCCATAACCCGCGGGTACTCGATCGCCGGGCAGCGGTCCATGATCACCGTCATACCTTTCGCTTCCGCCTTTTCGGCGGCGGCGTCGTTGCGCACGCTGAGCTGGCCCCAGAGAACCTTCGGCAGCGTCTTCATAGCCAGGACGTCGTCGACGACCACCGGCAGCTGATCGGCGGCGCGAAAGATGTCGACCATGTCGACCGGTTCGTCGATATCGGCAAGCCGCGCCACGACTGGCTGTCCGTGGATTTCCTGGCCGGCATGGCCCGGATTGACCGGAATCACATGATAGCCCTTGCTCAACAGGAAGCGCATGACGCCATAGCTCGGCCGGGACGGATTGGCCGAGGCGCCGATCACGGCGATCGTCCTGACGGATTTCAGGATGTCGCGGATCAAACCGGGCGCATAATTGTCGTGTGTCATGGACGGCTCCTTGCCACTTGCGGGCGGTGCATATATTTTCTTATCGGGACTCTCAGATTCACATAATGATTAGGATTCCGGGAGGAAAGTGGATGACGAAATTTATCATCGTGGCGATGCTGGCGCTTTCGGCAACCTCGACATCGGCGATTTCCCGTTATACCGCGCTTGACCACAGCTGCGGCGACATCCAATCGATTATCGACCAGCAAGGTGCGGCGATCTTCCGCTATCCCTCGCCGCGCAAGAACGGGTTGACGCTCTACGATCGCTATGTGCGCAACGACATGTTCTGCGCCTCGCACCAGGTGACGGAGCGCGTGCTCATTCCATCGCGCGACAACGACCGCTGCCCGGTGCGCCACTGCGTCACCGGCGATTGCGACGATTTCGGCGGCTGCCTACTCCGGTAGGCGCACATGCCCTTCGGCATCGAGCGGGAAGAACGGATTGTAGGCCACTTCCCAGAGATGCCCGTCGGGGTCGGCGAAATAACCGGAATAGCCGCCCCAGAAGACCTTTTCCGGCTTCTTGACCTCGGTCGCGCCGCAGGCAATGGCGAATTTGTAGACCGCATCGACACCGCGCTCGCTGGAGACATTATGGGCGAGCGTGATGCCCGAAAATCCCTTGGCTGTATTCTCGACATGCGCATCCTCGGCGAGCGATTGACGCGAAAATAGCCCGAGCACCGTGCCTTTCAACTGGATGAAGGTGACCGCCTCCTGGCTTGCCGGCGATTTCGTCCAGCCAAGCTTTTCATAGAAGGCAGTGGCGCGATCGATGTCGTCAACGCCGAGTGTGATCAATGAAATGCGACGGTCCAACGACACGGCGACCTCTTAAATCTCTTAATGTTTATTTTTTGTTCTTTTTTTGTACCTCATCCATCGAAATGAATCAATGCTGAAATCAAATCCATTGATCGATGAGAACAAAACGCGTCGCGCGCCGGACGATCCGAATATGACAGTTTTTTGACAATCGCGCGATGTTGGCGCAGAAAGCTGCGCAGTCGGCCTTGCATTCCCGTGATTCCGGCGCGTCCACCATCCGTCACCGGATCATCATGCCTCTCAGCCTCATTCTTCTTGTCCTGTTTGCTGCAGCCCTGCACGCCACATGGAATGCACTGGTGAAATCGGGTGTCGACAAGCAGCTCGACGCGACGATGATCGCGCTTGGGGCCGCGGTGACGGCGATCTGCTGCCTGCCGTTCTTTCCCATGCCGAATGCGGCGGCGTGGCCGTTCATCCTCGGCTCCATCTGTATTCATTTCACTTATTACCAGCTGGTCGGGGCCGCCTATCGGCATGGCGATATCGGGCTGGTCTATCCGCTGATGCGCGGCGTGGCGCCGTTGATCGTCGCCACGACCAGCGGCACGATCCTCGGCGAACATCTGTCGCCGATGATGTTCGCCGGCGTGATGTTCATCTGTGTCGGCGTGCTGACCATGGCGCTCGACTTTCGTCATGGCCATGGCAAGGCAATCTGGGTGGCACTCGCCAATGCCGTGGTGATATCGGGCTATACCTATGTCGACGGCATCGGCGCGCGGCTGGCGGGCAATCCGATCTCCTATACGATCTGGATCAGCATCCTGCCACCGATCCCGCTGTTCACCTTCGCTTTTTTCATGCGCGGCGTCCTGCCGGTGCTGCTGCATGTGCGGCTGACATGGCGGCGCGGCCTGTTCGGTGGCGCCGGCTCGATGGCCTCTTATGGCCTGGCGCTGTTTGCAATGACGCGGGCGCCGATCGCGGCGATTGCGGCGCTGCGCGAAACGTCGATCTTCTTTGCACTGCTGATCTCGATCTTCATCCTCAAGGAGAAAGCCAGCCCCTGGCGCTATGTTGCAGGCGCGTTGATCGCTGCCGGGGCACTGACGATGAAACTCGGTTAGTCAGATTTTGTGGTTATATAATACCACATATCTATGCCATTGATTTATATAATCTATTTTTATAGCTTGGTGAAAACATCATCTTGACGGTGTTTTTCGCTTCCCGTATAAGCCGCGCCAGACGCTGCCCCA
This sequence comes from Rhizobium sp. P2_G9, assembly GCF_056403475.1. Classification (NCBI taxonomy): domain Bacteria; kingdom Pseudomonadati; phylum Pseudomonadota; class Alphaproteobacteria; order Hyphomicrobiales; family Rhizobiaceae; genus Rhizobium; species Rhizobium sp. P2_G9. The sequence continues at coordinate 79,932 of NZ_JBFUFK010000019.1, read as the reverse complement.
TCCGGGCAGCTTCTTTTTTGCATCCTCAAACGGCTGCAAAGCAAGCAACAAGAAACGCCCCTTGCCTCCGGCATCGGGGATCGAACACGAAAGATAAGACAAATGTCCACCTTCGTTCAGAAGCCGGCAGAGGTCGAGAAAAAGTGGGTGCTGATCGACGCCGAAGGGCTCATCGTCGGCCGTCTCGCGACCATTATCGCCAACCATCTGCGCGGCAAGCACAAGCCGACCTTCACCCCGCATGTCGATGATGGCGACAACGTCATCGTCATCAATGCCGACAAGGTCGTCTTCACCGGCAAGAAGTACACCGACAAGAAATTCTACTGGCATACCGGCTATCCGGGCGGCATCAAGGAGCGCACCATGCGCCAGACGCTCGAAGGCCGCTTCCCCGAGCGCGTGCTCGAGAAGGCCGTTGAACGCATGGTTCCGCGTGGTCCCCTCGGCCGTCGCCAGATGAAGAACCTGCGCGTCTATGCCAGCGCCACCCATCCCCATGAAGCCCAGCAGCCGGTCACGCTCGACGTCGCCGCACTGAGCCCCAAGAACACGAAAAGAGGCTGAGCATGGCTGACCTTTCTGCCCTCAAGGATATCGCCACCACGACTGAAGCTTCGGCTCCGGTGCATGTCCGCAAGGTCGACTCCCTCGGCCGTTCCTATGCCACCGGCAAGCGCAAGGATGCGGTCGCCCGCGTCTGGGTCAAGGCTGGCTCCGGCAAGATCACCGTCAACGGCAAGGACTACACCGCATATTTCGCTCGCCCGGTGCTGCAGATGATCCTGCGCCAGCCGATCGTGGCGGCGGCACGTGATGGCCAGTTCGACATCATCGCCACCGTCGCCGGCGGCGGTCTGTCCGGCCAGGCCGGTGCTGTGCGTCACGGTCTCTCCAAGGCCATGACCTATTTCGAACCGGGCCTGCGTGGAGCCCTGAAGAAGGGCGGCTTCCTGACCCGCGACAGCCGTGTCGTCGAACGCAAGAAGTACGGCCGCGCCAAGGCACGTCGCTCGTTCCAGTTCTCGAAGCGCTAAGCTGCTTTCGAATTTCGGACATTCAAAAGGCCGGGTTTTCGCCCGGCCTTTTCTTATGCGATTTCTTATCTGCTATGCCGCGGCGCCGAAGCGGCGACCGGTCACGGCGCGTGACGGAATGTCTACCCGGGACATGCAATCCAGCCCCGCCTCCAGGCAGGAGGCAATGAAGGCTTCGCGCGCAACTTCCGACGAAATCGTGCGGTTAAGCGCGGCGCGGCAAAGGCTTTTGGCGCTGTCATAGTGGCGTCCATGGCGGAGCGGCCATTCGTTTTCCAGGAAATCGAGCGCATCGTAGGCGCCAGCGAAACGACGCTCGGCGCCGCTCTGCAATTTGACGACAATCGGTTGATGCCAGGGAATATCGATGGTTTTCATGTTGCACTCCTTCAGCCCCTCCAAAACCATCTCGACGGCATTTGGTTCCAAGCGGGAGCGAAGAAATTTCATGAATTTTATCAGCAGCTTACAATTGTTCATTGTCTGCGCATTTGCTCGGTTTCGAGCAACCGGATGCCTGTTTTCCAGGCATTGCGATCGGCCTGCGGCAGGCGGATGACATGCCCTGATCCAATGGCGCGACCGCGAGACTCATCGCCAGCTTTTGACCACGACAGACTGCATGATAAGCGCTATCCGCATTGATTGAATGGCGTCGCACGCTCACAGAGCCATGAAGCGCGACAGGGTGGGATGAGATGATGAAAACCATACGAATTGCAGCGGCTCTGCTTGTCAGGCCTGATGGACAGACCCTGCTGGTGCGCAAGCGTGGAACCGACGCCTTCATGCAGCCGGGTGGGAAAATCGATGCGGGGGAAACGCCCGCAGATTGCCTTGTGAGGGAATTGCGCGAAGAGCTCGAACTCCACGTTGACGCCCATGCCCTCACCGCGCTCGGCCAGTTCGAGGCGCAGGCGGCCAATGAGCCGGAGCACATGGTTCTCGCCGACGTCTTTGTCATCAGAACGGAGCGGAGCGACATTCGTCCTGCGGCGGAGATCGAAGAGGTTCGATGGGTGTCTCCCTTCGCGCCGCTGACAGCGGATCACATCCTCCCGGAATACCGTAAACGGGTGGGATAGCCCGGACCTCCTTGCATCTGGACAGTCACGGCACGCTCGGCCATTGTCCGGAAGCATTGCCAACGGGAAGGACGGATCGAAATGCATGTCGCGTCACTGTTGAAGACGGAAATGTTCGATATCGCCATCGATGGACAACCCGCATCGATCGCGGCGCTGTTTCCCGACTGGCATCCGCATGACCGCTTCGGCCTGGTCATCGACGAAACCTTCGGCGGTATTGGCGCGACACATCTCCTGCAATCGGCGATGATGGCTTATTACGACATCAAGCCATCGCGCCGGACGACGCTTGCCGTCTATCCGGAAATCTATGCCTTCCATGTCGGCAAGGGCCATGGCGCCCATGCGCCCTACGATTTCTGGCCGGCCCGGCGCGAGATCATCCTCAGGACCACGGACCATCGCGAGATACTCGATGCCATCAACGATCGCGGCATCACCCGGCTCGCGGTTCCCGACCGACCGACGCGCGACGTCGTCCATCGGCCGAAAGAAGAGGACGCCGCCTTCGACCGCATCGCATCGGCTTTCGTCTACAACGCCACGGGCCGGATTGCCGATGGCGATGTGACGATCTCGGGCACCGATAAGCGCACCGAATACAATCCCCACCAGGCATTGAGACCGGTCGACCAGACGCGCATGCAACGCGCAGCCCCGGTCACCGGCCGCCCGGTCAAGGAAACCGAGGACACCTATCTGCAATGGCTGATCGAGCGCGATGCCGACGTGACTGATGAGGACCGCGCCCGCGCCGGAGCACGCCGGCAGGCGCTGAAGACGGATGGCTTGGCGACAGAGACCTATCGGCGGGTGAGCGTCGCAGAAGCGCTGAAGCGCCTCGCCTCGGCCGGTCTGCCTGAGGCCGTGTCTTCGGGCCGGATGGACACAGGCCTCGTCTCCGGCTGATCGATTGGCATCGCTGCGATGACTCCTGAAGATCGGTATCGAACTGAGATCATCTTCGAGTTTGCGGATTGCCTCGGAGAGGCTCGGCTGGCTGCGATCACCGACGTCCGCTGATGCATCAGTGAAATCCCCTGGACGCCGAATTGGCGCATGCCTATGGCGAAAAGACTAGCCATACCCTCGACACCTTCACTATGATCGGCAGGAACGACCTGCCCGGCGGCATGCCGGGCGTCACCGCCGTATGAAGCAGACTCAATGCCGTTTCGTTTTGTCCACACTGCCGACCTGCATCTCGATTCCCCGCTGCGCTCCCTGGCTCTTCGAAATGCCGAACTCGCCGACATGGTTGGCGATGCCAGCCGGCAGGCGATGATTGCGATCGTCGATCTCTGCCTCGATGAACAGGTCGACGCGCTGATCATCGCCGGCGACCTCTACGATGGCGAGCAGACATCGATGAAAACGGCGCGTTTCCTGGAAAGCCAGATGGAGCGGCTGCACCAGGCCGGCATCCGTGTCTACAAGATCCGCGGCAATCACGACGCAATGTCGAGGATCTCCAAAGAATTGGTGCTGCCGCCGACGGTCAAGATCTTCGCCGGCCATGCCGAAGCGGTGGAAATCACCAGCGGCAACCTATCCGTTGCGATTCACGGGCTGAGTTTTGCCAAGCCGCATGCGCCGGAGCCGCTGCTGCCGAAATTCAAGGCGCCGGTGCAGGGCGCCGCCAATATCGGCGTCATGCATACCAGCCTGGCCGGTTCTGCCGTGCATGACGTCTATGCGCCCTGCAACGTGCTCGACCTGCATGCGTCGGGCTTCGACTATTGGGCACTCGGCCATATCCACCAGCGCAACCAGCATCCCGGCGCCGCCACGGTGATCATGCCGGGCATGCCGCAGGGTCGCGACATCAACGAAGCCGGAGCCAAGACCGTGTCGTTGGTCACCATTGGCGACGACCATTCGGTCCATGTCGAAGAACGCCTGACCAGCGTGGCGCAGTTCGAGCGGGTCGATGTCGACCTCACCGGGATTGGCGAATGGCGCGATGCGGTCGCGGCGATCGAAGCGGCGCTCGGGGCTGAGCGTGCGAGGGTCGCCTCGCCGCATTTGGTCGCCCGCCTCAGGCTATACGGCCGGACCCCGCTTTCCTGGCAATTGCGGCGCGACATTGACGTGATGCTGGCCGAGGCAGAGCAGCGCGGCGACCGGATCGGCCGGACCTGGATCGAAAAGCTGGAGCTTGCCGTCGAGACGTCTATGGCCAGCGCCGAGACATCGGCTGCCGATCCGATCATCGAACTCGGCGCACTGATGCGTGACGAGGTCATGGCCCGCACCGGCTTTCGCGACGAGGTCAGGGAAATGGTGCGCGAGCTGCTGGCCGATCTGCCGCCGGAAAGCCGCGACTTCGCCGGTCGGGACGCAGCGAGTTTCGAGGGCTTCGTTGACACATTGCTCGCCGATGGCGCCGAGGACATCGCCGCCCGCATGAAGGCCGTCGATCAAGGGGAGAGCTGATGCGCCTCAACCGGCTCGATCTCACCCGCTACGGCAAGTTCACCGATCATTCGATCGATTTCGGCGCCGCCAGGCCGGACAAGCCGGACCTGCACATCGTCTACGGCCTGAATGAGGCCGGCAAGTCCACGACCTTCGCCGCCTATCTCGATCTGCTTTACGGCATCGCCGAGCGTAGCGGCTATAATTTCCTGCATCCGTACAACACGATGAAAGTCGGCGCACGGCTCGAATTCGACGGCCAGGTGCATGAACTGGCGCGGCTCAAACTCAGGACCGGCAGTCTCGTCGATGAGCGCGGCCAGCCCATCAACGAGGCACTGCTGGCCGGCGCCCTCAGCGGCATCGGCCGCGAGGCCTATCGCACCATGTTTTCACTGGACGACCAGTCGCTCAAGGATGGCGGCAATGCCATTATCCAGAGCCGGGGCGAACTTGGCGAGTTGTTGTTCTCGGCCAGTTCGGGCCTCGCTGGATTGAGCCGGTCGCTGGTCACAGCCGCCGACGAGGCCGGCACGATCTACAGGAAGCGTTCTTCCAGCACAAAGCTCGCCGAACTCAAGCGCGCGCTGGAGGGTCTGAAGAACGACCGCAACGCCATCGACACCCTGGCCTCCGCCTATCAGGCGCTGAAGAACACGCATGAACAAGCCGACGCCGCCTATGGCGCCACCACGCGCGAGCTGGCCGATGCTAAAACCCGCCATCAGCAACTGTCCCGGCTGCTCAGCGCGCTGCCCGCTACATTGGAGCTCGCACGGCTCAGAACCGAGGCGGCCGAATTGGGCGACCTGCCACGGCCGCCGGCAGAATGGTTTGCGCTGCTGCCGGTGCTCCTGCGGGACGAGACGCGCCTGCAGGCGCTTGTCGAAACGATTGACCTTTCGACACGGCAGCTTGCCGATGAGATCGAGGCGATCGTGATCGATGACAAGGCGCTGTCGATCGCCGCCCATATGGACATGATTGATCAGGCACGCGTGCGCTATCTGGCGGCCGAGGGCGACCTGCCAAAACGCCGGCTGGTGCTCGCCGAACAGGACGGCACGCTCACCCGTCTGCTCGCCGAGCTGGAGCAAACCGGCCACACCGCGCCGGAATCGCTGCTGCTGCCGGCATCGCTGGTCGGCATTATCCGCGACCTGATCGAAAAACGCTCGGGCGTCGAGGCGGAGCTGACCTCAGCGAAACGTGAACTCGCCCGAACCCATGAGAATCTGGAGCGACTGCGCGAAGAGGGTAAAGCCTGGGATGGCGCTTCTGCCGCCGATCCAGCTCTTCTCGGCCGCGTCGACGTGGCGCTGAACCGCCTGACCGGAACGGATCTCGGGGCGCGGCTGGCTGTTGAAGAGCGCGCATTTGCGCAGGCAAAGCGCAAGCAGGAGAACCAGTTCGCGCACCTCACCCCCTGGGCAGGCGACGCCGACGCCCTGCGGGAAATGGCCTCTGCAGAACCGCGACAGATCGAGGCCTGGCGCAACCAGGCAACCGCGATCGACAGGCGCATTTCCGAACATGAAGCGAGGCTGCGCGACCTGAGCACGGAACAGGCATTGGCCAAGGCCCGTATCGCAGCCTTTACCGCCGGCGGTCCCATAGACGATGCCGAGGCGCTAAAGCTTCGCGCCGAGCGCAATGCGGCGTGGCAAGCGCATCTCGTGACGCTGGATGGCAACACCGCCAGGACATTCGAAGAGCGGATGTGGCAGGACGACGCGCTATCGGCCGGCCGGCTGTCGCGGGCGCAGGACCTGGCCGAACTGCGCCAGCTCAGGCAGACGGAAGCGGAGACCGCGGCGGCCATCGGGCGGCAACAGGAGTTTCTGGTGCAGGCGCGGACGGAACACGACGCGCTTGCCGAACGGGTCGGCGGGCTCTTGCCCGAGCCGTTGATGCAGGATGGCGGTGCGGTGGACCGCGTTGCCCTGCTGGAGGCGTGGAGCACCAGACGCGCTACGGCGCTTGCGGCCTCGGATGATGTCCGGCAGGCAGACGATATGGTGGAAGCTCTCCGCGCCGAATTGGCAAAACACGGTGCCGCGCTGGTGACTGCGCTTGCCGGTGCCGGGATCGACGCTGATGGACTGCCTCTGCCGGACCTCGCGCGGGCGGCAAGCGATGTGCTTGCCGCGAGCAAGGCTGCAGAAGAGGCCCGACTGGCGCATAAAAAAGCGCTTGCCGATCTCGCGCGTGATCTGGCGGAGCGCGAAAGAGTTTTGCGCGAGGCGGATGCCGGCATTTCAACTTGGGACCGCGACTGGGGCGCGGCGTTGTCACGCACGTGGTTTGCCGACAAAGCCGGGTCGATCGCTGCGGTACGCGCCATGCTCGACGTTCTTGTCACGCTACCTGCCGTGCTAAGGGAGCGTGATGATCTCTCGCAGCGCATCGCCGCGATGGAGCGTGACCAGGAGCAGTTCAGTGGCGAGATCGCTGCCCTGCTTGCCGAAAGCGGCCAGAGCCAACCATCAGGAGATCCTCTCGCCGCCGCCAATGCGCTGGTCGAGCGCCACGCGACCGCAAAGCGTGCCGCGCAGCTACGGGCCGACAAACAAGCGGAGCTGGAAAAACAGCAGACCAGGCGCCGCGGGCTGGAGGAGGAACTTGCCGTCCACACCGCGCGAAAGAACGAATTGACCGCCTATTTTGATGCGGATTCCTTGGCGACGGTCGAGACATTCCTGAACCTGGCGAAGGACCGGGAGAGGCTGGAAGAGCGGATTGTTGCGCTCGGCCACCAGATCACCGAGCTGTTGCGGGCGGCGAGCTTCGAGGAGGCCGAGCAAACGCTTGCCGGTATCGATGCCAATGCCACCGAACGCGATGCACTGGAACTGGACAGGCGCATCGAGGACCTGACCGAGCAGGCAAAGCTGCTTTATTCCGACATGTCGCTGGCATGGCAAAAGCTGGAGGCCGTCGGCGGCGACGACGCGGTCGCCCGGATCGAAGCCAGACGTCGCACCATCTTCCTCGAAATCGAGGATCTGGCGCGACGTTATCTCACACTCAGGACCGGCACGCTCGCCGCCGAACAGGCGCTGCATATCTACCGCGAAAAACATCGCAGCTCGATGATGAACCGCGCTTCGGAGGCTTTTCGCCTGATCACCGGCGGCAGCTATTCAGGCCTTACCTCGCAACCCGACAAGGACAAGGAAATCCTGATCGGCGTGTCGGGTGACGGCAGTTCGAAGCTTGCCGATGCCATGTCGACCGGCACCCAGTTCCAGCTCTATCTGGCGCTCAGGCTTGCCGGTTATGAGGAGTTCGCCGCACTCCGTCCGCCGGTCCCATTTGTCGCCGACGACATCATGGAGAGTTTCGACAATCCCCGCTCCGAAGAGGTGTTCCGCCTGCTCGGCGAAATGGCCAAGGTGGGACAGGTGATCTACCTGACGCATCATTGGCATCTTTGTGAGATTGCCGAGCGTGTCGTTCCTGGTGTAGTTATACACCGGCTGCCTTGAGGGGCAGGCACTCGATGTCCCCGGAGCGGGATCATCACCTGCATAACTCGGCTTGAAAACGGCCCGAGCGAAAAAATATTGGCAAGATTGTCGGATCGTCTCTCACCGCAGCGTCATGGTGATGCTCGCAGATTTTGAGCGCCGATCTTTCCAGCACCCGTTGAAGGCACCGCGATGACCCTCGATTCCCAAGCCGTTTCCAATGCCGAAGATATACCCGAAACAGAGGACCAGAGCGCCCGCAACAAGCTGGTGATCGGCCTGCTGCTGGTGTCCGCCTTCGTGGTCATTCTCAATGAAACCATCATGGGCGTGGCGCTGCCGCACCTGATGACCGATCTCAAGATTTCCGCCAGCCTGGCGCAGTGGCTGACCACGGCCTTCATGCTGACCATGGCCGTCGTCATCCCGGTGACCGGCTATCTGCTGCAACGGCTCAATACGCGGCCCGTGTTCATGCTGGCCATGGCGCTGTTCAGTGCCGGCACGCTGGTGTCGGCGCTGTCGCCGGGCTTTCCCATGCTGGTGATCGGGCGGATCGTGCAGGCATCGGGCACGGCAATCATGATGCCGCTCCTGATGACCACGGTCATGCACCTGGTGCCGCCGGAATCGCGCGGCAAGACGATGGGCAATATCTCGATCGTCATCTCCGTGGCGCCCGCGATCGGGCCGACGATTTCGGGCCTGATCCTTAGCACACTCCCTTGGCGCTGGCTCTTCCTGCTGGTCCTGCCGATCGCGCTGGCAGCGCTGGCGCTCGGCGCTTGGAAGATGCGCAATGTCACGGAGCCGAAGACGGCGCCGATCGATCTCGTTTCCATTCCGCTTTCGGCCATCGGCTTCGGCAGCTTCGTCTACGGCCTGAGCGGCCTCGGCGAGGCGGCGATCCATCCGCCGATCATCTCGCCCTGGATCCCGCTCATCGTGGGTGCGTTCGTCATCGCGCTCTTCATCCTGCGGCAGATGCAGCTTCAGAGGCAGGATCGGGCCCTGCTTGATATGCGCACCCTGACGATCAAGGCCTTCACCATCCCGGCGATCATGATGGTCATCCTGATGATGTCGATGTTCGGCGTCTTCATCCTATTGCCGATCTATCTGCAGAATGTGCTCGGCCTGACGACGCTGCAGACCGGCCTGCTGCTGCTGCCGGGCGGCCTGATCATGGGCCTTTGCGCGCCGACGGTCGGCAGCCTGTTCGACAAGCATGGTCCCATGCCGCTGGTCGTGCCCGGCGCCATCCTGTTCAGCCTGTTGATGTGGAGCCTGACATTCATCCAGCCGAACACGTCGTTCTGGCTGCTGCTGGCCGCCCATATCGTGCTCAGCATCGGCCTGGCGCTGATGTTCACGCCGCTGTTCACCGCCAGCCTGGGCGCCCTGCCGCCCAACCTCTATTCGCATGGCAGCGCCATGATCGGCACCACGCAGCAGGTTGCCGGCGCCGCTGGCACCGCGCTCTTCGTCGCCATCATGACGATGACCGCTTCGAGCGTCGGCCATGGCGACGGCGTCACAGCGGCGGCCGCGACCACGGCCGGAATACGCGGGGCGTTCCTTTGCGGCGCGATCATCTCGATCGCGGCGGTCGTCACTGCTTTTTTCATCAAGAAACCGGCGAATGGAGGTCAAGGCGCACCGCACTGAGATTTGCCACGGCTGAAATATCGGTGAGTAGAGAAAACTGACGGCGACAAGGCTGGAGATCGCCTACATGAGGACGGAGCCCGATCAAAAATACCCGATTGTCATTGGCTGGAGGAGCTCTATAGTTCCCCGCGAGGCCTCGAAGGAACAGCGTGCCTTGTGGCCAGATCAGCTTCTCGGAATGCAGACATGCGACTCCGCCTCACCCCTCTGAAGTGTGCAATCGTCACCTTTGGCCTGGTCTACGCGACATCCGCTGTCTGTGCGCAAACGCAGGAAATCCTGTGGAGCGAGTTGCGGCCTGCCAATCAGGGACCGAGCGATCCTTTCTCCGAAGTGGCCAAGCCTGGGCCGGGTGGTGAAACGCTGCCTTGGAACCACGACAGTACGATCATTAAGCTGACCGGCTTTGTCCTGCCGGTCGATAGCGAAGGAGATCTGGTCTACGAATTCCTGCTGGTGCCGGTCGCGGGAGCCTGCAGCCACATGCCCGCCCCGCCGGCGAACCAGATTATCCATGTTTTCCCGAAGACACCGTTCCACATCACGAAATCCTACGAATTCGTCTCGATTACCGGTGCGCTGCAGCCTGGTCTCGACGAGTCGCAGCTGTTCGTCGTCGATGGCGTCAAAGTGGTCGAATACGGCTATTCCATGCGCCAGGCTCAGGTCAGCAAACAGACGGAAAGACGGGATCCAAGCTTGAAGGGGACATCCGCCTGGAGTTTTCTCTGATCGCCGATCACTATCGTTGGCGTGCTCAGAGGTCTTGCTAGGGGCTGCAGCCTTTCATGGTTTTCTCCTCGATGCGTATCAATGGCGCTGCCGCCGGCGCTGGCGTGAGGCAGCAGGTTGGTTGAGGGTGGCTTGGTATAGCAGCGACCGAAGACGCGCGACCTCATCCGACGGTGACGCGGCACTGTCGATGCGGGCGATTTCGATACGCGCTGCATCGGCGACATTGGCGCTGTCAGGCAGCTTGAAGAACCAGGCGAGGAACATGTCCTCGGACGTGTCTGGTATGTTGATGATCTCCCCCACGATCACGCCTCGATCTCAAGAGAGGTCAGCGGCCTGGAGCAGCAGGCGAGGACGAAGCCGCCAGCGACCTCCTGGTCGCTGATGCCGCCATTGTGGCGCATGTCGATCTCGCCGGAACGCTTCAAAACCTTGCAGGTGCCGCAGATGCCGGATTCGCAGGCGGCAGGAATGCGGACGCCTACCAGACGCGCCGTCTCGAGGATGGTCTTGCCCGGCTCGCACACGGCCTCCTCGTTCGAACCAAGGAATTTGACGGTCGTTCCGACCGCCCTGCCCTCGATCGTGACATCCTCGGCCTGCTTGTGGACGGTTTCGGCAATCGACGTCGCACCGAAGCTTTCCTGATGGTAATGCCCCATGTCGAAGCCTTCGGCGCGGATGATCCCGCTCACCGCGTTCATGAACGGCTCCGGCCCGCAGCAGAAGATCTCGCGGCCCATGAAATCCGGCACCAGCATCGACAGTTTATGGCGGTCAAGGCGGCCCATCAGGCCTGCCCATGGCGAGGCGACGGATCGCCCTTCGGGCAAGAAGCCGAGCGACAGGTTCGCCATCCGCTTGGCCAGTAATTCGAGCTCCTCGCGAAAAATGATCTCCTCCGGCCGCCGCGCCGAGTTGAGAAAGACGACATCCGTGCCAGGCGCGCAATCCGACAGCCAGCGCAGCATCGACATCATGGGTGTGATGCCGGAGCCGGCGGAGATGAACAGATATTTCTTCGCCTCGTGGCGCGCCAGCGTGAAATGGCCGCTTGGCCCATAGGCGCGAATGCGGCTGCCGGGCTTCACATTATCGAACATCCACCGCGTGCCGATGCTGTTCGGCTGCGCCTTGATGGTGATGGCGATGGCATAAGGCCGTGATGGCGAGGACGAGATCGTATAGGTGCGATGCAGGTCGCCGCCCTTGGCGCGCAGTTCCACGGTGATGAACTGGCCTGGCACATAGCTGAACCAGCCTCCCCCTTCGACGGCGAAGGTAAAGGTCTTCACATCCGGTGCTTCGTCGACGACGCTGGTGCAGACCAGCATCTGGCGTGCGGAATTCCACGGTTTCGATCGATCGAGCGGCAAAGCCGCTGGTGTGACGCCGGTCACCATCATGTTCATGGTGCCCTCCCGGTCAGGCGACGGAGCGGAGCGCGGGCTTGCCCGTGCCGGCCAGCCGCTCTTGCATGAAGCTCGCATACCAGTCGACGAACTGGATCACACCGCCTTCAWGCATTTCCGAATAGGGACCTGGCTCATAGGCCGGCGAATGGATGCCGCGCGCATTCTCCTCGACGATCTGCCGATCCTGGTCGTTGGTCTCGGTCCAGACATGGATGAGTTCGTCAAGCCGATAATCAATGCCTTCGACCGCGTCCTTGTGCACCAGCCATTTGGTGGTGACCGCAGTCTCGGTGGCGCTGATCGGCAGGACGCGGAAAGTAATGGCATGGTCGCTGAGGATGTGGTTCCAGGTGGTCGGATAGTGGTAGAGCAGCAAAGTGCCGATCCGATCCATATTGACATTGTCCGAAAGCCGCATCTGCACCGCCTTGCGGCCAGAGATCGTGTAGCTGATCGCCTCGCGCAGTAGCGGCATGCGGGTGGTGCGATACTGGCCTTGCTCATCGATGACGAAGGCGCTCGGCAGGCCGGCGGCTTCGCATTTCTCCCAGTGTGCGGCGATTTCCGGATCGTCCTTGGCGCCGTTGACGCCGCTGACAGTCGGCGCTTCCGGGAAGGTCTTGCAGAGCTCCGGGTGATTGCCGGCGCAATGGTAGCACTCCCTGTTGTTCTCCCAGACGAGCTTCCAGTTGCCTTTCTCGATGATCGTGCTCTCGTAGGCGACCTTGGCGTCGCGCAGCCGATGCGGCAGGAAATAGGGCTCCATCATCGCCCGGAACGGTGCGAAATCCATCGGCTGGTCGGCGAGCGAGATGAAGAGATAGCCACCGGCCAGTTCACAGGCGACCGACTTGAGGCCGAAACCGGTCTTGTCGAAATTCTCGCCCATCTGCCGGGCGAAGAGCAGCGATCCGTCGAGATCGTAGGTCCATTGATGATAGGGACAGACAAGCTTCGCCGCCGAACCCTTGTGATCCTGGCAGACACGCGAACCGCGGTGGCGGCAGGAATTGTGGAAAGCCTTGATGTTTCCGTCGTTGTCTCGAAGGATGACGACAGGATAGGCACCGACCTGGACGGTGAAATAATTGCCCGCAGCGGGGATTTCGCAATCGTGACCAATGAAGAGCCAATCCTTGTACCAGATATGCTCCAGGTCCTGCTGGTAATAGTCTGGGTCGATGTAGAATGGCTGAGCGAGGCTGAAGCCGGGTTTGCGGGTCTTCAGCCGGGAAAGCATTTCGGAACGGATATCCATGGTCGGTCCTCGTCGGGTTCAAGGACTGGGCATGGTGGACATAGGGAAACGTGCAGCCGTCGCGTTCTTCGGATTAGGGTTTCCGACGCCACGAGCCATCCGCCTCTTGACCGCCCACCGCGATCAGTCGAGTTAAAATCCCGAGGCTGGTTTCCGGGCTCCAGAACCGTCCTTTCGGACCTTGCGACTCCTTCCCAGGCTGTTGGCCCAGTGGACTCCCGTCGCAATTACGTTCTGCTACCGTTGCGGGGGCAGCGCCGGATTTTAACCGGCTTCCCAATTCTCCGGACGATTCCAAGAACCGTCCGGCACCTCAAGCATCCTCATGAGACCACAGATGATGCGGCATCGCAACGTCATTTGCGACAGCGCGATGGCGTAGCCACAACAATCTGGAGGCTTTATTCCGCTGCTTCTGCCGTCGGTTCCGGAATGTAATTCAGCACCGGCCCGAGCCAGCGCTCGACCTCTGCGACAGCCATGCCCTTGCGCGCCGCATAGTCTTCGACCTGGTCGCGCTCCACCTTGGCGACACCAAAATAATAGCTTTCCGGATGGCTGAGATAGATGCCGGAGACCGATGATCCCGGCCACATCGCATAGCTTTCCGTGAGGCTCACCCCAGCCGTGTTTTCTGCATCCAACAAGCGGAAAAGCGTCGCCTTTTCCGTATGGTCGGGCTGCGCCGGGTAACCCGGCGCGGGGCGAATGCCCTGGTAGGGTTCACCGATCAATTCATCCGGCGCGAACTCTTCATCCATCGCATAGGCCCAGAATTCCTTACGCACGACTTCGTGCATGCGCTCGGCGAAGGCCTCGGCGAAACGATCTGCCAGAGCCTTGACGAGAATCGAAGAATAATCGTCATTGGCCCGCTCGAATCGTTCAGCGATCGCCACTTCCTCAATACCGGCGGTGACGACGAAGCCGCCGACATAGTCCGGCTTGCCGGACGAGAGCGGGGCAACGAAATCCGAGAGCGCCACATTGGCCTTGCCGTCACGTTTGGTCAGCTGCTGGCGCAGCGTGAAGAAGATGTCGAGTTCCTGACTGCGACTTTCATCGGTGAACAGGCGAATGTCATCACCGACCGCGTTGGCGGGCCAGAAGCCGATCACTGCTTTGGGTGCGAACCACTTCTCCTCGATGATCTTCTGCAGCATCGCCTGCGCATCGTCGAACAATTGCCGCGCCGACGCACCCTGCTTCTCGTCCTCGAGGATTTGCGGATAGCGGCCTTTCAACTCCCAGGTCTGGAAGAACGGTGTCCAGTCGATATAGCGGGCGAGTTCGGCGAGGTCCCAGGTGTCGAACACGCGTCGGCCGAGAAATGTGGGCATTGGCGGCTGGTCGTTCGCCCAGTCGATCTTGTGGGCGTTGGCGCGGGCAGCGGCCAGGCTGACACGTTGCTTGGCAGCCTCCGCCCTGGCGTGCTGGTCCGCCACTTTGCGGTATTCGGCGCGGATGGCGTCAACATAGCCCTGCTTCATATCGGCGCTCAGCAGGCTGCCGACAACGCCGACCGCGCGCGAGGCATCGGTGACATAGACCGCCTGGCCCGCCTCGTAGCGCGGATGGATTTTCACCGCCGTGTGGACGCGGCTCGTCGTCGCGCCGCCGATCAGCAGCGGAATGTCAAAACCCTGCCGCTCCATTTCCGAGGCGACATGCACCATCTCATCGAGCGATGGCGTGATCAGGCCGGATAAGCCGATGATATCGACATCCTCCGCCTTTGCCGTTTCGAGGATTTTCGTCGCTGGCACCATGACGCCGAGATCGATGATCTCGTAATTGTTGCAGGCGAGCACGACGCCGACAATGTTCTTGCCGATATCATGGACATCGCCCTTCACCGTGGCCATCAGGATCTTGCCGGCCGCGCGGCGTTCCCCGCCGCCATTGGCGGCCTTCTCGGCTTCCATGTAGGGCAAGAGTACCGCAACCGCCTGCTTCATCACGCGCGCCGACTTCACGACCTGCGGCAGGAACATTTTTCCTGCGCCGAACAGGTCGCCGACGACGTTCATGCCGGCCATCAGCGGCCCCTCGATGACATGCAGCGGGCGTTCCGCCCTCTGCCGTGCCTCCTCGGTGTCCGCTTCAATGAATTCGTTGATGCCGTTGACCAAGGCATGTTCCAGTCGCTTCTCAACCGGCCAGTCACGCCATTTGAGATCCTTTTCCCTGGCCTCCTTGGCGCCCGCGCCTTTGAAACGCTCTGCCATCTCCAGCATGCGCTCGGTGGCGTCGGCGCGGCGATTGAGGACGACATCTTCGCAGGCATCGCGCAATTCGGCATCGATCTGGTCATAGAGGGCAAGCTGGCCCGCATTGACGATGCCCATGTCCATGCCGGCCTGGATGGCGTGATAGAGAAACACCGCGTGCATCGCCTCGCGCACCGGCTCGTTGCCGCGGAAGGAGAACGACAGGTTGGAGACGCCGCCCGAGATGTGCACATGCGGCAATGTCGCGGTGATGTCCCGTGTCGCGTTGATGAAATCGACACCGTAGTTGTTGTGTTCTTCGATGCCCGTGGCGACCGCGAAGATGTTCGGATCGAAGATGATGTCCTCCGGCGGGAAACCGGCCTGTTCAGTCAGCAGTTTGTAAGCGCGGGTACAGATGTCCACCTTGCGGGCATGTGTGTCGGCCTGCCCGACCTCGTCGAAGGCCATGACGACGACCGCGGCGCCATAAGCACGAACGAGCTTGGCGTGATCCAGGAAGGCTTCCTCGCCCTCCTTCATCGAAATCGAATTGACCAGCGGCTTGCCCTGCACGCATTTGAGGCCTGCCTCGATCACCTCCCATTTGGAACTGTCGATCATCACGGGCACACGGGCAATGTCCGGCTCTGCGGCGATGAGGTTGAGGTATTCGACCATCGCCTGTTTCGAATCGATCAGGCCCTCGTCCATATTGACGTCGATCACCTGCGCGCCGTTGGCGACCTGATCGCGGGCGATGTCGAGCGCCGCCGCATAATCGCCCGATGTGATCAGCTTGCGGAACTTGGCGGACCCCGTGACGTTGGTCCGCTCGCCCACGTTGACGAACGGGATGTCCCTGGTCCGCGTAAACGGCTCCAGGCCGGAGAGTTTCATCAGCTTCGGCTGTTCGGGGATGGGCCGTGGTGGGTATTTCGCCACCGCCGAGGTAATGGCGCGGATATGATCCGGCGTCGAGCCGCAGCAGCCGCCGACGATGTTGACGAGGCCATCGCGCGCGAATTCCTCCAGTTGTGCGGCCATGAATTCCGGGCTTTCGTCATATTGGCCGAAAGCATTCGGCAGACCGGCATTCGGATAGGCGCAGATCAGCGTGTCGGCGGCATCGGCAAGCTCGGCGAGATGCGGCCGCATTGCGCTGGCTCCAAGCGCGCAATTGAGGCCGATGGTGAAGGGCTTCGCATGCCGCACCGAGTGCCAGAAGGCGGCCGGCGTCTGGCCGGAAAGCGTGCGGCCGGAGAGATCGGTGATGGTGCCCGAGATCATCACCG
Organism: Rhizobium sp. P2_G9; assembly: GCF_056403475.1. Classification (NCBI taxonomy): domain Bacteria; kingdom Pseudomonadati; phylum Pseudomonadota; class Alphaproteobacteria; order Hyphomicrobiales; family Rhizobiaceae; genus Rhizobium; species Rhizobium sp. P2_G9. The sequence continues at coordinate 63,335 of NZ_JBFUFK010000019.1, read as the reverse complement.
GCGGGTCGACGCCCTTCTCCTTGAAAATCTCGAAACAGGCAAAGATCGCGGCCTTGGCGTTCAGCGTGTCGAAAATCGTCTCGATCAGGATCAGGTCGGCGCCGCCGTCGATCAGGCCACGCAACTGCTCGCCATAGGCGGTCCGGAGATCGTCGAAGRTCACCGCGCGATAGCCGGGATTGTTGACATCGGGCGAGATCGACGCCGTGCGGTTGGTCGGCCCGAGCGCGCCGGCAACGAAACGGGGCTTGCCGTCGATTGCCTCCGCACGGCGAACAGCGCGTTTCGCCAGCCGCGCGCCATCGCGGTTGAGCTCATAGACCATGTCTTGCATGCCGTAGTCGGCCTGAGCAATCGAGGTCGACGAGAAGGTATTGGTCTCGACGATATCGGCGCCGGCAATGGCATATTGGAAATGAATTTCCTCGATGGCCGCGGGCTGGGTGAGAATGAGCAGGTCGTTGTTGCCCTGCTGATGGCAGGCGCAGACACCGAACCGTTCGCCGCGGAAACGCGCCTCATCAAAACCCAGTCCCTGAATCTGCGTACCCATTGCGCCGTCAAGCACAAGGATGCGCTCGCGCGCCAGAGCCATGAGGGCCGCCCGGGCGTCGGTGCGCTTTGCTTCAATCGCATCGAAAAGATGGTCGAGAGATGACATGCAGCACCCAATCACATAAAGATATCGTTATATGATTATACGATTTTGGAGGGATTGGCAATATTCGATCTCGTCCTCCCTGATCGGACCCGACAGTTCACTCCGCCCCGACAGCACGCTGCTTTTACGGTTTCGTTGCGGTATCGGCTTGCGACAACGAGATTCCCTTGACCTTTGACGCAACTGGCCAAACCCCTTACACCCTGCTGAGAAGACTCGGGGGAAATCAGATCATCATGCCGCAGAAGACCATCGACAACGCTTTTACCGCAAAATCCATCAAGGGTGCGGCGACCGATCCGACCTATGCGGGCGCGCTTTCCTTCATGCGGCGAAAATATACCAAGAACCTCAACGGCGTCGATGCCGTGGTCTGGGGCATACCGTTCGATGCCGCCGTCTCGCACCGGCCCGGCACCCGCTTCGGGCCGCGCGCCATTCGCGAGGCGTCGACGATTTTCGACAACGATCCGCAATATCCGTTCCACCGCGATCTCTTCGCCGACATGGCTGTCATCGACTATGGCGACTGCCTGCTCGATTACGGCAATCATCACAAGACGCCGGGACTGATCGAGAAGGAAGCGGCGAAGATTATCAAATCTGGCGCTTTCCTGTTCACCATGGGCGGCGACCACTACATTACCTGGCCGCTACTGAAGGCGCATGCGGCGAAATATGGACCACTGGCGATGATCCAGTTCGATGCGCATCAGGACACCTGGTTCGACGAGGAACGGCGTATCGACCACGGCTCGTTCGTCGGCCGCGCGGCGCGAGACGGTGTGATCGACACTGCGCATTCGATCCAGATCGGTATCCGTACGCACGCGCCAGATGATTGCGGCCTCAAGATCGTGTACGGCCACGAGGTCGAGGAGATGACCACGCGCCAGATTGTCGAGGCGATCGATGCGCGGGTCGGCGACCGGCCGTGTTACCTCACCTTCGATATCGATTGCCTCGATCCGGCCTTTGCGCCCGGCACCGGCACGCCGGTCGCGGGCGGTCCGTCGAGCTCGAAAATACTCTCCGTGCTGCAGCGGCTCGGCCATCTCGACATCAAGGGCGCCGACGTGGTGGAAGTTTCGCCGCCTTACGATCACGCGAACATTACCGCGATCGCCGGCGCCAGTGTCGCAATGTACATGCTCGGTCTGCGCGCCGAGCGCCATGCCAAGGGCCTCTGAGGCGATATTTCAGAGGCTTTGTTGCAATAGGTTCATGCCAACAGTATATGCGGCGTCAACCCGGCTCTTATGAGGGATGATGGATATGAAACCGAAGATCTTCATTGATGGCGAACACGGAACGACCGGGCTGCAGATCCGCAGCCGCATGGCCGACCGCGCCGATATCGAGCTTCTGTCCATCCCCGAGGCCGAACGCCGCAATCCTCAGATGCGCGAAGATCTGCTCAACGCCGCCGACATAGCCATCCTCTGCCTGCCCGACGAGGCGTCGAAACAGGCCGTCGAGATGACGGCCGCCAACAACAATGTGCGGATCATCGATACGTCGACGGCATTTCGCGTTCATCCCGACTGGGCCTATGGCTTTGCCGAGATGGACCCGACTCAGGGTGGGAAGATCGCTTCGGCGCGCTATGTCGCCAATCCCGGCTGCTATCCGACTGGCGCCATCGGCCTGGTGCGGCCGCTGCGCGTGGCCGGCATCCTGACCGAGGACCATCCGGTCACCGTCAATGCCGTTTCCGGCTATACCGGCGGCGGCAAGCAGCTGATCGCGCAGATGGAAGACGAGAACAATGCGGATCACATCGATGCGCCGCATTTCCTCTATGGCCTCTCGCTCAAGCACAAGCATGTGCCGGAGATGAAAGTGCATGGGTTGCTCAGGCACTCCCCTGTCTTCTCCCCCTCAGTCGGCCGCTTTGCGCAGGGCATGATCGTGCAGGTTCCGCTGCATGTCGACACGCTTGCCACCGGTGCCACGCTGGAGAGCGTGCACGCGGCGCTGGCTGACCATTATGCCGGCCAGGACATCGTCGAAGTCGTGCCGCTCGATGTTTCCGCCACGCTGCCGCGCGTCAACGCCGTCGAGCTTGCCGGCCAGGACACGATGAAGCTCTATGTCTTCGGCCAGCCCGGCGGGGAGCATATCAATCTCGTGGCGCTGCTCGACAATCTCGGCAAGGGCGCCTCCGGCGCCGCCGTGCAAAACATGGATCTGATGCTCAGCGCTTGATGCGTGCAGCTTGCGATTTGGCCCGTTTCGTTGGTTGAAACGGGCCAGCCGTCAGGCTGGTGGACGGGACATTTCGGCGCAAGTCGGTAACAACACGTTTCCCATGTCAGCCGGAGCTGTTTGCTCAACCGGCTGTCGTATTCTAAACTGGTAATCGATGTGGTATAAAGAACGCGATTGCCAATCGTCAGTCGGGGACGGGACAGCATGCGCTCAGCTATAGCCAATCTAATGTTTGATTTTGTCGAAACGCTGGAAGGCATCGCTTCCGAGCGGGAAGCGTTCGACCAACTCAGCAAGGTAACGAGTTTTTTCGGCCTCAATTCCTTCGCCGTCTCCGGCATTCCCGAACCGCACGAGAAGATTGACCCCTATATTCTCATGGATGGATGGCCGGAGGAATGGTCGCATAGATATCTCGAAAAAAGTTATGTTCGCATCGATCCAGTTATTCAGCGAACTCTTTTGTCGGACAATGCGTTTGTATGGTCTGAGGAGTTACGAAAAATTAACGTCGACCGCAAAGGCATGGAGTTCATGCGAGAGGCCGTCGACTTCGGATTCGTCGATGGATTCAGTGTGCCAATACATTCCATTCGCGGTTTTCGGGCAATCGTAACTTACGCCACAGACCGCGTCGACCTCTCAAAAGAGGCCCGCGGCGCGCTGCATATGATATCAATTTACGCGCACAACAAGCTGAAAGAAATCAAAACGGGTGGAAAAAACGCTCTGATGCAACGAAGTGTTAACCTTACGCCACGCGAAAAAGAGTGTATATCCTGGTGCTCAGAAGGTAAAACCGCCTGGGAGATATCTACTATACTCGGAATTTCGGAACGGACAGTGTCCCACATTCTCGAAAATGCTCAACGAAAGATGAACACAACCAACCGTACCCAACTCGTTGCTGAGACAATACGGGCCGGCCTTATTCGCTAGACTGTCAACAGGGTAAAATTACCTATAGAATCGATTTTCTATTTCATGGAAGAAATCCCCTGCCTTTTTAGGGGGTTTTGCGCCATGATGAATGTTCTGACTGCCCAAAATGTGGACGACTATCCGGAACTGATGGAAAAAGTCTGGCGTTTCCGTCATAAGCAATTTGTGGAACGGCTCGGATGGAAAGAGCTTCGTTCTGACGACGGCCGGGAAATGGACCGCTTTGACACCGACGACGCCATTCACCTCGCGGTGACAAGTGGCGATGACATTGTCGGCTATACAAGGCTGCTCCGCACCTCGCGCCCACACCTTCTCTCCGACGTGTATCCGGAAATTATGGAAGGCAACGACTGGCCGAGAGCTGACAACATCTACGAGTGGACACGCTGTATTTCCGACGACAGGGCCGCCAAATTCGGCGACGTGCAGGCCTCGCATGTGCTGATCACCGGCGTGCTGGAATTCTGCCTGGTCTCCGGCATCAAGGGCATGATCGTCGAAACCCATCCCAAGCTGGTGACCTGGATGCTGGAAACCGGCTACAAGGTCGAAACGCTCAACACACCCCAGGTGATCAACGACGTGCCGGTGGTGCCGGTCTATATCGGCGCGACGCGGGCGGCGCTCGAGCGCCATCACCAGATGTTCGGCATCCGGTCGAGCGTGCTGGCGATCGATGAAGAACTGGTCAACCCGGTTGTCGGCAGCGGGCTTTTGTGGCGGGTCCCCGGACTTGCCGCCAATTCCAACCGCCAGACCGGCTTCCTGCCCGAGGTGGATTTCGCCTCCATGCGGGAAACCTCCGGCGGCAAACCCAATTAAGGCGCGCGATCCCTGGGATTCGCTGCCATCGCTTTAGCCATTTGCTTTATAGCGCATGCTTCCTCGAAACCGGTCACCGCTTTCGGGGAAGCATGTTTTGCTGGCAACACTCGACAGACAGTGCGCAACCGGCGCAGCCGACAGGTGCGTCGGCATTTTTCCTTGACCGGACAGCCATATCGACATTAATTCGGCACAGGAGCCTCTAAGTCAGGCCTCTAGCCCGTCATAATCATGCCCGAACCAGAGCCGGGTTCCCGATCCGGAGAAGTGAATGTCAATCCGCCCCCTCGCCGCCCTCGTCCTGCTGGCCGCTTCGACCGCCCTCGCCCATGCCGACGATTTTCCCTTTGCCGGCAAATGGAAGATCACAGGCGCCGCCTCTGCCCCCTGGGAAGATCCGGCGCATCCGATGGTCACCGACGACGAGCAGCGTTACGACGGCAAGGTGGTGACAATCACCAAGGATTCGATCAAGGGCCCAGACTTGCTTGGCTGCGGCAAGACGGAGATAACGGTAGAGACCCTGCCGTTCGCCGATCTGTTCGAAGGCGGTCTCGCCCAGGATCCCAAAGACGCGGCGGCGGCCTATGACGAGGACAAGGCGAAGAAACTCGCCAAACAGCTCGGCTTCGCTGCCGAGCCGGTGCCGACCCTTTACCAGGGCTGCTCTGAAATCGGCCTGCATCTTCTCGATGCGAACACGCTGCTCTTCGGGCTCAACAACCACATCTTCACGATGAAGAAGCTCTGAGCGATACGGCTCAGCGTCCCATAGCGAGCCCAGTCGGCTTGGGATATTCGCCGGTCAGGCCGCGCCAATGCGCGACGGCAAATCCCAGCACCAGCACCGCGCAGGCCTGATGGGCGAGCGCCCAGCCGATCGGGATATGGGCGACCGGATCAGCCTCGGTGGTCACACCGGAGAGGATCAGCGTCGTGATGCCCAGCACCGCCTGCAGGCAGACCAGCGCGAAGAAAACCAGGCCGCGATTGGCATGTGTCGTGCCGCCGTGGCGTATCGCCAGCCAGAGCCATTGGAATAACGCCAGCGTCAGCAGCACATAGGCATTCATGCGGTGCAGGAACTGCGCCGTCTTGCCATTGTCGAAGGGGGCATGCCAGTTCAGCCCTGAGGGGATGAAAGAACCATCCATCATCGGCCAAGTGTTGTAGGAGAGCGCTGCGTCAAGACCGGCCACCAGAGCGCCAAGATAAAGCTGGATGAAGACGAAGAGCACGATGACGCCGGCGAGCGCCGCAGCAGCACGGCTTTGCAGCGGCCGGCCGGTATGCGGCGCCAGCGCCCGCCAGACCCAGGTGGTAGCCGCAAAGATCAGGCAGGCGACGACGAGATGGGTGGCCAGCCGATACTGGCTGACGTCGACGCGCTTGGTCAGCCCGGACGACACCATCCACCAGCCGATCGCACCCTGTACACCACCGAGACACAGGATACTGAACAGCGGCCAGCGCAGCCGGCGCTCAAGCCTGCCGGTCAGCCAGAAGAAGGCGAGCGGCAGCGCGAAGATGACGCCGATCGAGCGCGCGATCAGCCTGTGCGCCCATTCCCACCAGAAAATGTGCTTGAACTGATCGACCGTCATCCCCTTGTTGAGTTCGGCATATTGCGGAATCTGCTGGTAGAGCCTGAACTCCTCGTCCCAGGCGGCGGCGCTCAGCGGCGGGATGACACCATGGATCGGCTTCCATTCGGTGATCGACAGGCCTGAATCGGTGAGCCGCGTCGCGCCGCCAACCACGACCAGTGCAGCGATCGACAGCAATACCACGACCAGCCAGATGCGGATGGCGAACCGATTGCGATCGATCCGTTCAATTTCCTTGAAAAGCCGGGGTTCGAGGTTTATTGCGCTGTCGGTCATGGCCCTCATCCTTTTGCCGAAGCTCTGCAACAGCGACCCCGTCATGGCAAGGCCTAAACGCACGCAGTGAGACATTATGCCCGACAAGCTCCGCAAACTGATCGGCACGGTGATGATCATCATCCTGGTGCTCGTCTACGCGCTTCTGGCCACCGTCGTCGCCTCCGCCACGCTCGGGCGGGCGCACTGGACCGTTCATCTGCTGTATTTCTTTGCCACCGGCCTGCTCTGGGTGCTGCCGGCCATGTGGATCATCAAGTGGATGCACAAGCCCGCGCCGAAGAGCGACGGTAAATAAGCTGCCATTAACCAATTGCTTCCAAAAACCGAGGCATTGGCGGTCCATTTAATTCTTTGTCGGTGGATTTGGCGTTAGAACTCTCGCGATCAAAAATTCGTGAGGGGAGCATTTTGCCGTGCCTGCAGGGCAAATGAAATTGAAGGACGTGGATTTCTACGACGACACCCCTATGCCCGGCCTCGCTGTCGGCACATCGGAGCTTCAGACGCTCGCCGGCCCGATCTCGGTTGCCGTGCATCGGCGCATGGAGTCGGTCGAGGCCGAATGGCGCGCGCTCGCCGAAGACAATATCAATTCGCTGCACCAGGGTTTCGACTGGTGCCGAGCCTGGGTCGATGCGCACCAGCGGCCGCTGCAGATCGTCGAGGGCCGCATCGACGGCAGGCTCGCCTTCATCCTACCGCTCGAAATCATCCGCGGCCGGCTGTTCACGACGGCGGAATTCATCGGCGCGCACCATGCCAACGTCAATACCGGGCTTCTCTCTTCCGCTTTCCTTGACGCTGCGACGCCGGAACTGATGGCGGCCTTCTCAGCCGAAATCCGCGACAATGTGAAGGGCGCGGATATCATCATCCTCAACAACATGCCTAGCATCTGGCGCAGCCGGGTGCTGCCCTTCTCGATGCTGCAGCATGTCGAGAACCAGAACCGTTCCTTCCAGCTGCCGCTGAAGGCGACCTTCGTCGAGACATTGGCGCAGATCAACGCCAAGCGCCGGCGCAAGAAGTACAGCGTCAGCCATCGCCGACTCGAAGCACTGGGCGGCTATGAGCATATCGTCGCCGAGAGCGATGCCGACAGGCACGAACTGCTCGATCTGTTCTTCACCCAAAAGGCGGCGCGGTTGGCTGAGTTCGGCCTGCCCAACACATTTGCCTGTCCGAAGACGCGAAAATTCCTGCATACCGCAGTGGGGATGCCGCATACGGCGACCGGCTTTCCGCTCAGGATGCATGCGATCCGCATGACCGGCGGCGAATTTTCCGGCGAGATCCCGGCCGTGGCCGGCCTGTCGCGCAAGGGCGATCACATCATCGTTCAGTTCTGTTCGATCGGCACGGGGCCGGCGATCGAGGCCAGCCCCGGCGAACTGCTCTTCCACCTGATGATCGAGCAGTACAACCAGGAAAATGTCGGCCTGTTCGACTTCGGCATCGGCGCCATGGCGTTCAAGAGTTCCTGGTGTAGCGAGGAGACGGTGCAGGTCAATGTCACCATACCGGTGACATCGCTCGGCCGGCTGGCGGCTATCAAGGAAGAGATGGCCACCAAGCTCAAGACGATGATCAAGCAGAATCCGGCGGTCTACTCCTTCGTGCAGCGGCTGCGGACGCGGGTGCAAGGCCAGGGCGAGACGGTGCCGGTGAAGGACGAGGATTGAAGTCGCTACTTTAGAAGCGATTTCAAATCCCAGCGTTTTATGCACCCATCGACGAAATAGGCAGCATTCGCCGCAGCCTCTTTCGCCTCCTCTTCTGTCACATCGTCATCAAGGCCGTAATCAGACCTAACGCGCTCGCCGCGTGCCCGGTTTAGCATGCGTCCGAGATCACCGGTCGCGTCCGCTCCATTGACGAGCAGCTTACCGAAGTGCTCTATCACATGCTCGTGGCTTGCCGGCACGTCTTTGGTTTTGCCAACGCCGCCGGCCTTAAACAGCACTGCCCGGGCGCCATGGTGCATGGCATAGTAGGCTGAATGAACGCAGGCATGTGGAGTTCCGCCATTTGCCGCCTGAGTTCTCGCTTCCTGCAGATGCGTCACTGCTTTGCGCAATTCCTGTGCAGCCCTGGTGAGCTGTATTTCTTCGCTGAGCGGTTCAGTTGGTAGCGACCGTGGACGGTTGACTTTCTTGTCCTTCGGCGGATGCAACATCACCTTCTTGCTTTTCTTCATCGCGGTATCACAACGCCATCTCGCTTGATGTGTTGAGAAAGGGCGGGAAGGTTCGGCTTATCCATGGAGCTCGCCGAGACCGAGACTGGGCGAATGTGAACGCCGGCGACGATATGCGGGTAAGCAAGATCGGAAAGCGCACGATCGGCCTGCCGCCCATCGCTTCCGTCAAGCACCACTGCGACATCATAGTCCGACGAATGTTTAGCCTCACCGCGGGCGCGCGAACCAAAGAGGACGACATCGCGAACCCGCCCTGAAAAAGATCGCTCAACATCGCGACGAAAATCGATCAGATGTTTCGCGGCACGCTTCGATACCAGCTTTTGAAGAACGACCGGCTCCGACATCGTCAAGCTCTGATAAGACATGTTTTCTTTTAATCAGGATAACATCAGCCGAGAGCTGACGCTACAGGAGCTAAGCCGTTCTCACGCCGCCTTGCGGCCCGTGCTCGGCGGGTTTGCCGGAGCACTGCCGAGCATCAGGACCACATCCTCATAGCCCGCTTCGATAAAGCTGCCGGCGATCGTTTCGATTTCTTCGATCGGCGCTCCGGCTGCGGAGAGGATGATTTCGGCGTTGCCCTTGCGGGCCAGGCGGCTGACGCCGGTGACGTCGGTGTCGCCGCATTCGATCAGCACGAGATCATAGGCGCGGGCCAGCGCATCGAGGATCATGGCGAGGCGATCGGCGGCGCGCATGGCGCGGCGGGCGTCGGCGGTGCCCTGCGGCAGGATATGAGCTTCCGACAGGCGGTCGGCGTGGATCGTGTCGGCAAAGGCGGCTTCGCCAGCGAGCAGGTTGGTAATGCCAGGCAGGTTGCCACGTTCCGACATCTGCCGCGTCGGCAAAGCTGAGCCGGTCATGTCCAGCAGGATCACGCGGGCGCCCTCGCCGGCGATCATGCGCGCCAGTGCGACGGAGGCTGCGGAGCCATTGTCACCAATCAGAGACACGCCGATCGCCACATTGATGCCATTGTCGATCAGGTGGCGGCCAACGGAGGCGATGGAGAATTCCTCGTCTGCTTCGGCATAAACGAGATCTTGGTCGGCCGCCGCAGCCATGCGATCGGTTTCACCATCGTTCATGGACAGCAGGCTCACCGCAGCAGCGTCACCCGGCTGGGCGGCATGGTCGCGAGCGACTGCCGCTTTCGGCTTCATAGCAGCTGCAGCCGTTGATTTCGTCGTGATCACCGGCTGGTGAACGACGGCGGGTGCCTCGACAGTCTCAGCCTGATCATCGTCCTCATCCTCATCATATTCCACGGGCCGCACGGCGCGGCCGGAGAACAGTTCCGACAGCAGGATGAAGACCGAGCTCAGCACGAAACCGGCGACCGAGGCAACGACGACAATCGGAATGGTTTTCGGGAAAAAGGGCCGGGTCGGCACGACGGCAGAGGAGACGACGCGAGCATCGGCCGGCGTGGCGTTCATGTCCTTCTGCGAGATCGCCTCGCGATAGCGCGACAAGTAGGTTTCAAGCAACTGCCGCTGGGCCGTCGCCTCACGCTCAAGCGCGTTCAGGCCCACCTGCTTTTCATCGGTACTGGCCGTGTCGGCTTTGATCGAATTAAGCTGCCCGACAAGCTGCTTTTCACGCAGGCGGGCAACATTGGCGTCACTTTCCAGGCTGGCGAGGATTTTCTGAGTCTCGGTGCGGATCTGCTGCTTGATACCGGCAAGCTGCGAGCGCAGGCCCTTCATCTGTGGATGGCCGTCGAGCAGTTTGGTCGAGAGATCGGCGATCTGGCCTTCGATGCTTGACTGCGTCTCCTTCAGACGCTGGATCATCTGCGAGCCGACAACTTCGTTGAGCGTGTCGACATTGCCGGAAGAGAGCGCCTGGCGCACGGACTCCGCCCTCGCCTCGGCACTGGCACGGTCGGCGCGGACATTGGCGAGCGCTTGCGAAATATCGGTCAACTGCTGCTGCGAGATGGTGTTCTGCTGGCCGGTCTGGAAGAGATCCGACGACGCGCGATACTGCGCCACCTTGGCTTCGGCGTCGCGCACCTTTTCACGCAGATTGGCGATTTCGGGCTCCAGCCATTTGGCCGTCTCGTTGGTCACGTCGAGCTTGGCGCCGGATTGCAGCGACAGATAGACCTTGGCGATGGCATTGGGTATCGCCGCCGCCAGCTTCGGATCGCGCGACGAGAACTGGATGGCGATGACGCGCGATTTATCGACCTGATAGACTTGCAGCTTCTGGATGAACTCCTGGATGACGCGGTCTTCGGGCTCGACGTCCAGCGGGTTCTTCATCAGATGCGCGGTCACCAGGACGCGCGTGACGATCGACGGATTGGCGGCCGGATCGAATTCCGGGCGCTCGCCGAGCTTGAAATCGCGGGCCACCTGGCGGATCAGGTCGGCGGATTGCAGCAGCGCCACCTGCGACGTGACGCCCGCATCGTCGAGTGTTGGGTCCGCCCCCTGCGGATCGGTTGGTCGGCGGGCGAGATCGGGGTCACGCGTCTCGATCAGGATACGCGCTTCGCTCTGATATTGCGGCGCGACGACGCTGGTGCCGGCTATGGCAAGGCCGGCAAAGGTAACGGTCGTTGCCAGCACCAGCAATCGGCGCCGCCAGATCGCCCGGAACAGGCCAGCCAGGTCAATATCCGCGTCTACGCTACTTTGCCTCGTCGTCGACATGCCCGAACTCCACAAAACCTTCGGGCGCAAAGATAAACAAAGTCGGTAAGCGAAGCGTTAACCCGGCGGGCCGAATGACGTCGATCAAATTTATCGGCTGAAATTCCTCAATTCGATCACCGGTTTTACCAGCTGTTAACCCTAATGGTTCGATAACAGCAGCATGAAGCATGGACCGAAACGGTAAACGCCGGACCATGCCGCAATGCAACACCGGCAGGAGTTCCTTCGAATGCAGACCGCCGCCAGAGCGTCGTTCTCGATCCGGCACGGACTTTCGATCGCCCTCGTCGTGGCGTCGGCCTTCGTTGCGTCCTGCACGTCCTATCGGCCGCCGCCGAAGGCATTCGAGGAAGCAACGATCCAGCCCTACCGCGTCGACTCGGGCGATCGGCTGCGCGTCACCGTCTTCGACCAGAAGGATCTGTCGACCACCTATTCCGTCGACCAGGCCGGCTATATCGCCTTTCCGCTGATCGGCACCGTGCCAGCGCGCGGTCGGACGCTGCAAGAGCTGGAAGGTCAGATTGCAGCCAAGCTGCGCCAGGGCTATCTGCGCGATCCCGACGTGTCGATCGAGGTCGACCGCTACCGCTCGATTTTCGTCATGGGCGAGGTTGGACAACCCGGTCAGTATACCTATGTTCCTGGCATGACGATCCAGAACGCAATTGCCGTCGCAGGCGGCTACACAGCGCGCGCCAACCAGGCCAATGCCGACGTGACCCGCAAGGTCAACGGCAATATCCTGACCGGTCGTGTGTCGATTTCCAGTTCCGTGCTTGCCGGAGATACGATCTACGTTCGCGAACGCCTGTTCTAGGTGTTCTTCATGCAGGACCCCGTGCCGCTCAGGATCCTCCATTGTTTCCGCTCTCCCGTCGGAGGAATTTTCCGCCATGTCCGCGATCTTGCCAAAGAACAGAGCCGCGCTGGCCATCATGTCGGCATCCTCTGTGACAGCTCCACCGGCGGAGCGCATGAGGACCGGTTGTTCGAAGGGATCATGCCCCATCTCGCGCTCGGACTGACGCGCATACCGATCGATCGGGCGATCTCGCCGCGGGACATCCCGGTTTTCTGGAGGAGTTACAAGCAGATCAGAAGTTTGCAGCCGGACATAGTGCATGGCCATGGCGCCAAGGGCGGCGCCCTGGCCAGGCTTGCCGGCTCAGCCTTGCGGGTTAACAGGTATCGCGTTTCCCGCCTCTATTCGCCGCATGGCGGCAGCCTGCATTTCAACCCCGAGGGATTTGCAGGACGAACGGTGTTCCGGCTCGAAAAGCTGCAGGAAAAGGCGACGGATGCGATCGTCTTCGTCTGCGAGTTCGAGCGCAACACCTATATCGCCAAGGTCGGCGAGATCGATATCCGCAACGAGGTCATCTATAACGGCGTCGGCGAGGAGGATTTCGTCCCGGTGCCGGAAGCGCCGGATGCAGCCGATTTCCTCTATGTCGGCATGATGCGCGATCTCAAGGGCCCCGACATCTTCATCGATGCTTTTGCCAAGACAGAGCGCATCCTCAAGCGGCCGCTGTCGGCCGTCATGATCGGCGACGGCCCGCAGCGGGAAAAGTATCTGGAGATGATGACGGTGCGCGGGCTCGGCCGGCGCATTACCATGCGGCCTGCAATGAACATCCGCGAGGCTCTCACCCACGCGCCCACGGTTGTGGTGCCGTCGCGCGCCGAATCCATGCCCTATATCGTGCTGGAATCACTGGCCGCCGGCAAGGCGGTGATCGCTTCCAATGTCGGCGGCATCTCGGAAGTGCTCGGACGCGACAGTGGCGCGCTGGTGCCGGCCGGCAACAGCGACGCGCTGGCAGCCGTCATGGCCGAGAGCATCACCGATTCCGGCTGGCGCGCCCGCAACATACCCGACCGCGACCGCTTCCACGAGACATTCAGCGCCATCACCATGGCCCGCCGCGTCACAGGCCTCTACCAGGAGCTGTTGGCCGGCTAGAGCAAGCCGCCTCCAAGGCGCTGTGGAAACTCCTGACTTTTCTCAATTCGGCACGCCCGACCTCCCCTTGCGTAAGCGTTTCTTAGGGCATTTCGCCTAGTGTCCGAGACGAATTGGTATCGAGTAGAGTGTGATGAGTCAGCTGCCTGAAAGAGACGACGATCTCGACATCGAACGCCTGCGCAAGCAGGTTTCGGAGATCCGCACCATCGGCCCCGACGAGACCGCCGCGGGTGTCAAGCCGGGAACGATCGAACTCAACGATTTCGCCAAACGGGTCGCCGCGCAATATCGCGACGAGAAATTCTCGCCCTCGATGATGACCGGCCTGGCGAGACTGTTCGACTTCGTGATGCTGTTTTTGATCGGCCACGTGGTCAACTTCTTCTACCTGCACAATATGAGTGCACTTCTGTGGCACATCCCGGTGGTCGCCGCCGGCGGGGTGCTGAGCGTGCTTTTCCTGCAGATCGCCGATTGCTACCAGATCCCGGTTCTCAGGGCGCCATACCGGGTGATCGGCCGCATTGCCGGCGCCTGGGCAATGGCTTTCGCCGTGATGGCGCTGACGCTGTTCTTCCTGAAAACATCCGAGAGCGTGTCGCGCTTCTGGTTTGGCGCCTGGTTCATTGCCGGCCTTGGCTATCTCATGGCGCAGCGTTACCTGCTCGCCTGGGCATTGAAGCGTTGGCTGCGCAATGGCGTGCTCGAACGCCGCGCTGTGATCGTCTGCGGCGGCAGGCCGGCGCAGGAACTGATCCGCTCGCTGGAAGCGCAGCCGGAAAACGATATCCGCATCCTCGGCATTTTCGACGACCGTCTCGACCGCCGCTCGCCGGAACTGGTGGCCGGCTATCCGAAGCTCGGCACGGTGACGGAACTGGTCGAATTTGTGCGGCTGGCGCGCGTCGACATGCTGATCATCTCGCTGCCGATGACGGCGGAGAAGCGCATCCTCGACTTGCTGCGCAAGCTCTGGATCCTGCCGGTCGACATCCGCATCGCCGCCCATGCCAGCAAGCTGAAATTTCGTCCCCGCGCCTATTCGCATGTCGGCAAGACGGCCATGCTCGACGTGTTCGACAAGCCGATCAACGATTGGGATTCGGTCGCCAAGCGTATCTTCGATATCTTCTTCAGTCTGGTGGCAATCGCCATGCTCTGGCCGGTCATGCTCGGTGCGGCCATCGCGGTGAAGGCGACGTCCAAGGGGCCGATCATCTTCAAGCAGAAGCGCCACGGCTTCAACAACGAGATCATCAGCGTCTTCAAGTTCCGCTCCATGTACACGAACATGAGCGATCCGACCGCCGCCAGGGCGGTCACCAAAGGCGATCCGCGCGTCACCCCGGTCGGACGCTTCCTGCGCAAGTCCTCGATCGACGAACTGCCGCAGTTCTTCAATGTGCTCAGAGGCGACCTGTCGCTCGTCGGTCCGCGGCCGCATGCGGTGCTGGCGCAAACCCATGACCGCATCTATGCCGATGTCGTCGAAGGCTATTTCGCCCGTCACCGCGTCAAGCCTGGAGTCACCGGCTGGGCGCAGATCAACGGCTGGCGCGGCGAGATCGACAGCGACGAGAAGATCAAGTACCGCACCGCCTTCGACCTGCACTATATCGAGAACTGGTCGCTGCTCTTCGATCTGAAGATCCTGTTCCTGACGCCCTTCCGACTGCTCAACACGGAAAATGCCTATTGAGCGCGATCGTCCACGCCGAGACGGTTTCCTTCAAGCCCGGACAGGCCACCGCAAGGCTGGTCGGCTCCGGGCTGATGGCGTTCGGCGTGTTCCTGTCGGGTTTCGTCATCGACGAGCCGGCACCCTATGAACTGTTCATGGCCGGGCTGATCGGTTTCTGGTTCATCATCGGGCTGAAAATCTCGCGCACGACCGGACTGCTGCTTGCCTTCATGCTGACCTACATCACCGGCGGCATGCTGTCGCTGACGCAGATGGCGGAGATCGGCGACGGGCCAATGTATCTCGCCGTCACCTTCTTCCTGCTGATCTCCTCAGTCTTCTACTCAGCCGTCATCGAAGACGACCCTCGGAGGCTGAAGCTGATCTTCAACGCCTGGACATGTGCCGCAGTGATCACCGCCATGTGCGGGATTATCGGCTATTTTCACGCCCTGCCCGGCTTTGCCATTTTCACCCGTTACGACCGCGCCATGGGCGTGTTCCAGGACCCGAACGTGTTCGGTCCCTTCCTGGTGGCGCCATCGCTTTATCTGCTGCACGGCATCCTGACCGGCCGGGCCAAACATCTGCCGCTGCGGCTCGGCTGCCTTGCCATACTGGCCTTCGGCGTGCTGCTCTCGTTCTCGCGCGCCGCCTGGGCGATGTTCGTCTTCTCCTCGATGATGATGGTGCTGATCATGTTCATCAAGGAGCGGTCCGGCGCCTTCCGCCTGAAAGTGCTGGTCATAGCGCTCTCCGGCGTCATCCTTGGCGTCGTCGGCATTGTGGTGGCGCTCAACACGCCGGCGATCTCCGGCCTGCTCGAGCAGCGCACCAAGCTTGTCCAGGAATATGACGGCGACCGGCTCGGCCGGTTCGAGCGCCACAAGCTTGGCTTCCTCAACGCCATGAGCGAGCCGCTCGGCATCGGGCCGATGGTGTTCTCCACCATCTACCCTGAAGACGAGCACAATATCTGGCTGAAATCGCTGACCACCTATGGCTGGCTTGGCCTCGCGACCTACATCGCGCTTGCCTGGACCACGATCGGTTTCGGCATCCGCTACATGTTCCGCGACCGGCCGTGGCAGCCCTATCTGGTAGCAGCGTGGATCACGCTCTGCGGCCATGAACTGATCGGCAATGTCATCGATACCGACCACTGGCGGCATCACTTCATGCTCTATGGCATCGTCTGGGGCTGCGCGGCGCTGGAGCACAGATATCAACGGCAGAGGTCCGCCGGCGCTGCGGCTCGCCCATGACCCATCTTCCCTTGCGAATCCTGCAGGTGCTCGAACCGAGCGGCGGCGGCTCAGGCCGGCACTTTCTCGATCTTTGCGGGGCACTGGCCGAACGCGGGCATCACGTCGCGGCAATCTATTCGCCGACTCGCGCCGAGGAGCGTTTCGTTAGAGAACTTCAAGCATTGCCGCTGGCCGCCATACATTCCGTGCCGATGACGCGGTCCCCCTCGCCTTCCGATGCGCGAGCATGGATGGCGATCCGGAAGATCATCAGAACCGGTGGCCCGTTCGACATCATCCACGGCCATAGTTCCAAGGCCGGCGCGCTGACCCGCATGCGCATGCCCGGCCGACATATCCCGCGGGTTTATACGCCGCACGCCTTCCGCACCATGGATCCGACGCTTGGCGCCCGCGGCCGCCAGATTTTTGGCGGCATCGAGTGCCTGTTTGGAAAATACCTGACCGATGCGCTGATCTGCGTCTCGCGTGACGAATATCAGCACGCCGTGCAATATCTCGGCATTCCGGACAACAGACTGCATACAGTCGTCAACGGCGTCTCGGCGCCGCCCATCGGCCAGCGTCAGGAGATTCGCGCCCAGCTCGGCATCCGACCAGATGCGTTCGTCTTTGGCTTCGTCGGCCGCCTCTCCGAACAGAAAGCGCCGGAGCGGCTGCTTGACGCCTTCAATCGCATCGGCGCTGCTCTGCCGCAAACAGAATTGGCGATGATCGGCTTCGGACCGCTGGAAGCGGAGATGCGGAGCATGATTGGCAGCAGCGGCTTGGCCAAACGCATCCATCTCACTTCCGCCCTTCCGGGACCCGACGCCATGCAGGCCTTCGATGTGCTGGTCATGCCGAGCCGTTACGAAGCGATGTCCTATGTGATGCTGGAAGCGGCCGCCGCCGGCCTGCCGATGATTCTCGCCGATGTCGGCGGCGCTTCGACGGTGGTGGATGATGGCAGGAACGGCTTCATCGTCGCAAATGACGACGACGTTACAGACTTGGCGCAGCGGATGCTCGAAATCGCCCGGCCGCAGTGCCACGAAGCCATGCGTACCGCCGCCCTCGCGCGCAAGACCGACTATTCGCTCGATAAAATGGTGGATGCGACCGAGGCAGTTTACCGCGGGCTTGCGCAGGGCGGATAATCCCGATTCTTACTGGCCGACAGCAGGCCGGCCGTCTGACAGACAAGTAAGTGCGCCGATTCTCGTCAGCAGGACGCGAACATTCGCGCATCACTTTGGACCAGTTCGGGACGTTTGGCCCCAATTGCGGGGCATTTGGTGCCCTTATGTTCCCCTAAGGCCCTTGTTGCGGCCTTGGAGCATCGGCAAAATGTGAGGGAAATCAAGGATATAGTGGTCGGAGTGGCGGGATTTGAACCCACGACCCCTTGACCCCCAGTCAAGTGCGCTACCAGGCTGCGCTACACTCCGGCCGTGGCGCTCCGTTTATAGTTTCGATGCTTGGGGCGCAAGTCCCAAATCCAGCGATTTTGAAGAATGAACCAATGGTCTGAATAAACGATTGTTTGGCTGGCACTGGTATTGAGCCCAGCCAGCCCGCTCCTTGCCAAACAAGGCATGGTGGCAGGGAGCGGTTTTGGTATTGCGCCATACCGCACGGGCGCCGAACCGGCGTTCATGGCGACCCTGCCTGCCCGCTATTCCTTGCACCGTGCGTATCAAAAAGAGTCATGCGTGTATTTGAGCGAGCCATTCACGTGGATATGCAATAAATACTGCCTGATATAGGAGAAATATAGTTAAAATTCGGTTATACATAATATACTTCGTGCATATTTTCGGAATTTCCGAGCATAAAAAATGTCGAATCGAGCCGTTACTTCCGTTTCCGTAAGATGCAACCATTCGGAATTCTGACCCATATCTACCATACCAACAGTCTTGATATTGTTGTTTGTCAAATTTGCCAGTCCAATTAAGCATATGAGAATATACTCTTTGCGCTTCGGCACAACCTCTGGCATCACACTATTGTTGTTAGGGGCACTACCATGACTATCTATGTCGATAAAGAAGCGCGCGCCGGCTTCAAGCAAGGCCTGGTTTCCACGATCCTTTCGGACAATCAGCTTACGCGCGAACAGCTGCTCGGGCGGCTGCTTGGATTTTTCGAGGATTGCCTTGCCGAACTGGTCGACGAAGGCCAGCTCAACGTGATGCCGGCGGCCACGGGCGAAAGTCATATGGACATATTCTCGGCCCTGAGGCGGCACTAACGCGCGCCGCAATTTCCCGAATTCGCTGCTTGCGCTGTTTATTCCTGCGCATGGCCTTGTCCTGAAACCGGTGATCAATTTCGAGACGTGTGCGGTCATTTTCCGCTTCGGGTGATCCCGCCCCACAGCGTAGGCCAATGTGCTGTTTCCCGTCGAACGGAACATCCGTCTCAGGAGAGAATTCTTCTCGGGAAGGAGATGAGACATGGTAACCGAGACATTGGTGAATGTGCCAGGCGACGAGCGCAACATATCCGAGCCCGCAACGCTGGAGCTTAACGAAGTAATCGATGAAGCGGTCGCGGCCGGCTTCGATGAAGAAATGGTTTTGGAGGCGCTGCAGACGGCACTCCAATCACGGCGTGACGCCGCAGGTCTGCAGCGTTCGGCCGATCCTGCCCCAGCCGAGAAAGCCATGCCGCGGTCATTGCTCGATGCGCTCAGGGACGCCCAGCGGGCCGCCTTGGATGAAGGAAACGAGCGGATCACCTACCTTCTCGGCCTGGCGCTTGACGAGGCAAAGGCGCCCCGGGCGTGACGATGACAAAGGCAGAAGCGAGCATGGTTTTCAGAACCATGTCATGGCCATCTTCCCCGGTTTAGTTGTGACAGCCGAAACGAGAAGAAGTTTAAGTGTTACGAAAGTAGAGCGCACTCTATCGTGCAAATTAGACTTTCGTTCTATTATTGAGATGGGTCAAAGGAAAGCATGGGCATTTCCTTATCAAGCAGCCGCCCATACCCCTACGATGGGCACCGGACGCGGTTTGCCCTACCGAGTGGCCCCCCTCGGCCATTGCCCGGCTCCTGCCGGGCCGTCCGCGTCAAGATCAAGCCGCGCGGCTGTCGTTTGAACGGTCCGCAATCATGCGATACTAAGAATATCGTAATTCAATCCCTCATTGAGAATCTTGGCGCGAACGGCGGCTTTTATCGGCAATCTAAGGTCACTCTTAACTGTCGCGGAATAAGATCGCGGCAATATGATTGCAAACCGATAGTGGCAATCTGCCGGGTTTCACCGTTCTTGCAGTGATTCCTTGACCTCGGGGCGGCCACAGGATCGAGAAGGTGTATCCGATGAACGCAGATCAGAGTTTGGTCACTGATCATCAGGGCATTTTGATCGCAAGCGATATCGCTGCGCATTCCGACCTCATCAACCGCTCCCTCTTGGGCTACAACCCGAAGCTTATCGCGGCACGCGAAGACCTCGAAGCTTTGGATGCAGCCGAGGCGCATTGCCGGCCCGAACTCATTATCCTCGACCTGGCCTTTGCGGGAACGAGCGGCGTTGAAATCTGCCGAGAATTCAGAGCCAACGCGGCGACATCCGAAATATCCGTGATCTTGGTGACGCCTGCCGGCGATCTTGAAAGCCGTTTGTCCGGTTTCGCCGCAGGCGCGGTCGATTGTATCGAGAGCACGATTCATCCGGAAGAGTTCCGCGCCCGTGTCGCTGTCCAACTTGCCCTGAGCGCCGGGCGCAGGCAGCTTCGCGAGCGTAATGAACAGCTTCACACTGCACTTGCCTGTATCGGACAGGGTGTCTGTCTTTTCGATGCTGCGGGCAAGTTGATCTTGTCCAACAATCGTTATGCTGAGGTCTATGGACTCCAGCCGTCGGTCATCCATCCCGGACAGACACTCGAGGAAATCCTGAAGCTGCGGCACGGCGTGGATGCCGTTCCCGCGATATCACAGTCGGACTATCTCCGTTGGGCTGAAGCGACGAATGCCGGCGACGCCCCGCAAGTCTGGATCAAGGAACTGAAATCCGGCAAGATCATTCGCGGCTATCATCAAAAAACGAAAGAGGGCGGCTGGGTATCCAGCCACGAAGACATAACCCAGGCCTGGCAAGCCGAAAGAGCGCTTGCCGAGGCGCATGCACAGGCGGAGCGCGCCGAGCAGGAGGCGCGCGCTGCGCATGCCCGTCTGCTGGCCGCATTCGAAGTCGTTCCGGAAGGTCTGGCGTTGTTCGACGCAGAAGACCGCTTCGTTTTGTGGAATCGCCGCTACGAGCAACTCTATTTGGAAAACGGCGAGCGGCTCGCGATCGGGATGCATTTCGAAGACAGACTTCGTGACGGGCTAAAGCATGGCCAATATCCCGAGGCGGTCGACCGCGAGGAGGAGTGGCTCGCCGAGCGGCTGGCGCGACATGCCGCGCCGCAAAGCACCCACGAACAGCGCCTGCCGGGAAACCGCTGGGTACGGATTGAGGAGCGCCGGATTTCGGAAGGCGGCAGCGTCGGTATCCGCGTCGACATAACCGATCTCAAGATGCGCGAGGCTTCGTTCAGGCTGCTGTTTGAAGGAAACCCGTTGCCGATGTGGGTCTACGATCGGGAGAGCCTGAGATTTCTCGACGTCAACCAGGCCGCACTCGATCACTACGGCTACGACAGGAAGCGTTTTCTTTCGATGACGCTCCTGGACATTCGCCCGGCCGAGGACTGGGGAAAGGTCAAGGCGGCCGTGGCCAGCGGCGAGAGCGAGGGCGGCTCCAACCATACCTGGCTGCATCTGCGGGCAGACGGAACAATGGTCGAGGTCATCATCTATTCGTCGCGGTTGTCCTATGATGGGCGCGCCGCCACGTTGATTGCCGCTGTCGATGTCACCGAGCGCAAACGCGCCGAAAGAGCGCTGCTGCAGCATCGTGATACGCTTGAGGACACGGTCCGCGCCCGAACCGCAGAGATCGCACGGCAGGCCGAGGAACTGGAGCGGATGCTGGATCAGGAGCGTCACATCAACACGCTGCAGCGGCAATTCGTCTCCATGGCCTCGCATGAATTCCGCACGCCTTTGGCCGTGATAGACGGTGCCGCGCAACGTCTCGTGCGCCGCAAGGAGGCGGTCACACCTGAATTCATTGCGGAAAAGACCGAAGTGATCCGCAGCTCTGTTTCCCGCATGCTGGAATTGATGGAAAGCATCCTTGCCGCCGGTCGCTTGGATCATGGCCGGATCAACATTGTTCACAAGCCGTGTTCGTTGCGTGAGATCATTACCACTTGCAGCAGCCGGCAGGAGAGTATTCGGCGGTCCCATCGGTTTCTGCTTGACCTCGATCGACTGCCGCCGACCATCTATGCGGACCGCACCGCTCTGGAGCAGGTTTTCAGCAACCTTTTTTCCAACGCGGTGAAATACGCTCCGAATTCCCCAGACGTCTATGTCACCGGCTGGCAGGATGGCGAAAACATTCATGTCACCGTCCGCGATGAAGGAATAGGCATCGATGCCGATGATCTGCCGCGGATGTTCCAGCGCTATTTCAGAGCGAGGAGTTCGAGCGGGATCGCGGGTACCGGGATCGGCCTCAACTTCGTCAAGCAGATCATCGAGCTCCATGACGGCGTGATCGCGGTCGCAAGCCAAAAGGGATTCGGCACGACCTTCTCGCTCCGGCTGCCGATCGCCGTCGACAAGGGCAATGAAGAGCAGAACCAAGGCGCCCTGGCGGTCTGACTTGCGCGCCAGCGCGGCCGGTCATGGCCGCCGGCCGGGATCAGGATGCCGTCCCGCGGTCGGGTTGGCCTCCTTTCCGTTCCCGGCCGATGACCGGGTCGCAGACGTGAACCGATATGCTGCAGGGAAAAGCGCGATCCGGACCAGAGAATATTTGCAGAGGAAAATCGACCTTCTGTTAATTAGTGTCGGTTAATTTTAGAACTCTGAATTGCAAGCTGCGTGTCAAAGATGAATCTACCCGACATCATCCGTGTGCCAGATTGGGCCTTTGAGCTATCCTGCAAGGTGTTGCGCTGCGCATTTTCAGACAAAACGCTCAATCAGGCGCTCGAAGATGCGCTGTCGATGATTTTCCGTTGCCCGGAACTTGGGCTCTCGCCTGGTGCCGCCATCTATCTCAGTGATGGCAAGAATAGCCCGCATGCCCTGCTGTTTCATTTGCAAATGGAGTGGCAGCACGTGCCGCGCTCCGTCCAGCCGAATGAAGGCACTGCTGTTCGCTGCGAGCTTAGGGGTGGCCAGCAGGCATGCCACATTTCGTTGATCGACCGCGACGAGGGCGAGCAGATCGGCACCGTGGTGCTCTTCCTGGCTGAGGCGCTGGAGCCCTTGCCGGAAATCCTCGCCGTCCTTCTGCAAATCGCCGCTGACGTGGCAAGAGTGATCGTCAGCAAGCGCAAGGCTGCGCTCACGTCCCAACTCGCCGACATCGCCGGCATTTCAGAGAACGAGATCTATCTGTTCGACGGCGAAACGCTTGAAATATTCAAGGCGAACCACGCGGCCCAGATCAAGACCGGTTATCGGCCCGACCAGATCATGCGGATGACGCCGGCCGACCTCATCCATGGCATGAATGTGCAGGAATACCGACGGCTGCTCGAACCGCTGATCGCCGGCAAGACCGAATGCGTCGTGTTCGACGCACAGCGACTGCGCCGGGACGAGACGGTTTATGACGGCACTACGAAGATATGGAAGCTGCAGAATTCCGGCAGAGCAACCTTCGTCGAGCTTGTCATCGACCAGAGCGATCACAAGCGGCTTCTGGGCCTGCTGCATGCCACGTTTGACGCCTTTCCGGGCGGGATCGCCGTGCTTGACGAAGATTTGCGCCTGACATTCGCCAACCACCGTTTCTACGAACTGGTTGACGTTTCGCCTGAGCAATGCCCCATCGGCTGCTCCTATGTCGACGTGCTGCGCTACAATGCGACGCGCGGCGACTACGGACCAGGCGATGTGGAGGAACAGGCACAGGAGCGGGCCGGCCATGCGCGGTTGTTTCTGACCCATTCTTTTCTGCGCGAGCGTGCGGATGGCACGGTACTGGAAATCAGCACGTCGCCGCTCGCCACAGGCGGCGGCGTGGTCACCTACATGGATGTCACCGTCCGCCGCCGGGCCGAACAGGAGCTCATTCGCCATCGCGACCGGCTCGAAGAGGCCGTTCGCCTGCGCACCGAGGAACTGGCGCTACAGGCCGAGAAGCTGGCGCAGGCGCTAGAACACGAAAAATATATCAACAGCCTGCAGCGCCAGTTCGTCACCATGACCTCGCACGAGTTCCGGACGCCGCTTGCGATCATCGATGGCGCCGCGCAGCGAATGATGCGCAAGAGCGGCGGACTGACGGCCGAATTCGTCGCCGAGAAAAACCACCAGATTCGCTCGGCCGTTGCGCGCATGGTCGAACTGATGGAGAGTTTCCTGACCGCGGGCCGGCTGGACGGCGGCATGAAGCTGACCATATCCGATTGCCCAATCCATGACATCGTCCTGCAATGCGCGACCCGGCAGTCCGAGGTTTCCCCCAGCCACAAGCTGCATCTCGACATCGACAATTTGCCGAAAATGCTGAGGGGCGATCCGCTGGGCGTCAATCAGGTGTTCACCAATCTTCTCTCCAACGCAGTCAAATATTCGCCCAAGGCGCCGGATATATACGTCAAAGGCTGGGAAGCAGACGGCTTCGCCTATGTATCTGTTCGTGACAGTGGCGTCGGCATCGATTCAGATGATTTGCAAAAGATGTTCCAGCTCTACTTCAGGGCGAGGACATCAACGGGGATCGCCGGCACCGGCATTGGCCTCAATCTGGTGAAGCAGGTGGTCGATCTGCATGGCGGCGAAATCCGCGTCGAAAGTGAAAAGGGTCACGGGACCCTGTTTACGGTCAAGCTGCCGGTCGCGGGACCGGCGCAAGCGCCGATCGAGACGGCGGATGAGCGCGCTGTCGCGTGACTAATAAAGGAGACGAAAATGATAACGATTTTGTGTATTGAAGATGAAAAACCGGTCCGCGATCTGATCGTTGAAGAACTGAATGATGCCGGTTTGCGGACATTGGAGGCCGAAAACGGCCGCCATGGCCTGGAGATGATCCTGCAACATCGACCGGACATCGTGATATCGGACATTACCATGCCGGAAATGGACGGCACGCAGTTGCTGGCCGAAGTGCAGATCAATCACCCCGAACTTTCCAACATGCCGTTCATCTTCCTGACCGCGCTTGCCGATCGCGAAAAGATGATCGAGGGCCTGCGGGCGGGCGCCGACAATTACTTGACCAAGCCGATAGATTTYGACGTGCTCATGGCGAAAATCCAGGGGCTGATCATGCGCATCGAAAACCGTGTTGCCGCGGGATTGGAGTTTTGAACCTGCAGGAAAAAGGATTCGATCGCGATCGCCTGCAGAACCAGTGCCGTGAACCGATCGCATGAAGCGATCGCGGACCGGCTTGGTCCGCTCGCCGCGATGAGTGCAAAATCAGCCGTTTATCCGGCGCGATTGATAGAAACCAATTTACCGGCGGCGCGTTTCCGAGAAGTTTGAGGCGCTTGCGCCACTGTATATCTTCAACATAAGAGAAGGCGAACACGTCATTGTCGATCGCGAGGGTGTCGAGCTCGCGAGCCTCAAGCCGATCGCGCTGCCGTTGAAATCGCCGTCAGGCTGAATAAAAAGCCCGGCCGCAGCGCAGCCGGGATAGTTTTGGAGTTAATCCTGCTTGCCCCGGGGCACGGGGCAAGGCAACATTAGCAGACTGTCACAAAACCGCAGCATCACAAATGTGGGAGCCGCGCGAGAATCTGCACAGGCGCTACTGTCAGATCTGTTGAAACAGCCCCTTGAGTTCGAGTTCGTCGACACGCCTTGCGGCTTCGAGAGGCGAGACCCATTCCAGTTGGCGTGCCTTGGCCTCGGGGAAGTCCGGCCTTATCCTGTCGACATCCAGCCGATAGACGGAGACAAGACAGGCAAGCCCCTCCCTGCTCTTGATGTAGGTGTAATAACCGAGCGGCTTCTTCGACACTCTGCCGCTGACGCCGGCCTCCTCCTTGGCCTCGCGGGCGGCAGTGTGCCTTGAATCTTCGCGCTTTTCGACATTTCCCTTGGGAATGACCCAGCGTCCGGTGTCGCGGCTGGTAATCAACAGAACCTGGCTGTCCTCGCCGGCGCTGCCGCGCACACAGATCGCTCCGCTTTGTTCCTGCGCTTTGCCGTCGAGGATCATGCGGGTCAGGCGCGCCAGATTCTGCAGATGGGTCGGGTCGTTGTCCAACGATGAGACTCGCTTATGAGAAGAAAACTGCGCAGTTCGATATCATCGGTCGCCTCAGCCGGCCATTTCTGAAGCGACATTCCGTTTCCTCATCTTCCGGTTGCGCTTGCGATTTGTCAAACGGCGTCAAGGTCAGGAAAGTTCCCGGGCGTGGCGCGCAAAGCCGCGTGACGTGTAGAACGCTGCAACCTCGTCTGAGAAGCCCCGCTTGCTCACCCTCCTGCACCGTCGGCTGGAACCGGCCTGAATCTTAACAAATTGATTCTGCGTCACAAATCAGGATTCAGTCAATGACAGACCAGCAGACGGTCCGACGGGGGCGCCCTAACCGCTTCCCCTGCACATCGCCTGAAACCGGCGTAGCGCCAGCACCGCCTGGCGTTCGTCCGACACGGTCGGCCAGTTCCATGTCGCCGTTCCGCCGAGCGGATTTTCGCAGGCATTTTCACCTCTCGTCAGACACTCGACCTTCATTCCGTCGACCATCGTGTTGTTGATACCCAGCACTTTGACGAAGGACAGCCCGGTCACACCGGTCCAATCCATCCTGACGGCCTTGACGGTTGTTCGGTCCTCCACATTGGCCTTGATCACCGTTGTCGTCAGCGTCGCTTCGATGATGCAGCCGCCGTCCAACGCATATTGGTAGTCGAACACCAGGCGGGTATCGTCGGCGTCGGCGAAGGAGAGCGTGAACCGCAGCCCCGATCCGCCGCGCGGATCGAAAGTCCCCACCACGCCTTCCTGCGGACGGATGATGACCTGGTCCGCCTCGATGCCATGCAGGATATAACGGATCGCCATTTCCGGCGGCTGGGCTTGGGCCGGAACGCACAGAACCAGACTCAAAACCCATAGCCAGAACAGTCGCAACGGCGAACCTCAGTGATCATATTGCCCGAACGCCCGGCGAGAGCTTTCGATCCCGCCCGCGGCCGAATTCGGTCCTTGATGCTAATATTGTTCGCCGCGTCGGAGAACGCCAGCCTTGGTCGGGTGTTTTGTGCGGGAGGTGACGATGCAAACGCCGCCTGATGACAATGCCGCTGGCGCCCTCGCCGCATTCGACTTCGACCGCGCCACGGTCGAGCGGTTCCGCGAGACATCGCCTCCCGCACCGACCTGATCAAGCATCACGTCACCGAGCAGAACCACGATCTGGTGATCATCGACGGCGATGGCGATACGATCACCCTTCTGAACACGGATATGAGCGACCTGCACAAGGGCGGCTTCGTGTTTTGAGGCGGTGTCGTTCAGTGAGTCGTGTAGAGCTCCTCGGACCTTCGCACGAGTGGCTGGAAGATAAAAACCCGTGAAGGCTGCCCTCGACAATGGCGCCCTTGCGGCCTGGCCCCTTCCTACCTCCGGAAAGATGCAGCGAGGCGGCGCCTGGAGACTGATAAATCTCACTACGGCGCACCACGAATTCTTAATCAAATTATCACTAGTCTTCTCCGCCTGCCCCCTGATCAGGGGGATGGTGGACGATTGCCAAATTATCGGTTTGCAGGAAGTTGGCCCAACGACCTGACGGAGCGGACAATTGACGACGGTTACACTTGGCGATGGCGACCAGGTTTACACGGCCACCACGGCAGGCGATTCCGTCTCCGGCGGCAACGGCAATGATACGATTACGGCGGCGGCGGGCGGCAATACGCTCAGCGGCAACGATGGCGATGACACGCTCAATGGCGCCGAGGGCAGCGATACGCTCTATGGCGACGACACGGCCAATCTGACCAATCACAATGTCATGAAGGGAAATGGTGGCGACGACACCATCTATTCCTATTCCGCCAAGGACGAGATCGACGCCGGAGCGGACAACGACACAGTCGTCATCTATGCCACGGCATTGACATCCAGCGACCAATCCAGCCAGTTCGTCGATGGCGGCGACGGCAATGACACATTGGAACTCGATGCGCTGGAAGGAAGCGGCGCGACGGTGACGATCGTCATGGGGGCGACTTTCCAGCCGACCATCGGCGGCAACAAAGGCTCCATTTTCGCAAATTTCGAGACGCTGGTCTTCCACGGCGGTTCCGGCATGCTCAACATTATCGGCGGCGACGGCAACGACAGTTTCGAAGCCAATCACGGCGACGCAACGATCTTCGACGCCGGCACCCTGAACGGTATGGGCGGTGACGATACGATTTCCTTCAACGGCGATCCTGTCGGCACCGAGGCAATCGACGGCGGCGAAGGTAGCGACACCTTCATCTGGACCCCCGCCAACAGCGATTGGAGCGGCGTATCGTTGGCGCTGAACATGGCGCTCGATCCGGCGATGAACAAGGACGGCGCGACCTTCGCGACGCTTGCCGGGATAGAGAACCTCGTCATCAATGCCACTGGCTACACGATGAACGAGGTCGACATTACCGGCGCCCACGGCACCAACACATTGCTGCTGCGCGGCGCGTCGATCAATGTCACGACATTCGACCAGGCCGACCAAATCACCATCATGGCCGGCGCAGCCACGATCACGGCCGGAGGCGGCGACGACCTCGTGGTGATCTCAAGCGCCGATGTCAATTCTTCGACCGTGCATGGCAATGACGGCAACGATACGCTGAGCGGCGGCAGCGGCCAGGATTCGATCTATGGCGACGATGGCGACGACAGTCTGACCGCCGGCAACGGGCGCAGTCACCTCTACGGCGGAGCCGGCAACGACGCGCTGTCGCTGTCGTCGGTCAACGCCAACAATGGTACCGGGCGGGCGATCATCGATGGCGGCGCCGACCATGATACGCTGACGCTGGATTTTTCGAACCTGAGCATGGTGTTCAAGGGGAATCTCAGCGCATCGACCGCGACGCTGTCTGACGGCACGGTGGTGACGAATGTCGAGGCCGTGACATTTTTCGCCGGCGCCGGAAACGACAAGCTGACGGCCTCCAACGACGAAGGCGGCAATTCCGTCAACAAGCTCTATGGAAATGGCGGCAATGACAGGTTGGCGGCCGGTGCGCAAGGAGCCTATCTCGACGGTGGCGAGGGCAATGATGTGCTTGTCGGCGGCGCCGGCGCCGACGATCTGGTCGGCGGCTCTCTCGTCAGCGAGATGAACACCGTCAGCTACGCCAATTCGGCGCAAGGCGTCAGAGTCGACCTTCGCCTCACCACCGCCCAGCAGGGCAAAGGCGATGCGTCCGGCGACATTCTGAGCGATATCCAGAATCTCATCGGCAGCAAGCACCACGACGTGCTGATCGGCGGCGACCCCGACAGCGGCACCCTGGCGTCGGGTGACAATGTGCTGGACGGCGGCAAGGGCAAGGACACGCTGATCGGCAATGGCGGCCAGGATACGTTCGTCTTCTCCACCGGCTACGGCCAGGATACGATTCGGGATTTCACCGTGACCGGCGACGATCACGACGTGATCGATCTTTCGCATTACAAGTCGATCACCGACTATGAAGACCTGCTGAGCGCCATGCACAAATCCGGCAAGGCCGTCGTCATCGAGGGCGACCATGGCGACACGCTGACGCTACTTCACATGCGGCTCGGCTGGCTGAGTGAGGACGATTTCATATTTTGAGGTGGCGTTCGATGGAAGCGCCTTGGCAGGCTCCAATTCTAACTAGCAAGAAGACATTTGTAGCGTCGTCATAGTCTATGGCTCACTCTGTACTGTTGCTTACGGCATGCCGTCGTTCAGAATCTCTCGGCCGATCCGATCGAGGATCTCGCTGACCATCTCCATTGGAAGGTCGATAGTCTTGCCTATGTCCTGCGCGGTTACGAAGGTCGCTTTCGCCACCGATAAATCGCCCTTGCGGAAAAGGGCGAGTGCGCGGAAGGCCGCATTGATGGATCGGTTAAAGGCATCGCTTTCGTCTGCATTGGCAAGCRTCTCCAATGCCTCATCATAACGACCGAGTTCGACCAGGACAGCGCCGCGCGATCCCCGCAACGTGGCGCGCTCCGGACTAAGCTCCAAGGCTGCAAGCGACCAGAGGTCCAGCTGTTGGAGATGAGCGAGCGTATCATGAGCCAGGTAATACGTGACCAGTCGATCCAACAAAACCAGCTTAGCAGGGCCTGGCGGCAGATGATCGACCTCATGCGCCAGCGCATCGAATATGTCGGCACGCTCCGTATTGCCAGCGATTGCAAGCTTAGCGAGAAGATAGAGAACGTTCTGGCTCACGCCCAGCATCGCCCCCTCACGTATCCCCTGGACTGGATAGGCTGCCTGCATTGCGGCATAAGCAGCCTTGTCGTTTCGCGCCTCCTTGCCACTCAGGATATTCCAAAGGAGAAGACCATCGTTCGGCCAGCGCCTCCCGCCCGCACTGCCTGTTTTCGGGACCAGATTGAAGAATGTGAGAAAAAGTTGAGAGGAGATGGCGCCGAGCATGGCCGCGTCGACATGCCCAGTCTGACCGAAGGTACGGGCAATGTCGATGACGGCAAAGAGCCAGGCAATGTCGACCAATGGGCCTGCGGCAATGAACATCATGGAAGCGACAGCGCGATTGGGAACAGGCGGAATGGCGGTCACCGCGCCTCCAATAACACCGCGCCCGATCACCAACCAGGCCGGTCCAATAACGCTACCCAGCGCAGATGCCCCGTCTTCGATGGAGAGCGGGACGATTTTGTAGCCGAGCGCCGACGCGACGATTGCTCGCCCGAATTCACGCAGCAAGAAGCCCACGATCAGCGCGGCCACAAAGCCGAGAAGCGCAATCACAACGTTCAAGTTTGCCGCATCCTCCGCAATTGCCGGGGTCTTTTTGCGATGCGTAGCGTCTAGAGCCCAAACACGCAAGCCGCGTATGGCACAAGTCGAGGTCAACCGTTGAACTGTCGATGATTGTGCGAGAGATAACAGGTCACGAACCTGTTTGTGTTCGGCTTCGCCGATCGGACGAAGATCGCCTCTTTGAAATAGCTGCGATCCACCTCGATCTTGTCGCGCCTGACCTTGAAGTCGTGGAGATAGTCCCTGCCCGCTGGACCTGCTGTCTGAGATGAGAATATCGTGGCACCTGTAGCCTCCGAGAACGTCCCGACCGGCGCCGCCTATGATCTGGTGGAATCCTCGCCGGCAGGCTTACGCCGCTGCGCGCGGATTCGCTCTGCGTGCGCTTCAGGAATATCCCTTGCCAGAGACGGTTCCACGGCGATGTCCTTGCCGCCGCATTGACTGCACACCAGCAACGGGACCAATGCCGGCTGCTGTGAGCTGTGAGATTCGCCAAGCTTGGCGATCAACGCGTCGATATCGAGATCGGCGTGCCAGCCGCAGCCCGGATTGAGGCAGAAAGCATGCAGCCGCCAACCGGCCTCCTTGACGGTCCGGAGTGTTTTGCTGCGCGTGGGGAAGAGTTTTTCAGCCATGGACAGAATATAGGCAGAACCGCGGGCAAATCGCCATGGTCCATGACGAGGCGCGGTTGGACCGGCCATCTGCGCGCTTGGCGGTCAACGCATTAATATCCGATTTCCTTGGTGCGGCTTCGATCTTTGACCTGTACCGAAAATCAAAAGCCTGGAACAAACCGTCGCCTTGGCTGTTTGGGCGGCGCAAGCCGTAGGGCGGGCCACCTTCGGGTCCACGGCTTGCAGGGGGGACCGCTTCCGGCCCACGCCGTGGGCAGAGGCCGGAATCAGCCAATGCCGTCTTCAGGGAGGCGGTCCCTTTCGGCGCTTCGTTGAAAAACAGGCCCGACAACAGCCAATAGGAACGGTCACCCTGGATTTCTTACGGAATGGGGATAGCCCGGTCCAGTTGGCGATCAAAGCCCGGAATTGATCGCTATGATCTTGGCATCATCAATCTGCTTTGCGACGGCGCTACAGGCACCTTGGTCGCACGTGAGATTCATTTGCCCGTTTTTCAGCGGTTCACGAAGGAACGGGCGGCTAACCTCGTGACCTGCCACCAGGATCGACACCTGATCGCCAACGTGACGCGCGCTGAATTCCGCCAAGACTTTCGCGCTTGCCGGATCGAGTTCGATATACAATACGGATTCGTTCGAGTAGCCCGGTTTCACCGAAACCGAGGAAACGGAAAGGACGATATGCTCGCGCTCTGCAGCAGACGCCAGGGATAGAATGGCAAACGACAGCACAGCGCCGATGGTCAGCCGCTTCATTCCAGGCCCTCCAGTTATTCATGCTTTGATAGTTGACTTTTTCCAGCCCCGGCAAGGGCAAATTATTGTGGGACCACGCAACATTGGCAGCGGTGGCCCTCCATGCCTGATATGCTAAGAGCCGTCATGACATGGATCGAAACGGCGAAACGCTGGGCGAAAACAATCAAGCGCGATGTCGTCGCCCTGTGGCTGGCGGCACGGGATAGCCGTGTTCCCTGGTATGCAAAGGCCTTGGCCGGCGCTGTCGCGGCCTATGCCCTGTCGCCGATCGACCTCATTCCAGACTTCATTCCCGTCCTTGGCTATCTCGATGACCTGATCATCGTGCCCCTCGGCATCATGGCAGCAGTACGGCTCATCCCTCCCGATGTCCTGGCCGAATTGCGGACAAGGGCGTCGGAGCAGAAGAGCCGCCCGGTCAGCCGGGCGGGCCTGGCTGCGATCCTGTTGATCTGGATCATTGCCGCAACGGCGTCGCTCTGGTGGGGCATGCGGCTGTTCAAGCTATCGCCTATTTGAGATAGGCGCGAATGACGTCGATGAGTTCGGCAGCGCCCTCATCGCGCTCGGGCTGGGTCAGCCCGTCGGCCGCCAGATGCATGCGGATATGATCCTCAAGAACCTCATTCATGAAGCCGTTCATCGCGCCGCGTATCCCGGCAATCAGCTGCATGACTTCGGTATGGCCCTTTTCCTCTTCCAGCATCCGCTCCAGCGCGTCCATCTGCCCGCGGATGCGGCGCACACGGTTGATCAGCTTCTGTTTCTCGCGGACGGTATGGGTCATCAGGTATTCCTTGTGCCGGGATGTGGGCCACAGCCCGACAGCATCAATCACAACAACCTGCCAAAACAAATCATATTTTGCGCCAGTTGACAATTCATACTATACCCCCCTACTCTATATGACATTCCGAGATAGCGTCCAGAAAGCCATTCCATGTCCTCGTTGACCGACCTTCTCCAGCAAGGCACCGCGCATGCGTGGCTGTTCATCCCCACGGCCATCCTGCTCGGTGCGCTTCACGGGCTGGAGCCCGGCCATTCCAAAACCATGATGGCGGCGTTCATCGTCGCCGTGCGAGGCACCGTCTCGCAGGCGATCATGCTGGGCATCGCGGCAGCGTTCTCTCATACGCTGGTCGTGTGGGTTGTCGCCCTCGGCGGGCTATATCTCGGCCGGGGCATGAATGCGGAAGCCACGGAGCCGTATTTTCAGATCGCCTCGGCGGCAATCGTTACCGGCATTGCGCTCTGGATGCTCTGGCGCACTTGGCAGGAGCAAAAGCTCGAAGGGGCGCACGATCACGCGCATAACCATGACCACGGGCATGACCATCATCACCACCATCATCATGGCGAGGACATCCGCAAGATCGACACCGGGCACGGCGTCATGGCGCTGGAAGTGTTCGAGGTGGGCGTGCCCCCGCGCTTCCGCATCCGCTTTGAAAGCGGCCATGGCTGGGCCGCAAAAGACGTTACCTTGGCGACGGAACGGCCTGATGGCGCCCGACAGGCCTTCACCTTTGCCGACAAAGGCGGGTACCTCGAAAGCCTGAACGAAATCCCCGAGCCGCATGATTTCACCGCCCGCATCAGCCTTGGCCATGGCAACCACACCCACGACTATGACGTGGCGTTCCGCGAGGACGGCCACAGCCATGGGGGCCTTGATGTCGGAGCGGACGACTATATGGACGCCCACCAGCGCGCCCATGCCAATGACATTGCGCGGCGGTTCACCAACCGCAATGTCACGACAGGGCAAATCATCATGTTCGGCCTGACGGGCGGGCTTATCCCTTGCCCGGCGGCGATCACGGTGCTGCTGCTCTGCCTGCAGCTTAAGCAATTGTCGTTGGGCGCGGCACTGGTCCTCTGCTTCAGCATCGGGCTTGCCGTGACGATGGTGTCGGCCGGCGTGATCGCGTCGCTCAGCGTGCGCCATGTGCAAAAGCGCTGGTCCGGCTTCAGCGCTTTGGCGCGGCGGCTTCCCTATGCATCCGGCGTGCTGATGCTGCTGATTGCTCTCTATATGGGATATTCCGGCCTGGTCGGCCTGCAGAACGGTCACGCAGAAACGGCGGCAGTCACGGCTCCCGTCATCCCCTGAGTCTTGCGCAACGGCATCCGATTCTGGCCAAACATCCGGTGGTCCCGCAATTGCCATGAACCTCTTGATGAAGCGGGCTTTTGTCCCTATCTGCTGCGAACATTCGCAGCAAAGGCCCGAGCTGGATGAAAGCTTTCTTTGACACCGCCAAAGTGCTGCTGAGCGATCTGGCCTCGAGCCTCCTGTTTCTCATCCTTTTCTCCCTCACCCACAATCCCGTGCTTTCGGCCTGCTTCGGCATCGCACTCGGCGTCATCCAGATCGCGGTGCAATTTGCCCGGCGAAAGCCGATCGACGCCATGGAGTGGCTGAGCCTTTTCCTGGTCATCGCCTCGGGCACGGCCACCATGTTGACGGACGATCCGCGCTTCGTGCTGTTCAAGCCGAGCGCGATCTATGCGATCGTGGGCATGGTGATGCTGAAGCCGGGCTGGATGAACCGCTATCTGCCGCCGATTGCCAGGGCAGCGGCCTCCGACGTCGCCAATTATGTGGGCTTTGCCTGGGCCGGCCTGATGTTCGTTTCGGCGGCACTGAATGCCTATCTTGCACTGGAAGAAGACCTGGTCAGATGGGCGCTGATCATGACGATCTTCGCCATCGCCAGCAAAGCGGTCCTGTTCATCGCCGGATTTGCCGCGATACGCCGGACGGCGCGACGCCGGATAGCCGCCATGCCGGCCGATGCGCGCGATGCCCTATTGGCCTCGACCGGCCGGCGGACCAACTTGACCTTGCAGCCGATCCAAAAATCGCCTGCATAGGTTCGCCTCCACTACTGATTCAAACACGCGCTCAAAGCTGTTGATCTCAGGACATTTTCCTGACAGCGGCCTCGACTCCGCTGGCAGTCGCCCATGCACCTGCCGCAGCCTCTGCCTCTGGCTTCTAATGATCGCGTATAGCCTTGCCCTGCTCGTCGAACCGATGAATCCTGGACGGATCGGGAGTCAGATAGACCTCATCTCCGTGCACGATGTTCGTATCGCCGGCTGCGCGCACGGTTATGGTGTCAGCGATATCCGTATGGATATGCACGAAGGTGTCCGCCCCGAGATGCTCCGCAACGCCAACCCTGCCTTTCCAACGTCCGTTGGATTTCGAAATCGACAGGTGTTCCGGCCGCACGCCGATGGTGATTGCGGCATGTTCCTGCGCCGTGGCTCCGCCGATCAGATTCATCTTCGGCGAGCCGACGAAGCCTGCGACGAAGAGGTTGTTTGGCCTGTGATAGAGTTCCATCGGCGAGCCGACCTGCTCGATGCGCCCAGCATTGAGCACGACGATCTTGTCGGCCATGGTCATGGCTTCGACCTGGTCGTGGGTCACATAGATCATCGTGGTCTTGAGCTGATGGTGCAGTTCGCTGATCTCAAGCCGCATCGTGCCGCGCAGCGCCGCATCGAGATTGGAGAGCGGCTCGTCGAACAAAAAAGCAGAAGGTTCGCGGACGATCGCCCGCCCGATAGCGACGCGCTGACGCTGCCCTCCGCTCAACTGTCCTGGCCGGCGATCGAGGTAGTTGGTGAGGTTGAGCGTGCGCGCCGCCGCGTTCACCTTCCTGTCGATCTGATCCTGTGGCAGCTTCGCCATTTTGAGCGGAAAGGCGATGTTCCTGCGCACGCTCATATGCGGATAAAGAGCGTAGGATTGAAACACCATGGCGAGCCTGCGCTTCGCCGGAGCCTCATGCGTCACGTCGCGGCCATCGATCTCGATCGCACCCGAGCTCGTGTCTTCGAGGCCAGCGATCAGACGCAGAAGGGTCGATTTGCCACAGCCTGATGGGCCGACGAACACCACGAACTCGCCATCGTCGATGGTGAGATCGATACCCGGAATGACCTGGGTGGCGCCGAAGGACTTGTTGACCTGCTTCAGTTGGATATTGCCCATGATGTCCTCCCTGGACGTTGCTTACTTGACCGCACCGAAGGTGAGGCCGCGGACAAGCTGCTTCTGGGAGAACCAGC
This sequence comes from Rhizobium sp. P2_G9, assembly GCF_056403475.1. Classification (NCBI taxonomy): domain Bacteria; kingdom Pseudomonadati; phylum Pseudomonadota; class Alphaproteobacteria; order Hyphomicrobiales; family Rhizobiaceae; genus Rhizobium; species Rhizobium sp. P2_G9. The sequence goes on along the minus strand of NZ_JBFUFK010000019.1, from coordinate 27,501 downwards.
CCATGATCAGGATCGGTGCGATCGCCAATGTCGAGGCGGCCGAGAGCTTCGCCCAGAACAGGCCCTGGGGACTCGAGAAAGAGGCGATAAAGGCGGTGAGCGGCGCGGCGTTCGTGGTTGTCAGGCGAATCGTCCAGAAGGATTCATTCCAGGCGAGGATGACGTTGAGAAGCATGGTGGAAGCGATCCCTGGAACGGCCATCGGCGTCAGCACGTGCCAGATTTCGCCCCAGAGCGATGCGCCATCCATGCGCGCGGCTTCCAGGATTTCACCCGGGATTYCGCGGAAATAGGTGTAGAGCATCCAGACGACGATCGGCAGGTTGATCAGCATAAGCATGACGGTGAGGCCGATCCGGCTGTCCAACAGGCCGAAATCCCGGAACAACAGATAGATCGGCACCAGCACCGCGACAGCTGGCATCATCTTGGTCGAGAGCATCCACATCAGGATGTCCTTGGTGCGTGCGGTGGGTGAGAATGCCATGGACCAGGCGGCGGGAACAGCGATCAGAACTGCGATGATCGTCGATCCCACGGAGAGGAGTACCGAATTCGTGAACGGCTTGACGTAATCACGTTGCGTCTCGACCTCGATGTAGTTCTCCAACGTCCAGGATGGCCACAGGTTGAATCCCTGGATGGCCTCGATCTCCGGCTTGAACGAGGTGAGGATCGTATAGAGGATCGGGAAGAAGATGATCAGGGCCACGATCGAGGCGGCGATGGTCACGACCGCCTTCTTGCGGGCTGAAATTGCACGAGCCATTTCATTCCTCCTTACTTGTCGAGGTTCTTGCCGACGGCGCGCATCAGGAAGAACGCGACGATGTTGGCGAGGATGACTGCGATGACCCCGCCCGCCGACGCGCCGCCGACGTCGTAGCCGAGAAGTGCCGTGCGATAGWTGAGGAAAGGCAGGTTGGTGGAAGCGTAGCCGGGGCCGCCGTTGGTGGTGACCAGGATTTCCGCGTAGACCCCGAGCAGGAAGATTGTCTGGATCAGGATCACCACGGTGATGGACCTGGCCAGATGCGGGACGGTCAGATAGATGAAACGGCTCGCGAAGCCTGCGCCATCCATCTCCGCGGCCTCCTTCTGCTCCCCGTCAAGGCTCTGCAGGGCGGTCAGGAGGATGAGCGTGGCGAATGGCAGCCATTGCCAGGCGACAATGACGATGATCGAAAGCAGCGGATATTGCGCGAACCAGTCGACGGGCCGCAGCCCCAGAAAGCGATTGAGGTCGGCGAGCACACCATAGCCCGGATGCATGATCATGTTCTTCCACACCAGTGCCGCCACGGGCGGCATGACGAAGAAGGGTGAGATCACCAGGATGCGGATAATGCCCTGTCCCCACATCTCTTGATCAAGCAGGAGTGCAATGGCGGTGCCGCCGACGACAGTGATCGCCAGAACGCCGGCGACGATGACAAGCGTGTTCCAAATCGACTGAAAGAAAGCCGGATCGCCGTAGAAGTACTTGTAGTTCATGAGCCCGGCGAAATGCACCTTCGCTGAATTCAAGAGATTGTAATTCTCAAACGAAAACCACAGGGTCATCGCCAGCGGCACGATCATCCAGATCAGAAGCAATCCGACGGACGGAGCCATCATGAGCCGGGCCAAAGCCCGTGTTTGTTGAGTAGCCATCTGCATCTCCTCTCGGCCCGGCGGTTATCGCCCGCCCTTCCGGCGCGCCGGGATACGCATGCTGCCGTGCAGGTTTCGGTAGCGGCCAAGGCCTCAGGCGCTGAGCTGATGAACCGCGCGGTCGTAGCTTCCCAAGACCTCATCGACAGAGGCGATCAGAATGTCCTCAGCGGCGCTGTCGACGCCTTTCCCAGTCAGTCGGGGCAGGTGTTGATGAAGAAGCGTCTCTGGAATTTTTCGGCCGCCGAGCACCGCGAGCAGCTTTTCAACGGCGGCGACGGCCTCCGGCCTGTTCCAATAATAGCGAATGCGGTCGCTGTAGCTGTAGTGCCGCTGCAGGCGCAGCGAGACATCGTCGCCGTGATAATGGCCGCGCCAGTCGTCCGGATATGCGAGCATCAGCTCCTCCATCGTCCGAGCGAGCGGGCGGGCGCCGTAACCGGGGACAAGCTCTGTGGCGATCATGTCGAGTGCATAAAGCGCCTCTCGATAGGCAAAGGTCAGGCCTGGGCCGACCTTCAGGATCGGAAAGCCGTCTCGGRCCAGCGCCGACAACGATGCTTCCGACTGATAATCGGTCGAATGTGCTTCGAAGACCAGATTTTCGAACCCATCCAAGACGTGGGTCAGCCGCACAGCTTTCGGCGGATCGTATTCGACGACATTGTCGCTGCCGAACTCGACGCCGGGCTGGACGACGAAGGCAATGGTCCGGGTGAACGCATCCGCAAGACCAGCTTTTTCGAAAACCTCGCGATGGATTGCGATCGTGGACACCGCCGCATCAGGCGATGTTGGTTCCACCACGTCCAGAACGTGGTCGGCACCGCCGGGAACCGGGACTTCGGTGCCGAGAATGTAGACGGGCGGCTCCAGGCCGCGGTCGCGCGCGGCGGCTTCGGCGATGGCGCAAAGCGAAGCAGCCCTCTCCGCGATCGTCCTGTCGTTCAGTGGCGTGGGGTCTCCGGCACATGCCATCGAGGCGTCGAGATGGATTTTGCTGAATCCGGCCGCGACATAGGCCGCGACCATGTCCTTGGCCTTGGCCAGGGCGGCCTCGGGAGGCTCTCTGCGCCAAGGGTTCGGCCCGAGATGGTCACCACCGAAAATCAGCAGCCTCCGGTCCAGCCCTTCCTCGTCGGCGATCCTGTCCACCAGCGTCACGAAATCTTCCGGCGTCATCCCGGTATAGCCTCCGAGGTGATTGACCTGGTTGCAGGTCGCCTCGATGAGGACGTGATGCCCGGTTTCACTGGCCCGCCGGATCGCCGCACGCAGAATCGTCGGATGGGCCGAGCAGACCGACGTGATGCCTGTCGGGTGTCCATCACGCCTTGATTGCGCGAATGCCAGAAGGTGTCTGCTCACGTTCAAATCCTCGTTTGGCTGGCTGAAATGAAGTCGTCGAGTTCGGCGAAGGTGGAGGTGCCCTCCATCGGACCCTGCCGCGTCACCGTGCGGGCTCCCGCAGCGTTGGCGTATCGAAGCGCGTCGGCGGGGAAATGGCCTTTGCGGCGGCAGGTCAGGTAGGTCGCGCCGAAACAGTCCCCCGCACCGGTGGGATCGAGTTCATCGACGACGAATGCGGGGCAGTCGACCTTTCCGTGGCCACGGCTCAGATGCGTGGAGCCGTCCCCGCCCCGCTTCAGTACGATCTCCGATATGCCGCGAGACAGAAGCGCCTCGACTGCAGCATCTTGCCCCTCGATACCGGCCGCGATGAAGAGCTCGTTCCCCGAGGGAAGCAGAAGGTCGGTGACGGCCAGGATGTCATGCAGTTGCGCGGCCGCCTCGCCGCCCTCCGACATCAGCTCTTTGCGGACATTGGGATCGAAGGAAACTGAGCCACCCCTCGCCTTCACGACCGACACCGCATCGAGAATGATCGGGGCAATGCCGGGGATGGCGAAGGCCGAGCCCATGACGTGGACATGGCCGGCACGACTGATCAGAGCCTTCGCGGCGGCGGTCATCCGGGTGCCGGCTGAAGCCGACCTGGCGATGTTGAAGACGAAATCCCGCGCGCCATCGGGTCGATAGCGGACGAAAGCGCTCCCTGTCGGCATGTCGGCAAGCACGTCGATCGCCGAGACGTCGACCCCGTCCGTCTTCAAGCGCTCGATATTCAGCCAGCCGAAGTCGTCGTCGCCGACCGCTGACACGATCCCGCAGGCGCCACCCAGTTTCGCGACCTGATCGATGAAGATGGCGGGTGCTCCGCTCGGAAACGGCCCCACCAACGGCTGCGCTTCACGGAAACCCACGCCCGTGGTCACGCCCATGATCTCCACAAGTATCTCGCCGATGGTGATCGTGGGACCCAAGGCCTCTGGCGCCAATTTCGATACTGCGTTCATTCCTTGCCTCACGGAGCGATGAGCCGCGGCTTTTCTGCGGTTGATGGCGTCGTCATATTTCGACCTTCCGCTCATGTCAATTATAAATTTTACATGCGTAAATTTTTTTACGAGATCGGAAAAACGCCTGATCTTGACAGAAATACCGAAAAGCGCGGGCCAAAAGCAATTTTTATGTACAGCTTTTGAGCATCTTAGCTGATCCAATAGACCTGAAGGCGCCCTCACCACTTGACGTGCGTTAAAATATCTCGGATATAAAGTTTACGCATGTATCAAAATGCGTAAACGCTCGTTAAGGAGGAGAGTGCCATGGGTAAATTATTTAGCGTGCTGTCTGCGTCCGTCCTCGGGGCAGGCCTGCTGGCGGGAATGGCTCAGGCCGAGGAAATCAACATCGCCACCGTGAACAACGGTGACATGATCATCATGCAGAAGCTGTCGAGTGCCTGGGAGAAGGAAACCGGCAACAAGGTCAACTGGGTCGTTCTCGAAGAAAACGTGCTTCGCGAGCGCGTCACGACCGATATCGCCACCAAGAGCGGCCAGTTCGACATCATGACCATCGGCGGCTACGAAGCGCCGATCTGGGGCAAGCAGGGTTGGCTCACGCCCGTTGACGACCTCGGCGACGACTACGACTATTCCGACCTGCTCGATCCGATCAAGAAGGGTCTGACTGTCGACGGAAAGCTCTTCGCGGTGCCATTCTATACCGAAAGCTCCTTCACGCTTTATCGCAAGGACCTTTTCGAAGCGGCGGGCCTGAAGATGCCGGAGCAGCCGACCTACGACCAGATCAAGGGCTTTGCGGCAAAGCTGACGGACCAGTCCAAGCAGCAATATGGCATCTGCCTGCGCGGCAAGCCGGGCTGGGGCGAGAACATGGCTTTCCTCGGCACCATGGTGAATACCTATGGCGGTCGTTGGTTCGACATGGACTGGAAGCCGCAGCTCAACAGCGAAGCCTGGAAGAAAGCGATCACCGACTATGTCGACCTGATGACCAAATACGGTCCTCCCGGCGCGACGGCCAATGGTTTCAATGAAAACCAGACCCTGTTTGCGACAGGCCATTGTGCGATGTGGATCGACGCCACCTCGGCGGCGGGCCGTGTTTACGATCCCAAGCAGAGCCAGGTCGCCGACAAGATCGCCTTCACCCGTGCTCCCGTCGCGGTGACTCCGAGCGGAGCCAGCTGGTCCTGGTCCTGGGATCTCGCCATTCCCGCAACATCGCAGAAGGTCGCAGTGGCCAAGTCTTTCCTCAAATGGGCAACGTCCAAGGCCTATGTGAAGATGGTTGGCGAGTCCGAGGGTTGGGTTGCCGTCCCGCCCGGCACCCGCAAGTCCACCTATGCGCTGCCTGAATACCAGAAGGCTGCTCCGTTCGCCGCGACGGTCCTCCAGGCGATCATGTCGGCCGACCCTTCGAAGCCGACAAAGGACCCGGTCCCGTATACGGGCGTCCAGTTCGTCGCGATCCCGGAATTCCAGGGCATCGGCACCTTCGTCGGTCAGCAGATCAGCGCCGCCCTGGCAGGACAGCAGTCTGTAGACGCCGCACTCAAGACCTCGCAGACCCAGATCGAAGAGGACATGACTCGCGCCGGCTACATCAAGTGAGCCTTAGCCCGCGTGGTCGGTTCATGCCGCGCGGGTCCTCCCGGGGGGAGTCTGACGGCTGGCCGTCGGACTCCTCGCAGTCCAAACAGTTCCGACGGCCGCATGCGCGGCCGAATTCGTCGGCGCACAGGAGAACCATCATGAAGTTGAAAGACAAGGTCGCACTCATCACCGGAGGCGCGCGTGGGATCGGCCTCGGTTTCGCCGAGGCCTTCGTCGCCGAAGGGGCGAAAGTCATCATCGCGGATATCAATATCGAGCGCGCCACCGAGGCGGCCAAGGGGATCGGAGCTGCCGCAACCGCGGTCAAGCTCGACGTCACCAATCTCGCAAGCATCGATGAGATCGTCGCGCAAATAGACGCAGACTTCGGCGGCATCGACATTCTGGTCAACAATGCCGCGATCTTCGACATGGCCCCGATCAACGAGATCACCGAGGCCAGCTACGACAAGGTCTTCGATGTCAATCTCAAAGGCCCGTTGTTCATGATGAAGGCCGTATCCAACGTCATGATTTCCCGCGGTCGCGGCGGTAAGATCATCAATATGGCGAGCCAGGCCGGCCGCCGCGGTGAAGCGCTCGTCACCCTCTATTGCGCCTCGAAGGCGGCGATCATCTCGGCAACGCAGTCTGCCGCCCTCGCCCTTGTCAAATATGGCATCAAGGTCAATGCGATCGCACCCGGGGTTGTCGATGGCGAGCATTGGGATGTCGTCGACGCCAAGTTTGCGGAATATGAAGGCCTCAAGCCAGGTGAGAAGAAGGCGCAAGTCGCCAAGACGGTGCCGATCGGCCGCTTCGCGACGCCGGACGACATCAAGGGGCTGGCGATGTTTCTCGCATCTCCCGACAGCGACTATATCCTTGCCCAGACATACAATGTCGATGGCGGCAATTGGATGAGCTGAGGCGGGGGCTGCGATGAAAGCAATCCAGTTTCTCGAAAAGGGCAAGGCGGCATTGGCTGATATCGCCATCGGCGACCTGCCGCCCGGCCACGCCCTTGTCCGTGTCAAGGCCGCCGGGCTCTGCCATACGGATATCGACGTTCTCCATGCCCGCTACGGTACCGGCGCGTTCCCGCTGGTGCCGGGACACGAATTCTCCGGCGAGGTGATCGCTGTCGCCGAGGATGTGACCAGCGTCCGCCCCGGGAGCAGGATCGCCGTGGACCCGAACCTTCCCTGCGGCCATTGCTCGGCTTGCAACAAGGGGCTCACGAACCTCTGCACCGAGTTGAAAGCCTATGGTGTCACGCAGAATGGCGGTTTTTCGGAATTCAGCACCGTCCGCGCCGATCACCTGCACGACATTGGCGACATGCCGTATGACCTCGCCGCCCTCGCCGAGCCATTGGCATGCGTGTTGAACGGCCTTGAAGCCGCAGGCGTCGGCGCGAGACAGCCTCGCAACGCTCTCGTCTACGGGGCAGGACCGATTGGCCTGTTGCTCGGCCTCGCGCTGCAGGCGGCGGGAACGGAAAGAGTGACATTCGCCGACGTCAACGAACAGCGCCTGGAATTCTCGGCCGGGCTCGGGTTCGACACGGCCATCTCGGGGTCGGCCGATCTCGATGGCCGCAAGCGCGAGTTCGATCTGGTGGCGGACGCGACCGGAATTGCCAAAGTGGTCGAAGGCATGATCGACCTCGTCGCCGACGGCGGCACCGCCCTGGTCTTCGGAGTCTGCGCGCCCGACGCACGCGTGTCGATTTCGCCATTTCAGATTTTCCGAAGGCAGATCAAGCTCGTCGGCTCACATTCGCTCAATCGCAACATTCCCGATGCGCTCGCGATCCTTTCCGCCGACCGGGATCGCCTATTGAGGCTTGTCACCCATCGATTGCCGCTCGAGGAAATGGTGCCGTTTTTCCTGAAGAAGCCGAGCGATCCAGCCACGATGAAGGTGCAATACGTGGCAGGCTGAGGACGGCGCGAGTTCTCGCTTTTCCCCGGAAGCCCAAGCGTTTATGACATCAGTGTTGAATCTCGATGGAGCAGGACGATTGGCCAAGGCGATCAAGACAATGGAGGATTTTTCCGAGTTCGTCGGATTGTCTCGGCCGACAGTCTCAAAATACTTCAACGACCCTTCGTCCGTCCGCAAGAAGACCCGCGATACGATCGAGGAGGCGCTGAAGAAGTCAGGCTTCCGTCCCAACATGTTCGCCGTCAACCTCAATCGCCGCCGCAGCAACATTATCGGCATCGTCATTCCGAATTCGCTGGATCCATTCTTCATGGCGCTGACGCGGCGCATCGAGGCCATCGCCAGCGAGGCGGGTTTCCTTGCCTTCGTCCTGTCCTCCGATGGCCGGCCCGATATCGAGGCGGAAGCGATCAAGACCTTTCGATCGATGAATGTCGCGGGCGCGATCGTCGCACCCATCGGCAAGCAGGCGGGAAACTCCGCCCTTGAACAGCTCGGGCGCGACATTCCCCTGGTTTATGTCGATACCCCGTTTGATGACGAAGCGGCTTTCGTCGGCACGGACAATCGCCAAAGCTTTGGCTTGATCGTTGACTATCTCTGCAGGTCCGGCGAGCCGCCCTGCTTCTTTGGCATGCCGAAGGTCAATATCAACGCGACCGAGAGAAAGAATGCCTATGTCGAGGCGATGGACCGACTGCGCCTCGATGCGCAGATCGTCGAGACCCCGGAGGTCGCGACATGGGACTTTGAAGAGTTCGCGTTTCAGGAAACGAACCGTATCCTTGAATCGAAGTCCGGCTTTCCAAGCCGCACCATTGTCTGCGCGAACGACCGTTTGGCCTTCGGCGTCATTGCCGCCGCCTGGGAAAAAGGTTTGAAGATCGGCCATGGCTCGGGCTTCGATATCCGCGTCGCCGGACATGACGACCATCCGCTGTCGCGCTATACATGCCCGCCCATCACCACCGTCGCCCAGAATTACAACGAGATCGGCCGCCTCGCCATCGGCCTGCTGCTGAAGAAGCTTGGCGAGGATGTGATGATCGACGATATCAGGCTCAGCCAGGAGCGGATACTTCTCAAGGCGGAACTGATGTTGCGGAAGTCTGCCTGACGTCTATCGGGAATGGTGATCAAAGAGCCTCGTCGAGCCGTGTTCGGGAGGCTTCGATGTGTCCGCGCTTATCAAGCGCCGAGTCCGCCAAAGCCTTGAGCGGCCCTATCAGTGAGCGCCCGACCTCGGTCAGTTCGTACTCCACTTTCGGTGGTTCGAGGTGATGGATGAAGATTCGCTCCGAACAGTCTATTCGCAGGCCGGGATTCCCCCTGAATATGTCGAGTCCGTTGTCGATATCGAAAGACAATTCGCCAATGGCAGCTTCGACATCGTCACGGGAGACGTCAAACGCCTTGCCGGCAGAAATCCGCAATCGCTGCAAGCAGTTCTTGTATCGGCACTGAAAGAGATCGCGACTGTTTGATTGCCGCAATTTCCTCGGAGGCGAGATGTCAGGGAACCTTCTGTCTCTCGCCCACGCCTTCAGTTCATCGACTTGAACGTCTCGAAAATCAGTGCCCTCAGCCAGCGATGAACGGGATCTGCGTCCATGCGGGGATGCCACGCCTGGACGATGTTGAAGCCCGGCACGGAGACCGGAAGGTCGAAAGTTCTGATCTCGGCTGTCGCGGCGGACTTGCAATAGGATTTCGGCACCGAACCGATCAGGTCGGATGCCGACGCGACGGCGATCACCGCCGGAAAACTTGGCACGATCAAACGGACATCGCGAACAAGATCCAGTTCGGCGAGCGCCATGTCGATCTGGCTGGTGAAGTCCGCATGCGGCGAAAACAGCACATGGCCCCAGGCGCAATAGCGCTCGGCCGTGATCGGATCGGCTTCGAAGATCGGGTGCCCTGCCCTCGCGAGGCCGACATACCGGTCCTGGAATAGCGCTTGGCAACGCAACTCCCCGCTATCGGCCGGCAGCACGCCGATATCCAGATCGATGACCGCATCGCGCAAGGCCTGGACATCCTTGTCAGATCGCGGCGCAAAGCGAAGCCTTACCCCTGGCGCCGTATTTGCCACGGCGGCGCTCAGGCCTGCAGCAAAGATCAGCACGAAGGCTTCGTTGGCGCGGATGGTGAACTGGCGCCGTACATTGCGGATCTCCACGGTCGATGGCGGACTGAGCACCGTCTCGACGGCCTCCTTCAATGCATGCACCTCTGCCGCAATTGCCAAAGCGTGCGGCGTCGCGACCATGCCGCGCCCGGCCTGCACGAGGATCGGATCGCCTAAAGCCGTCCTCAAGCGTGACAGCGTCCGGCTCATGGCGGATGTGCTCAGTCCCAGCCGGCGCGCAGCGGCCGATACGCTCTGCTCGCGCAGCAGCGCATCCAGTGCCACCAGGAGATTGAGATCCAGATCAGACATGGCGCAATTCTAGTCATGCATGGCGCTATACGCAACAGTCAATTGACTGCGTTGCGTCTGGCGCAAGGAGTTGGCGAGACCTAATTTGTCGGCATCCAACAAACCCCGGGAGTTCCCATGTCTCTCACATACACTGAACCAATGTCTCAGGACGGCCTGGCCTTGCCTCGGCGGTACCTGGCCGTTGCCATGTTGCTGCTGGCAGTCGTCCTCGTCGTCCTGGACGGCGCCATAGCCAATGTCGCCCTGCCCTCGATCTCGCTGTCGCTGCATTCCGAAGCGCATAGTACCGTCTGGGTCGTCTCGGCCTATCAACTGGCGGTGCTCGTCGCCATCCTCCCCTGCGGCGCGCTGGGCGAAATCTTTGGCGCGCGCAGAATCTTCCTGATCGGGGTTGCATTGTTCACTGCAGCCTCGGCGGCTTGTGCCTTCGCACCCAATCTTCCGCTGCTGATCCTGGCCCGCTTTGCACAAGGCCTTGGCGCCGGCGCGATCATGGCTCTGGCGATGATGAACCTGCGCTCGGCTCTGCCGCAGCACATGCTGGGTCCGATCATCGGCGTCAATGCCATGGTCATCGCGATCTCTTCCGCCGCCGGTCCCGGCATTGCCGGCGCCATCCTGTCCGTCACCACGTGGCCCTGGCTGTTTGCGGTCAATATACCGCTCGGCATCGTCGTTCTTCTCGGCGGCGGTCTCTTGGGTCAAGTCGACGGCGTCAGGCGCAGGCTGAACGCCAGGGCGCTGCTTGCCAACACGCTGATGTTCATCCTGTTCTTCTGCGGCGCCGACCGGATTGCGACTGCACCGGTGAGCGGGGCCGTGCTCATCGCCGCCGCACTCCTCTGCCTCGTTGTGCTGCTACGCCTCGAGCGGCAGAGCGTCACTCCGCTCATTCCGACGGACCTCCTGGCGACGCCAGCCTTCCGCGTGGCGGTCATCGCCTCGATCTCCTGCTTCTGCGGCCAGATGCTGAGCTATATTGCGCTGCCCTTCTACCTGCAGCACACAATGCACATGACGCCGGTTCTGGCCGGTCTCTACATGATGCCCTGGCCTGCCGCGACTGCGGTCATCGCACCGATTTCGGGACGTCTGGCGAACCGTGTCAAGACGGCATGGCTCTGCGCCATCGGCGGGGCGCTGCTGGCCCTCGGCCTGGTGGTGGCCGGCTTCGGTCCGAGCGACCCGCACGGCATTGCGTTTCTCATCGGCACGGTGATCGCCGGCCTCGGTTTCGGACTGTTCCAGACGCCGAACAACCGCATCCTGCTTCTCTCGGCGCCGAAAGCCAGAAGCGGCGCGGCCGGTGCCATGCAAGGCACAGCACGGCTCCTCGGCCAGACCCTCGGCGGCATCTCCATGTCGATCATCTTCGCAGCGCTGCCATTGTCGATAGCGCTCGAATTCGCCATCGTCATATCGGCCGGCTGCGCGGCAGCGGCGAGCCTGGTCAGCATGAGCCGTGCCCGCTACGAAGTGGTCGGATAGGTTACGACGCCCGAAGAAGCGGACCTCATGGTATCGGAACAGAGGCGTTTCCCAGAAGGGCGAGCGTCTCTGTTTGTCCTCAAGAGCCCCCTCGCCCTCAGCCGCGCGACGTCAGCCAGACCCCGACGAGTGTGACCGCGAGTCCGATGAACATGGCCGGCGTCAGCGGCTCGGAAAACAAGGCCCAGGCCCAAAGCATGGTGACTGGGGGACTGAGATAGATCGCGGCACTGACTTGTGCGACGGGAAACAGGCGCAAGCTGGTGTAATAGATCGAATAGGCGGCGAATGTTGCAAACAGCACCAGCCACGCCATGCCGATGGCGAAGTTGATCGTCATCGGCGGCGCCAGATTGCCTTGTGCCATCGCGCATGCACCGAATAGGACCGAGCCGGTCAGCGTATGAATGCAGAGGCTCTGATGCACCGGCATGTGTAGCGTCGGCCGCCGCTTATGCAGAACCGAGGCCAGCGCAAAAACCAGCATCGACGCCACCGTAACGCCATAGGCCCATGCCGGCGCCTTGCCGAAGCTCAGGCTATCGAACGACACGAGTAGCACGCCAGCCACTGCAATCACCGTTCCCAACCATTGCCGCCGGCTCAGCTTTTCGCCCAGCACGGGTTGCGACAGGCATGCGATCGCCAGCGGCAGCAGGTCGGAAATCAGCGCCACCAATCCGGTCGGCACGCGCTGTTCGATCGCCAGGGCAAAGCCACCCAGATAGAGAAACACCGACATGACGCCGAACACCATCTGCTCCAGCACGCTTCGCAGGCGCATGCGCGGACCTACGGTGAGAGCAAAGGGCAACAGGATCACCCCCGACAAAAGCGTTCGCCAGAACAGGAGTAGCGGCACGCTTGCTTCCTCGCTCGCATAGCGTATGCCGACGAAACCGGAACTCCAGCCAATCACCAGCAGTGTCGCCATGATCGGCCACAGAAAACGGCGCCGATTGGGCATGGGCTGGGATAGAGGCTGGTCGGTCATGGTGCTCTCGGAGGATATGTTTACCAGCCAGGCAATAGGCTGCGGCGTCTTCGATTGCACATGACAAATTTCGATGGAGGCGTGAATTTTATGTCGATTGAGGAATACGCCTTTGCGAAAATCGCTCGTCAGTGGCATGATCGATCCAAAATCATTCACACGGGATCGAGCCGGCATGACCGAGCTGAACAGCCGACGTCTGGAAATCGACGCCTTGCGTGCGCTCCACGCGATACGGCGCCATGGCGGAGTCACCCGGGCCGCCGAGGCCCTGGGCCTGTCGCAATCCGCCGTGAGCCACAAGATCAAACGGCTGGAAACCAGCCTCGATTGCGAACTGCTGAGCCGCAAGGCCGGCGCGGCGATGTTCACCGCCGCCGGCGAAGATCTGCTCGACTATGCCGGGCGCATTCTCGGCCTGCATGACGAGGCGCTTCTCAGCCTGACGAAGACGCCACTCGCGGGACGTATCGCGCTTGGGCTGACCGAAGACACGACCTTGACCGATCTGTCGCGCATCCTCGGCCGTTTCCGCCGGCTCCATCCCGATGTTCGGTCCGCACGAAAGTGCGGATGAGCCTGGTTCTCAGGGCCATGCTGGAGCGTGGCGAGCTCGATGCGGCCATCGTGCAGGTGTTCGCCCACGAGGTTCGCCCAACGGATGTCGTTCTCTTCCGTGAAGATCTCCATTGGGTGAAGCATGCGGACTTTCCGCTCCGCGACAGCGGTCCCGTACCCTTCCTCTCCTTCGACGACGAGTGCTTCTATCGCAGATGGGCACTGGACATCGCCCAGGACGGCGAATTGGTGCTCGAGACGGTGTTCGAATGCGCCAGCGCGGCGGGCATCGTCGCCGCGGTCATGTCGGGCCTGGGCGTGGCGCTGTTGAGCGAGCGTCACCTGCGCCCCGAAATGACGATCATCGCCAATCGCCTGCCGGCGCCGCCAGCACTCGCCTATGTCGTGCGCCGCGCCAGAAAGGTGCGAAACCCCGCGCTTGATACGCTGGTTGCGGAGATCGAAAAAGAGGTCAGCCGCTATGGCGGGCTGGTTCTGGTCGGCTGAATTTCTGTCGGCGTTCACTGACAATCTGTGCGGAAGATGCTTCACCTTACCGGCAACCACGCATCAACAGCCACAGGGCCACATCCTTGAGCCCCGTTTGCACGGACCGCCAAAACTATCCTGAGCATGCCGTGTCGGGATCCAGTCCCGCCACGCGTCTTCAAGACGGACAAGCCACGGAGAGCAAAGATGACGATCACGATTACCGCCTTTGAACGGTCGCCCGATGGCGGCAAGGGGCTGGCGCGCGATATGCGCGTGCGCTGGGCGCTGGAGGAAGTGGGGCAGCCTTACGAGGTTCGTCTTCTGTCGTTCAAGGCGATGAAGCAATCCGCGCATCTTGCGCTCCATCCTTTCGGACAGATCCCGACTTATGAGGAAGGTGATCTCGCGCTCTTCGAGTCCGGCGCGATCGTGTTGCATATCGCTGAGCGCCATGCAGGCCTCCTGCCTGATGATGTCGATGCCCGGGCGCGGGCGATCATGTGGATGTTTGCCGCAGTCTCGACGATGGAGCCGACGATCGTCGATCGCGAAGTCGCGATACTGGCCGAGGGAGACAGGAGCTGGCACAAGGAACGCCTGCCGCTTGTCGAGGCACGCATTCGTACGCGGCTCTCAGAACTTTCCACGCGCCTTGACGATGCCAATTGGCTCGACGGCGCCTTCAGCGCCGGTGACCTCGAAATGATCTCGGTGCTTATCAGATTGAAAAGCTCAGGCCTGCTGGACGGCTATCCAAACCTCTCCGCCTATGTCGCCCGCGGCGAAGACCGACCAGCCTACAAGCGTGCCTTCGCTGCTCAAAAAGCCGTTTTCACCGCCGCGTCGGCGGATTGAAATTCGAGCCGTCGAACAGAACGCCTTGCTCCGCCGTCACCGCAATTCTTCCTCGATCGCCTCACGGATCGAGCCGATGATGAAGTCTTCAAGTGATGTCCCTGCCGTCGCCTAAAGGGCGCCGCGATCCAGCCCATGGCCCGCGAACAGTTCCGTTGCAGCGCAACAAAAGTAGGAACTTTCGAAGTCCGGTGGTGTTGCACCGTCGCAGTTCAAGAAAGGACTCGATCATGGAAAATTCACTCAACCTCGGACAACCCATCCCCACCGGCATCATCACGCCAACAGAAATTCTGTCTCCCCGAGACATAGCATCGGCGGAACCTCAGATCGACAATAGCGCGATGAATGCTTACGCTCAGCCAGCGCTATCGCCGACACAGGCTCTTACCGGAATGATGCTCATGCCGTTCCTTGCCTGGGCGTCGATGACGGCTTCTTATATGCGATTTTTCGAGCTGACAGATGACAATGCCGGCAGGGCATGACTTCGGTCGCCCCGCTCTATGCGGCGGGGCGAGGCCGCTGGGTCATGCCGCGCAGGTCCGAACGTAGGCCATGACTTTAATTATCTTCAACCTGTTCATGCAGCAGAACCCTGCGGTCCGGCGAAGATAAGAGCCCTCCGACTTGTGTCCGATATCGGACAACAGCCACCCTTCCCCTTGTAAGCGATTTTGCGCGGCCTTAAACCCGACACCATTGTCGGGTATGCAAGTCCTATCGTTCACAACTCCATGGCGTGGACGGCTAGGAGACCCATTTGCTCTTGCCCTCATGAAGGAAGAGCGATGGCCTACCCGGATAGAATTCCAACCAATAACCGCCTCCTCGCCAATATGTCCGACGCTGACTTCGGCCGGCTGTCGCCGCAGATGGAACATGTGGAACTCCCACGTGCGCTTGCTTTGGCAGCTCCGGGTCAGATCGCTGATTATTGCTATTTCATCGAGAGCGGAATCGGATCGATCGTACTCGAATTCGAAAGTGGCGTGCAACGGGCGGAAATCGGCATCGTCGGGCGCGAGGGCATGGTGTCGACGGCTTCGGTGCTGAATGCACCGTCCGCACCTTTTTCGATCTTCATGCAGGTGGCGGGTAGCGGTTATCGCCTCAACGCTGGTCTGCTCTCGTCTGTGATGGTCGAGAGCCTCACATTGCGGAATCTGCTGACGCGCTATGCGCAGACAATGTCGGTGCAAACCTCGTATACCGCCCTCGTCAACGCTACCCAGCATGTCGACCAGCGCCTCGCGCGGTGGATTTTGATGTGCCATGACCGTGTGGACGGCGACACCATCATTCTCACCCACGAATTTTTGGCGATCATGCTGGCGGTACGCCGCCAGAGCGTCACGGAGGCTCTCCCCTTGCTGGAAGGCACGGGTCTCATCAAGGCCGAACGCAGCCGCATCAGAGTACTCGACCGCCCAGGCCTGATCAAATTTGCCGGTGATTCGTATGGCGCGCCGGAGGCGGAATACAGGCGCCTCATGGGCTTTTGACGGGGTCGGTTGCTGCGTGTCCCGATCAATCCGGCGGCTGGCTGCGGCAGACCTTGAACGGGAGTGATGACGGACGATCTCGCAAAGCCGTCGCGCCTCGCGTCGTGTCGCTAAAGGTAATCGCAAAGCCCGAGTAATCTCGCTATCAAATTTGTCCGGTATCGGACATCAGTCGGTTATCGGCAGAATTGAGGCCTCGCCAGCACCCGAATCCTCTGTCCGATATCGGACCGTAATATCGCTCGCGCGTAAGTATTCAGGCGCGTAAACTCCCTTTCCGCGTCGATGTTCGTTGGTCATCGCGGCCATTATCGTCGGCGGGGGCAGCTCGGGTGGTCCGGTGCAGGGCAGACCGAACGAGGACGGTGAGGGTCCGCTCTCCTCTGGCGGTTTACCGCCACACCCGATGCACCCCCTGGCGGGGATTTTTGACCGATCTCGCGTCGCGGATCAGGCGAAGCTACCCGTGCTCCAATGAGACAAAAGGTCGAGATAGTTCGCCCCGGAATACGTCAAGCGCCGCGACCTCGATGTCCCATGGACATGCGGGCATTTATCTGTCAGACGAAACCTCCCGACATAGGCACAGATTCGAGTGATCTCACGTTCGGACGGCGAAAACGACCAAGTTCGCGCCACCCAGCAAACTGGACACCGAAGATGGCGAGGCCCTTCTGAGACCTCGCCGCTGACCGAATGCTACTTCATGACCTTCATGGCCTTTGCCATGTGCATCTTACAGTCTTTTACCTTGTTGGCCTTCATCGACACCCGGGCCATGTCCATTTCTTTCATCGCCTTGTCCTGCATCGCCTTGTCCTTCATGCCTTCCATCTGGGTTTTCATCATCCCCATAGAGGCGTTGTCGCACGTGGTTTCCATCGCCAGCGCCGGGATCGCAAACATGCTCGCGACCAGCGCGGCAGCGAGTGTGAATTTCAACATTGCAGTCTCCTGGGAGTTGGCCTGATCGCCCGGCAGATTCATTTGGCAGGTTTGCGATGATCGTCTGCCGTTTCTCATAAGCAAGCGCTGTAGGCGTCGTGGTTCGACGCGTTGCCCAGGGCCACTGTCAAGGAGTGTCTCGCGCGGCTGACGCGGCTTTTCACCGTTCCCAGCTCACAGCCCAAGCTGGCTGCGACGTCGTTGTAGCTGTGCCCCATCGCGACCCGGATCACGGCGTCGCGATTGGTGGATGGAAGTTGGTCCAGCGCGGCCCGCAACTCGTTTGAACGGACTGCCCACTCCTGGGACGGCGCGACCTGGACGCTCATCGCGGCGACCTCATCGTCGACGTTCGGCTCCCGGCGAAGTCGATGGTAGCCGCTAATGAACGAGTTTCTCATGATCCTGCCGGTCCAGTTCTTCATGCTGGTTCCCGGTTGGAACCGCGCGAGTGCTCCGAGAGCGTTGAGCATCGTCGTCTGCACAAGGTCCTCCGCGTCGCAGCCGTTTCGCGAAAGCCGTAACGCCAGGCGCATCAGGAGAGGACGAACGTTCAACAACTCGCGCTCCAACGCCGCTCGCAGTTGAAGCGTCAGTATATTATCTTCGCGTTTATCGATCATCGCACCCTCCTTTGGACTGTCCGATAACGTACAATTCCCTGTATTGTTCAGGCAGCGCGGAAAATATTTGCGGGACAACGACGATGATGATGCGGAAAACAAGGTATTTTCCAAATAAAACAACATAATTTCCCTCGTAATCAGCCTAAAAAATATTTCTTAGGCGAGATTTCGGTTTCAAAAATCTCTGACATTTCTATCGGAAAATCGATTGAAAGCATTCGTGTAAAAGTAAAAATCTCAATCACCTTCAGGCGGTTCCGAGGTAGCTGTGAAAACTCTCGGAACGATCGCATTCTCCGTTTCTTGGCGACAGCTTGGTTTCAACCAACGCCAAAATGATGGCGCTGCATTGCATTACTCCTCACCACTTAGAAAATGCCCGATGGCAGCGAGCGGGCGAACGCCATCACAAACGATCTTGGTGATTGCCAGCATCGGCACCGCGAGAATCGCTCCTGGTACGCCCCACATCCAGAACCAGAAGATCAACGCGATGACCACGAGCACTGGATTGAGCGTGAAGCGCCGGGCGAGCAGAATAGGCGTGATGATCTCACCCTCGACAACGTGGATTGCGCAATAAAGCGCCGCCGGCAGAAGCGCCATCCAAAGCGTGTCGATGACCAGCAGACCGGCAAGAAGAAAAATCCCAACGCCGAGCAGCGGTCCCATGATCGGGACGTAGTTGAGCAAAAAGGCGGCAACGCCCCACAGGACCGGGTCACCAAGTCCGGTCAGCCACATGGCAATGCCCGTCGCAAGACCAACGCTGGCATTCATCACGGTGATGGTAACCAGGTAGGCCGAGATGTTTTTCTCGACATCCTGCGACAACTCGACGATCTGCCGCTTTTCCTTGAAATTGGGTAATATTTCGACGGCGCGTCTGAGAAAGGTGCTTCCGGATACGAGCAGAAAAAACAAGATGATGATCGTCTCGAAGAAGCTGGCAGCGAAGTGTGTCGTACCGGCAAAAAGCGTAGCAGCAATGGTTGCACCCGAGCCGCCACCTGGCACCGACCCCTGTTGCATCAAGCCGTCGATCTTATGCAGGAATGTCTGCAAAACTCTGACGGGTTCATCCAGGAACTTCAGGCGCTCCTGCAGCCTGGGAATCCCCTCCGGCAGTTTGGCGGCCCATTCTGTCGCAGGGCCGGAGATCGCAGCTCCAATGCCGACAATGGCGCCGAAGACGAAAAGGATCAGTACCAATGCCGCAAGGCTTCGCGGAAGACGCAATTTCTCCAGCAATCGCATGCCCGGTTGGAACAGCAGCTTGAGAACGAGCGCCAGAACGATCGGCAATACGATCTCGGCTGCCACGTAGGCGATGCAGAGGACGGCGAGCCCAACCAGAACCGAGAGCAGAACGATAATGGGATCGGAAGGCAGGTTGAGCGGCTTGGCTTGCGTGGCTGAAACAACTTTTGAATCAGCAACGTCTGGCGTCAAATCTCTTTTGTCCTCATCTAACATGGCACTTTTCTTTTGAGTGGGGCTTCGAAGAGCCGCCGACACGATCGGCAGGAATTAACCGTCGAGGGGAAGATTTGCGCCCACGAAATCGAATGAGGTGACAGATCATAGTCGCCAAGTCAGCGAGCAATGGTGGCTCCAGGCACACTATTGACTGTAGCTGGGGGCGATAAACGCCCGGGTCTCACATCCTTGTCACGCGCTTTGACAACTGCGACCAGTCGCTTATGTTCCACGCAATAGTCCTGAGCCTGGGCTACGTCCCACGTGATGGATGCGCAAACAGGATATCTTGCGTTGGTCCGCGGGCCACTCATAGAGCTGCAGCCCTGCTGTTCAGATCCGGCGATCGAAACAGTCCTGACACCGAGCCTAGTGTTGGGCCTGCGGCAGCGCCGGACGGGGGTTTGAGTGGATCGCTGTTACGATTGATGACCTTGGATCTCGCCGACAATTAATCACAGAGCCCTGGGTTCAACACGCGTTTGCCCCGGCCGGTTATTCGATATCCGTCAACTCGCTCAATCCACCCATTGCTCATCATATTGCGAAGTGTTTTCAAGCCAACCTTGGAGAGGGAGTTAGCGGTCACTATCGCATCGCCGGCAAAAAGGTTCAGGACCTTCAATTCTTTGGAACTAGGCTTTTCCATCATCTTATCCCTTTCGACTCGGGTAACCGATATCATACCCCACCCTTGCCAATGACGATGATGGCCAGCGACAGGCGACGGGCATCGACAGACGAGACTCATTTTCTCTTATCGGCGAACGTGAGGCAAGCGGCATAAAAGGCGCGCACCAGCGTGTCCGGCTGAGGGGCAATTTCTTTACAGGTCGTGGACGGTGCGACGATCCACTCGAAAGCCACGCTCCTTGAACATTTCTTGGGGGTCACGATGGCTCAACGGATAGTGCAACGATCAGCACACCCGCGTGAATGATCAACCTCACCTTAAACCGCCGACTTTTGAAAATCGCATTGGACGGGCGCATTGGCGCTTCGAAAAAAAGGATTGAATAATGTACGCTATCAAGTTTTTATGCATTTCCTGAAGATTATCTTTAGCGCCTAAAAAGTCAAAAAGTACGCTCAATCGCAGGCGGGGAGAATTATCTTTCGCAAAATCTCGCATGAAGAAATTTATTATTAATAGCTCTGTACCACAGCACCAATTCGGATTATGTAATAAACCACTAATGGATAATTTTATTTAATTCCGAACTTGAGTCGTCGGCGCAATGATGCGGTTACGAGTGAAAAAGATAATGACCTCAATAATCAAGAGCGACAAATCTAACACCTTTTGGGTTATCGGAGCGAGAAAGCCATGAACTCTACAATGATAACTGACGAAAACAATATTCAGACGAAGACTATCCCGCTCAATGGACTGGATCATTCGAGCACAGTTCGCAGTTCGTCCATTTCACCCGCGACTGGAACGCGTGAGCTTTTGATCGTCATCATCGATAATCGTGCCCTTGATCGGCAGTGCCTTGCGCGATGCATCACGGCAACGCGCGCCGATGTTGCGGTATTGACGGTGGATTCCGTGGAGGAATGGCGAAGGCGCGATGAAGAGGTGATGCCCGCGGCGATCCTTTTGAACATCGGCAGCACCAGAATGTCAGACCGCGTGGTCGCCGAAGAGATCCAGACGCTCGCGTCGGAATTCGCCGCACCGATCGTCATACTTGCGGATTCGGATGATCCCGCGGAAATCGTGCGAGCGCTCGAATGTGGCGCCAAAGGATATATCCCCTCCTCGGTGAACATAGACGTTTGCATCGAGGCGATCGCACTGGCAATGGCAGGCGGAATCTTCGTGCCGGCCAGCAGCCTGCTTTCGATGCGCCATGTTCTGAATACTGCATTCCCGGCGCCCCGCCCGCTTTCGGGCATGTTCACCGTGAGGCAGACCGAAGTCGTCGATGCTCTTCGCCGCGGAAAGGCCAATAAGATTATTGCCTATGAGCTCAACATGCGGGAAAGTACCGTGAAAGTTCACGTCCGCAACATTATGCGGAAGGTCAAAGCCACCAACCGCACGGAAGTGGCGTATAAGATCAACGACCTTTTTCCTATGGATATTCAGCCGACGAACTAGGCGCGCCATGAATGGATAGGGGAATTTTCTGTCACTCACGACGAACGTTCCCCATTCCGCATCGGACGATAGGAGCGCGCAAGGAGGATTGACTTCATTGACGATCAAGGAGCTTTTCTCTGATTTGGTCTTTTGAAGCCAAGCTGCTGCCGATTTGATTAGGATCATATTGCCGCGCCGAGGCCTGTTACAGGTCTTTCGCATTGACCCAGCTTTGACAATTCGGCGGTGATTGGGGCAGGGTTTTCAACTCTATAGCGGCAATGTGCGTTTCAATTGCCGCCCACCAAAAACCTTATCGCCTGCTTGTTGACGTCTGAGCTCCGCCAATAACATATCCAATGGCCAGCCCGAGGAGACCGGCTGAGATTGCAATGGTGGACGCGGTGCCAGGATTGTCCCGCACCACTGCGACCATTTCTCGCCCTTGGTCTTCGACGCGATGTGCTGCGTCGCGTAGACCGTGTGTGCTGTAGTCGAGTGCGTCACTCGCATTTTTCGAGGCAATCGATGCGATCGACTGCGACAGGTCGACGATTTCCGCTTTCAGGTCTGTGAGTTGTTCCTGCAATTCTTGCTGTGTTGCCATCTTCGCGCTCCTTGCTATCTTCCAACTGAACGGAAGCGGAGACCGCTTGTTCCACACGACCTCGCATGGTCATGTTTTGCCTGATCTCGGTCACGGCAAGAAGATATTCGACGAGTGAACGCCGCACCGGAACTTCAAGCGTTCCGACGACCCACTGCTATCTATGGTTGACTAAGCGGTGATGGCGGCCCTATCCAAGGGGATGTCTATTGTCGCAGGTCATCCAGGCGTGCCAAGGCTTGTTGCGGATCCGGGCAGCGCGGCACAATGACCGCCTACCTCCCCTGGTTCGGCGATGCAACGACCACCAGTTGATGCGAGACCGGCCGTCAAACGCTCGCGCATAAACGTCCAGCCAGGACATGGAACGTCAAAGAGTTGCGCTGTGGGCGACCACGATAAAACCCTTCCTGCCGACGCCAAAGGAAAGCGCAACTCACGTTTACGACAATGATTCCTTGCTTATCTCCGCGCGTAAGCGCATTGTTGGTTGTTAGCAGCATTTGAAGCGGGCGCTGCTTTTTAGGGTTGAAACCCTAGCCCCAACCGAAGGAGGACACGATGTCTTCCGCACCTATTCGACAATATCTCACATCCAAAGACCTGAACATGCTCGCCCGCGTGCTTGACACTGCCGGCATGTACGATGTCGCCACCGCATGGCACAACAGACAACGGGAGAACGGCGCTCGCTTTTTGATTGATCGCTTCCAGGAAGGGATTGCTACAGAAAATGAATTGTTCATAGCGCTTATCCGGAGCGTGGCCGTTCTCGACCCCTCCTCCATTCCCAATTCTCGTCGGACCAAGGTCAGGGTTCTCCCTCAAAAAAACAGCACGCGGTTCGCATCCGGATTCGCGCATCGGAGGGACACTTTCGTCAGCAAATTGCAGTGTGCGGGCGAAGCATTCTGACACGATCATTATTTTTTTGAACAGCGAAAGCGCGTCCGCTTATCCAGCGAAGAGCGCCAGGGAAATCATGCATCGCTCTCGCCTCAAGTGAGAGCGATGCATGATTTCCGATATGGAGAAACGGTTATGAACATGATTCAGCGCATAGGCTTTATCGGCAACTCCCTGCCGCGCCGCTGCGGCATCGCCACCTTCACGAGTGATCTCAGCCGGGCGATTTCCCTGTCTCCCGACAGGATTGAAACAGGCATCGTCGCCATGAGGGATGGCGATCGCATCTATTCCTGGCCGCCCGAGGTTAAATTCGAAATCCGCGACAATATTGTCGATGACTACGAGCGGGCCGCCGATCACCTCAATGCGGGCAGGTACGACATCGTGTCGCTGCAACACGAATTCGGCATCTTCGGCGGCCAGGCCGGCAGCCATGTCATGGCACTTTTATCCCACTTGCGGATGCCGATCGTCACGACGTTCCACACCGTTCTGTCGAAGCCGGATGCGATGCAGCGCATGGTGATGGAGCAGATTGCCACTGCCTCCTCCCGTGTCGTCGTCATGGCGGAAAAGGGACGCGAATTGTTGCAGACGGTTTACCAGGTGCCGGCGTCGAAGATCGATGTCATCGCCCATGGCATTCCGGATGTCGCTTTCAGCCAACCGGACGATGCGAAGGCGAAGCTCGGCTTCAGCGGGAAATCGGTCATTCTTACCTTCGGGCTCTTGTCTCCCAACAAGGGCATCGAAGTGGTGATCGACGCCATGCCGGCGATCCTGCGGACCTGCCCCGATGCGGTCTATGTGGTTCTGGGCGCGACGCATCCCAATCTGATGCGCGATGAAGGAGAAGCCTACCGCGAGAGTCTTCAAGCCAGGGCGAAAGCGCTCGGCGTCGATCGCCAGGTTATTTTTCTCAACGAATTCGTCGACCAGGCACGGCTGCTTGTCTTCATTGCGATGTGCGACGTCTACGTCACGCCTTATCTGAACGAGATGCAGATGACCTCCGGTACGCTGGCCTACAGTTTCGGCCTCGGCAAAGCGGTGGTCTCCACACCCTACTGGCACGCTCGTGAACTGCTCGACGACGGATTGGGAATCCTCGTTCCCTTCGCCGACCCGGCCGCCACCGGCGCGGCGATCGCCCGCGTTCTCGGCGACCCATCGCTGCGCCAGGACATGCGTGAGCGCGCTTATGAAAGCAGCCGGTCGATGACATGGGAGAGGACTGCGGGAAAATACCTTGCGACTTTCAATTCGATCCTGCGCGGCCAATCCAGGCAGTGGATATCGGCGCCCAGGGGAAATCTGCGGGAAACATCCGCCGTCAGGCCGGACGTGAAGATGGGCTATTTTCTGTCCATGTGCGACGATACCGGGATTTTGCAGCATGCCGTCCATTCCGTGCCGGATCGGACCCACGGTTATTGCGTCGATGACAACGCCCGCGCCCTTCTGCTGGCCTGCACCCTGGGCCTGAGCGGTGAGAAACCCATGCCTGATATCATGACCGCTCGTTTCGCCGCCTTCGTGCAACATGCCTGGAACCCGGACACGGGACGATTCCGCAATTTCATGAGTTTCGGCAGGCAATGGCTCGAAGACCAGGGGTCTGAAGACAGTCACGGACGGACGTTGTGGGCGCTCGGCGCCTGTGCATCCAACGACACCGACGCGGCCCGGCGGCGCTGGGCAGCCGCTCTGTTCTCGCAGGCGCTGACAGCGGTCGCGGGCTTCACCTCACCCCGCGCATGGGCTTTCACCCTGCTCGGCCTCGATCCCTATTGCGCAGCCGCACCGCAGGACAGTTTCGCCGCCGATTTCCGCGTCCGGCTTGCAAACCGGCTGCTTTCACGGCTCTCCCAGATCGAAACGAAAGACAGGCCGTGGTTCGAGGAAGGCCTTACTTACGATAATGCGCGCCTGCCGCAGGCACTGATCCTAACGGGCATGGCAACCGGCAGATCCGATTGTGTCGACGCCGGCCTGCGGTCGCTGGCATGGCTCATGACCCAGCAGACTGCGCCGCGGGGACATTTCAGGCCGGTCGGTACTGACGGCTTCTTCGATATCGGCAAATCCCCTCGCCCGTTCGATCAGCAACCGCTCGAGGCAACAGCGACGATTTCCGCCTGCCTCGCCGCATGGAATGTCACGGGGGACAACCACTGGCGCGAGACCGCGTTTCGGACATACGGCTGGTTCACGGGTGACAACGACCTTTCAATTTCGCTGGTCGACGCGGAAACCGGGAGCTGCCGCGACGGATTGCATAATGACCGGGCAAACGAGAACCGAGGGGCTGAATCCGTCCTCTGCTATCTCATCAGCTGCTCCGAGATCCGCCACCTTTACCGCAGTCGCAAGAATGAATGGCAAGGCAACCTGATCCCTGTCGCCGCGGTATCCCCAATCAAAAGCAACGTCGTCCAGGCGACATCGAGGCATTCTTGACCTATCCGGCATTCCTGAACCGACAGGCGCTTTACCTGCGCCCCGATCCCGCACGCGTGATCGTGCGCCCTTTCAAACCTGCCACCGAACCACGCGACCTCAACCCTACCGACAAGACGCGGGCCGACCACATCGTCGAACGGGTGCTGGCTCTCGACCCCGGTGAAACAAAGAACCAGCTTACCGATGTCCTGGAGAATTTCGAGGGGCGGCATCGTAACCTGTTACGCATCTTCGAGGCCCGAGCCCTGTCGATGGAAGAGGCGTTTTCCGGGCATGTCGCCTTCAGCCAGCAGCAAAGACAACTGATCGGCGCCTACTTCATGAACGAATATTCGTTCGAGGCGGCGGCCCTTTTCAACCCAAGCATCGTCATGCATCCAGACCAGACAGGCGTTTCAGAGGGCGCGCAACGGTTCATCCTCAGCCTGCGGGCGGTTGGCGAGGGGCACATATCGTCCCTGACCTTCCGTTCGGGCGAAATCGCCGCGAGCGGCGCTGTCCGTATCGATACCCCTGCGCGCCTCGCATCGCTGCCGGCCGTCAGTGATGCCTTAGCCGACGACGATGCCACCCGCCTGACATTCGAACAAGACAGCGACATCAGCGAACGGGTTATCTTTCCGATAACGCCATCCCAATCCAACGGCATCGAGGATGCGCGCTTCGTCGAATTCAAAGATGAGGGGAAAAAGACATATTACGCGACCTATACCGCCTATAGCGGCCTTGCCATCCGCTCGGAACTGCTCGAAACCTCGGATTTCCTTTCCTTCCGCATGACGCCGCTCAAGGGCAGCGCGGCGCGCAACAAAGGCATGGCTCTGTTTCCCCGCAAGATCGGCGGAAAATTCGCCATGATCGCCCGGCAGGACAACGAGAATCTCTATCTCGTCTATTCCGACGATCTCTATACATGGGATGGCGGGAGCATCCTCATGTCGCCGAAATATCCTTGGGAATTCGTGCAGATCGGCAATTGCGGCTCGCCGATCGAACTCGACGAAGGCTGGCTGCTTTTGACACATGGCGTCGGACCCGTACGCCGCTATTCCATCGGCGCAACCCTGCTCGACAAGCATGATCCGTCAAAGATTCTCGCGCGTTCGGTGCAGCCGCTGGTACGGCCGGAACCTACCGAGCGGGAGGGTTATGTCCCCAATGTCGTCTACACCTGCGGCGCCATACGTCACAATGATCTCGTCGTGCTACCCTATGCGGTATCCGATACGTTTTCCAATTTCGCCACTACCGATATCAAGGCGCTTCTGGCCAGCATGGAGGGGGTATAGAGAGCCGCGCCGGGTCTCGATGGCCAAGCCCCGCCGACGAGGTCGGGCTGCCGATTGTCCTGGCGCTCGTGCTCAAGCTTCTGTTCCATCCTGAGCAGAAAAATTGATGGCTTCATGCAGCCAGCAGCATCAACAGCAGTCCCGGCTCGACAACCGCCACGGCGCTTTTCACCAGCAGACGGTCTGCTCATGAGCCTTCTTCACGGCCTCAAGCCTTCAGCGCGTCCGTCACGGGAAAAGCGTCAACCAGAGCGCCTTTGGCATCATGGATTTCAAATCTTGCACGACTAAGATCTTCGCGCGCTTCGATCTGCTGAGCCAGCATGCTTCTGGCGGCGGCTTCGGCACACTGGCGCGCTGCGGCGAGATCGACCTGCTCCGTGCCGCTGATGTCGTGGGTTACGGTCTCACCATCCGTTATACTGAAAAAGTAGTTGGGCATGGGCAGGGTTCCTGTAAGTGAGGTGCGGCCGGGCCTATTGGCTCGGCTAAAGAGCCGTGGAAAGCTCGTTGCGAATGGCTTCGACGCCCTTCACACCGGCGGCAATCGCGTTAGAGCAAGAGATCTCGGCTTTCGATGAAGCCCAGCCCGCCAACGTGATGTCAAGGCCGGACGCCGACACGAATATGTAGCTGCTGTCCAACTCGCCCGAACGGGCGAATGCATTCTCCACCGCGGAGACGATATCTCCAGCCTCGGGGGCGGCAGGGTAACCGGCCAAATCAAGTGGCTCGAGGCGGTCACCTGGCGCGTTCGGGTGAGGACCATATTCCTGGAACTGCCCGATAAGCACGGCAGCCGCCTGCATTCTCATCGTTTGCTGGGCTTCGTTCCGGAAATTCTTCATACCTGCATCCTCGAGAATGCCATCGAGGATTTTGGACGATGCGGCTGATCGACATTTCTGGGAGTGCTGGGAAGACATGAGTCCTCCTTTGATTGGGGCTGGGCAACCTGAATCGCCCCGGCCGGTAGCGCCCGTAAAAGTGACCACCGATAGCGTGATTTTGTCATGCCAATGTGGTCTCCATAAGGCTATGAACCGCCCCGGCTTTGCCGGAGACCCCAACTCGTGAGAAGTAGGGTCTATGACAAGCAAGACGACGAACAAATTTTCCCCTGAAGTCCGCGCCCGCGCCGTTCGAATGGTGTCGGAACATGAGGCCGAACATTCTTCGCGATGGGCG